>JACVCT010000004.1:6750-47729 GCA_016741895.1 Gemmatimonadaceae bacterium | reverse complement strand
GCCAGCTGATCAATCAACCCCTCGGGCAACGCCGCCAGCGTGGGATCTGCGGTCTTCTTCCGTCGAGCCATCCATCCTCCGTCGTGATACAGAGTTATGGCTCATACACAGAATTTCCGACACCCTCTCGTTGGCGGCACTCGGTCAGTGTCGATTCCTGCGCGGCGCCCAGGATGCACCTCCTCACGGTTTCGTCGCTCGGACGCGTGAGGCAGCGGGCACACGTTCTGACCATTGGCGGATTCGATCCATACGCCGCACGACGTAGGCGATTGAACAGGCTGGTTGCCGTGTGCTGTGGCATGGATGTGGTCTCGCGGGGTAGGGCTCAGTGTGTCGATGCGTGTTGGCGTGAGCGTGGTGTGCGGCGCGTGATGTACGTCGCGCGATGTGCGGTACGCGATGTGAAACACGCGATGTGCGATGTGTGATATCGCCGAGGCCATTCGGGCCGTCGGCCGGGTCCAGAAACACGAGGTGGCAGTGCAGCAGGCGAACATTGGACGGTGGGCGATGGTGTGCGCGGCAAGCGTGCTGTTTGGCGTCGTGCTGACGGGCTGCAACTCCAGCACGGGGACGGACACGCCCAGTGGGCGCATTCCCACGTCGCTGGTCATGGGCGCCGGTGTGGACGGCCAGGTCGCCAACGTGGGCTCTGCCGTGCCGACCCTGCCCAGCGTGACCGTGCGTGATCAGGACGGCCGGCCGCTGCCCGGTGCCGTGGTGTTGTGGGCGGTGCGCAGTGGCGGCGGCACCGTGGGTTTCTCGAGCAGTGCCGCGGATTCCCTGGGGCGCGCGAGCACCTCATGGGTGCTGGGGCGCACGGCGGGCACGCAGGTGCTGGCCGCGCTGCTCGTCACCGGCGACTCGTTGCGCATTTCTGCCACGGCGCGTGCGCTGGCCCCCACGACCTTTGAGCTGCTGGAGGGCGACAATCAGGAGCTTGCGGCCGCTGCCCTATCGGCGCCGCTGGTGGTGCGCGCGCAGGACACGTACCTCAATCCCGTGGCCAATACCCTCGTGCGCTGGCAGACCTCGGCCGGCGTGCTCGAGACGGACAATGTGCGGACCACGGTTGCGGGCACGGCCTCAGTTCGGGTGACCATGCCGCAGGCCACGCTCCCCGAGGGGGTGGTGCGGGTGACGGCACGCCTCGAGAACGGCGCCTCGCTGGAGTTTGTGCTGCGGCAGCGGCGCTGAGCGGCTTGCCGGCTGAGTGGCTGCCGCCGAGGCGGTGGTCGGCAGGGCCTTTACCGGGGCGGGGCGGCGGGAGTAGCTTGTGCGTTGGAACGCGGTGCGGTTGGCCGCGCTTCGCGGGCGTAATTCAGTTGGTAGAATGCCAGCTTCCCAAGCTGGACGTCGCCGGTTCGAGCCCGGTCGCCCGCTCTCGCACAACTCGAAGTCGGAATTGCGGTTACGTCAAAGGCACCCGGAAACGGGTGCTTTTTTCGTTTGTGATCACACCAAACGTCGCGCAAGTTTCCGGGCCCAATTGAATGACGTGGCCGTGCGCTACCTCCAGTGGCTAGCGGGAACGGCCGATTGTTATTACGTTGGTTATAACGTCAAGTCGGAACCTTCATGCCCAAGATCGAGACCTACAGCGCCAGCCCGGCGCAGATCGGCAACTCACGCGGCTATCGGATGGACGCCGCGCTCTTTCAAGCGCACCCCGAGTTGCATGAGGGCAGCTTCGAGGCCGCCTACCTCGGCGCGGGCACGATCCTGTTGCGGCCGCGCACGCCGGCTCCCGCGAAGGGGCGTGTTGGCGATGGCGCAGACGACATCGATCCCGTCGCCGCCGCGTATCTCGCCTGGAGCGAGCGGGCTATGATCGAGCAGCCGAACCTCTTGCGTGAGATGTCGATGCGCGAGTTTGAGCTCGCGGAAGCGCTCATCGCGGGAATGCGGGTCGACCTCGACCGCGACCGTCTCCCGGACGACTTCGAGCTCCCGTGACGGATCTCCTCGGTCGAGCAGGCCAGCATGCCGGCTCGTAAGCGTGCCAAAGCAAAGGAGGCGCCGCCGCAAGCGGCGCCTCTCGTGCTCAATGGCTGGACATTCGTGGCGTGGCCGGACTTCGACGAGCGCTGGCGCGCCTTGATCACCACCGTCGCCGCACAGCGCGTGGCCAGCCCCACGGGTCCTCTGTCAACTCCGGAGGCCACCGTGCTCGCCGCGCTGGTGCGTCTGTTGAGGGACCACATCGCACGCGATCCGAACGCAGCAGACTACCGGCTCAAGGCCAACCTCAGCGCATGGCGCCGGGTGAAGTTCCTTGGGCGCCTTCGCTTGTTCTATCGCTTCAGCTCCACCCATCAGCTCATCGTGCTGACGTGGCTGAACGATGAGAAGACACTTCGAAAGGACGGAGCGACGTCCGACCCCTATCAGATGTTCGCCGGGATGCTCTCACGCGGCGAAGTGCCGGAGACGTGGGGCGCGTTGGTGGCCGGGGCGAAAACGCTGCACGCGCCGCTCCCCGACAAGGGCCGATAAGCACGCGGTGCCGCCGGAGGCACCGCGCCCACCGTCGATGTGGATCTGGAGAATCTGGCCACAGCCATCGTGTCGCAACACATTGGGTTTGGGAAACGTTCAACTCCCCTCTCCTTTTCCGATAGGATTCCATGATTGCCAAGGCCGTTCTTGCACTGGTGTTGACATTCTTGATCGCCGGTTGCGATGCCTCGCGACCAACGGCACAAGTGAGATCAATTGATGATCTCGGCGATGTTGGCTCCCATCAAGTTGAGGCGCTAGTCGGGCTTACTCGCGTCTGGGGCTTTCTCAAGTACCACCACCCTGCCATCGCTGGGAGGTCTGCGCCGCCGAACAATAGCGCGGACTCCTTGGTCAAGTCGTTGTCATCGAACCAGATGACCTGGACGGACCGGGACGTTGAATGGGACACGGAATTTCGAGCAAGCCTGAGGCCTCTGCTTCTTGCACCGGATCCCATCGAGCAATTGGGAACGCAGGTGTCTCAATGGTTAGACAAGCTCGGCGATCCGACATCATGTCAGCCCTGCGCGCGAGCACCAACGGACGTAGCGCAGGCGCCGGACCTTGCGTGGCTTGAGGATACAACACTCTTGAGCGCGTCAACCGCGAAGCGTTTGAAGAGCGTGTATGTCAACCGTTGGGCTGGAGTAGGGCAATCCTTTGCAAGGAAATCCTCCCTCGGAAACATCACGTTCGTGAACGAGGAGAGCTACGATATCCATCCTGTACCGCGTGATCTGCGCTTGCTGGCGCTCGCGCGATTCTGGAACGCAGTTGAGTACTGGTATCCGTATCGCACGCAGCTGGAGAAAGGTCAGCTGGCACTCCTAAAAGAGTTTATGCCGCAGCTGTGGTCCGCCAGTGACGATGAAGCCTATGCCAAAGTTCTGGTACGACTCGCCGCAAGTCTCAAGGATGGTCACGCAAACCTGGTGAACGCCTTTCACTTTCAGCCACCTGGCGGATCATCTAGGCTCCCGCTTGTTCTGCGTTGGCTCAATGGCCAGTTGATTGTCAGTCGTGTACTTGCTGACACAGGCACTGGGCACGCGGACGTCCGCGCGGGCGACGTGATTGTTGAACTTGATGGACGTGCGCCCGGTACCACCAAAGGTCTTTGGGAGCCCTTCTTTGGAGCGTCCAACGATGCCGCTCTGAGTCGTGAGATCGCTTCTGCTCTGGCGAATGGGCAACCTGGAGAGACGTCAGTAGTAATCCGTCGAGATGCTCAGATCGATACAGTTTCTGTGGGCCGGTCGATGCCGAAGCGCTCTTGGGGAGGTGCCCTTCATGATCACGAGTTGATGGGACCTACATTCCGGATGCTTACTCCTGAGGTGGCGTACCTTCGTGGTTCAAAGGCACGCGCGGAACAGGTGGGTCAGTATACTCGCGCGGCGGCGGGCTCAGAGCTCTTTGTCGTCGACATGCGCAGCTACCCGAGTGACACGGCCGCATGGTTGCTTGCGCGACACTTCGTAGATGATACCATCGCCGCTGCACTTCTTAGCGGTCCGGATATTGCAAACCCCGGTACCTTCACGTGGATACTCACACGCGTGATCTCCCCATTGGAGCCAACCTATACTGGTCATGTACTCGTCCTGGTTGACGAGCTGACGCAGAGCGCCGCGGAGTACTCGACAATGCTCATGCAAGCCTCCCCTCGGGTGGTCGTCGTGGGAAGTCAAACAGCGGGAGCTGATGGGAACGTTGTGCGACTCTCACTGCCCGGTGGATTGGCAGTGACGTTCAGCGGACTTGGCGTGTACTATCCAGACCGCAGGGTGACCCAGGGGGTTGGCGTCCATCGAGATCTCACGGTGCATCCCACGATTCAAGGACTTCGAGACGGTGTGGATGAAGTGCTTGAGGCAGGAGTTCGTCATGTTCTTCGGCGGCCGTTCCGGCTCGACCCCCAAGTCACGCGCTGGCGTTACGATGGCGATGCAGGATCCTTCAACTGTTATCTCAACTCACAGTGCTAGCAAGAGCCGCACGACGCATGAACTCAAATCACGAACCCTCAGAATGGCGAGGCTCGATGATTCTTGCACTGGTCTGTCTATGCTTTGGACAGACCATGGTTTGCTCCTCAGCAGTAGCACAGTCGGCAATGCGAAGCAACACAAGCACCGAATCGATGGTCTGGCAATACATCAGGCTCAGGGAATATGGTGAGGCAGTACGCCGAGGGCAGCAATCACTTCGTAGTGGTTTTCGATGGTCCTCAGAGCGGGCCAAGTGCCAAACAATGGCCGGCGTGACTTTCGCTCAGTGGGCACAAGGAAAAAACGCGAACGCGACTGTGGCAATCAAACGTTATGATCGGGAATGTCGGGCAAGCTCAATCGCCGACGTCTATGCGAAACATCTGGACACCGTGCGAGTCGCGCTTGCCAGTCGCGCCGCGCCGCAAACGCGAACAGGCCCTCTGGCGAACCGGGTTTCGACGGAGCCGTACGCTCTGCCACCTTCAACCAGTGATGATGGATTCTTGCCCAGGGTCGCTCCTGGTTCAACGGGCTTGGACACGGTCGTGCTGCTGCAGCATCGTGACCTGTGCTCCCGGTCTGCGGCGGATGCATGTCTCGTCGTTCACAAGGGACGGATTGTTCAAGAGTGGTACGGGCCTTACTACAAGGAGCCCATGCATGCGATGTCAGCAACAAAGTCCATCACGGGATTGCTGGTTGGCATGTTGGTCGCTGATGGCAAGCTGAGCTCGATTGATGAACGAGTCTGCAGCTTCCTTGCGGACTGGTGTGCTGGGGCCAGAGGGCGCGTCACAATTCGACATCTCATGTCAATGACTTCAGGCTTGCCTACACTCCCAGCAGCGAAGAGCGTTGGGTTCTCCCGGGACAAGAACCCCTTTGTACGCGCGTTAACGCCGGCATTTGAGCCTGGCTCCACCTGGGCATATAGCAACGAGGGTGTTCAGTTGCTGTCGCCAATTCTGGACAAGGTTGCTGGTGAACCGATCCACCAATATGCGAGGAGGAGATTGTTTGATCCGCTTGGTCTGAGACACACGCGACTCATGGTGGACGAAAAGATGCACGCGTGGACGTATGCAGACATGATTACCACGCCACGCGAGTTGGCTCGCATTGGCGCAATGGTAGCACGGGGCGGAGTGTGGTTGGGACGCCGCATTGTCGATGAACAATGGATCAACAAGAGTGTTCTGCCGTCGCAAGCACTGAATCCCGAGTACGGCCTGCTTTGGTGGACGGCGATGCCAGATGAGCGACGATTCGCCGCGCTGGGGTATCTCAACACAGACATACAGGTCGTTCCCGACCACAATCTTGTCGTCGTGAGAATGCAACGCGTGCCGCGGAACGGCGATCCCTACAGGTCAGACGTGCAGATGCTGCTGTCCAAACTGGTTGGTCGCAGGGAGTAGTTTCGACGCTGCCGTAGCCGCTGTCACCAACCGTATCCCCCTACATGGGATTCTCGAGGGTCTCGCGTCGTTTGGCGTTCGAGCTGGCGGATGCGGAGATGCGTGTACAAGCGCTGGCTACATCGCCGAGGGGACCATGCTGTATTCGCCAACGTCCACCCGGCGGACTTGGGGAATGGCCGTGGGGCCGACGGTCGGCGTGGCCGCATTTGACGGCAACCTTCTTGGTGGTGGAGTTCGGGCCAACATCGGCACTTTGCGCAGCGTCGGTCCGCGCTTCTCAGTTCACTTCCTCCGATTGACCGATGGTCGCCATGTCACTGGCGTCTATGCCGCGGTCAGGTTTGGACGCTGAGAAGGGACGATGTCCTGAAGGCTACGGTTAGTAGAAACTGCCAAACCCAATCGGACGCTTCAATCGATCTCCACGTCGGCCGGCGCGAGGGAAGTACGGCGGTCTACTTCGCGGAGGCCGCCCTTTTTTCTTTGTCCGGGATGTGGCTATTGACATAGCCCTGGGGGGTATGCCATTATATACCCGGGCAGGGTATCAGATCCTGTCGCCGCTGCACACCGCAGCAGAACCCTATCTGGAGACCCAGGCAATGAGCAGCACGAGCAATCGCACCACCCTGAACATCACTGGCATGACCTGCGGCCACTGCGTCATGTCCGTCAAGCGCGCGCTTGGTGAGCTCGAGGGCGTGACCGTGGAACAGGTGGCCATCGGCTCCGCCACGGTGCAGTACGACCCCAACGTGGTGTCGCCTTCGGCCATCGCTGAAGCGGTGAGTGACGCGGGCTATACCGCCACCGCCAACTGACCGCACACGCCATCAGGCACACGGAGACGACCCATGATCAACGGAACGGACTGGCTCGTGATTGGCGCGGGGCTCGCCGCCATTGCGTGGGTGAACTGGTACTTCTTCCTTGCCGGTCGGACGCCGGTGCCGGTGGCGATGCCTGTCGCCGCCTCGTCGCCAGGTTCGGCCTCGGCCAGGGAGACGGTGCCGAGCGGACCCACGGAGCACACCATCGTGGTGGACGGCGGCTACAGCCCCGCCGTGTTACAGGTTGAGGCCGGGCGCCCGCTGCGCCTGGTGTTCGACAGACGGGACAGCGGCAGCTGCTCCGAGGAAGTGGTCTTCCCGGAGTTCGGCATTCGCAAGTTCCTCCCCAGTGGCAAGCGCACGGTCGTTGAGGTTACGCCGCCGAAGGCGGGACGCTACGACTTCACCTGCGGAATGAGCATGCTCCGCGGCACACTGGTCGTCACTGACTGAGTGTGCAACCGCGCGCCACGGCGCGCAGGATGCAGGGAGAACCCATGAGTACCACAGCCACAGCCATCAACAACAATGCGGCTGACGCCACGCGCGATGCGGGCGCCAGCGAGACGGTGCGCATCCCGGTGTCGGGCATGACCTGCGCCGCCTGCTCGGCCCGCGTGCAACGTGCGCTCGAGAAGCAGCCGGGCGTTACCGACGCCAACGTGAACCTGATGATGAAGACGGCCACGGTGCGCTTCGACCCGCGCCAGGTGTCGGCGGAGCGTCTCGTTGGCACCATCGAAGCCACCGGCTACGGCGCGCAACTGGCCTCGCCGGATCAGACGGCCTTCGAGGAGCAGGAAGCGCGCGATCGCGCCTCGGCCGAAGAGTTCACGGAGCTGCGTCGCAAAGCCATCGTGAGCGGCGTCGCCGGCGTGATCGCGATGATCGTGTCCATGCCGCTCATGGCGCCGGGCGTATCGGACATGGCGGGAGGGCATGCGCATACCGGCGTGGTGGCCGACCCGTTCATGCGTTGGGCCATGGAGTCGCTGTCGCCGGCGCTGCGCGCGGTGATGCCCTGGCTCTATGCCATCCCCGCGTCGGTGATTTCGTGGAGTCTGCTGCTGGTGACGCTGGGCGTGATGGCCTGGGCGGGCCGGCACTTCTACACGCGGGCCTGGGCGGCCTTCCGTCATCATTCGGCGGACATGAACACGCTGGTGGCGGTGGGCACCGGCGCGGCCTTCGTGTACTCGGTGCTGGCCACGGTGGCGCCCACGTTCTTCACGTCACGTGGTGTGGCGCCCGATGTGTACTACGAGGCCGTCATCATCATCATTGCGCTCATTCTCACGGGCAACGCGTTTGAAGCGCGCGCCAAGAAGCAGACGGCGTCGGCGCTGCGTGCGCTGGTGCAGTTGCAACCCAAGACGGCGCGGGTGCTGCGCCAGGATGTGGACGGTCGCGAGGTGGAGGTTGATGCGCCCATCGACACGCTGGAGCCGGGTGAGACGGTGATCGTGCGTCCGGGTGAGCGGGTGCCGGTGGATGGGGTGCTGCTCTCCGGTGAAAGCGCGGTGGACGAAAGCATGCTCACGGGCGAGTCGCTGCCGGTGGCCAAGCGCGCCGGTGACACGGTGATTGGCGGCACGATCAATCGCACGGGGGCCTTTCAGTACCGGGCCACGACGCTGGGTGCCGACAGTGTGCTGGCGCGCATCGTGCAGCTGATGCGCGATGCGCAGGGCAGTCGGGCGCCCATTCAGAAACTGGCCGATCGCATCAGCGGCATCTTCGTGCCGGTGGTGCTGTCACTGGCCATCGCCACGTTTGTGGTGTGGTATGTGGCGGCCGATACGGCGCCGGCCGTGCGTGCCTTTGCGGCGGCGGTGGCGGTACTCATCATTGCCTGCCCCTGCGCCATGGGGCTCGCGGTGCCCACGGCGGTCATGGTGTCCACGGGCAAGGGCGCGGAGCTTGGTGTGCTGATCAAGGGTGGTGAGGCACTGCAGCGTGCCGGTGACCTGGGCACCATTGTGCTCGACAAGACGGGCACGGTGACTGAAGGTCGGCCGACGGTCACGGACCTCGTGGCCGCACCATCCATCACGATGGACACGGCGCGCGTGCTGCAGCTCGTGGCCTCACTCGAGACGCTGTCCGAACATCCGCTGGCCGATGCCATTGTGCGGCACGCACGCGATGGCGGCACGGCGCTGTCGGTGCCCGAGGCCTTCGAGTCGCTCACGGGGCGTGGCGCCATTGGTGTGGTGGACGGGCTGGCGCTGGCGGTTGGCAACGCTACGCTCATGGCGGACTACGCGGTGGAGGTGTCGCCGCTGTCGGGTGATGCCGAGCGTCTCGCGAGTGAGGGCAAGACCCCCATGTACGTGGCGGTGGATGGCGCGCTGGCGGCGGTGATTGCCGTGGCCGACCCCATCAAGGCCAGCTCGCGTGAGGCCATCGCGCGCTTCCATGCGCTGGGCCTCCAGGTGGTGATGCTCACGGGCGACAATCGGCGCACCGCGGAGGCGGTGGCCAGGGCTGCGGGTATCGACCGTGTGGTGGCCGAAGTGCTGCCCGACGGCAAAGTGGCCGAAATCGAACGCCTGCAGCGCACGGGGCAGGTGGTGGCCATGGTGGGCGACGGCATCAATGATGCACCGGCGCTGGCCAAGGCCGATGTGGGCATGGCCATCGGCACGGGCACGGACATCGCGGTGGAGGCGGGCGATGTGGTGCTCATGCGCGGGGATCTGCGCGCGGCGGCGCAGGCTGTGGAGTTGTCGCGTCGCACCATGCGCACGATGAAGCAGAACCTGTTCTGGGCGTTCATCTACAACGTCATCGGCATTCCGATTGCGGCGGGTGTGCTGTACCCGGCATTCGGTCTGCTGCTCAGTCCCATTCTGGCCAGCGCTGCGATGGCGTTCAGCTCCGTCAGTGTGGTTACCAACAGCTTGAGGTTGCGACATGCACGAATCGCATGAGGTCGTGGACGCGGCGCCGACTGCAGAGCGCAAGGCACACGCGGTGGATGCCGATATCAAGGAGCGCAATCTCAAGCGGCTGCGGCGCATCGAGGGGCAAGTGCGCGGCATCCAGAAGATGGTGGAAGAGGACCGCTACTGCGGCGACATCATGACGCAGATCTCGTCGGTGCACGAGGCGCTGCGCGCGGTGGGGCGTGAGCTGATGCGCAATCATCTCAAGCACTGTGCCGCCACGGCCATCCGCTCCGGCGAGGCGGAAGCCAACGTGATGTACGATGAGCTGCTGGAGATGATGTACAAGCACAGCCGGTGAACCTGTGCACGGGTCCGGACGCGACGGGTCTCGCGTCCGGGCCCGAAGGTTGCGCGGGCTGATGGACGGGGATTGACAGGCAAGTCGCAGCTTGCATATTGGGGTATGTCGGATGTGTTCGAGGCGCTGTCGGCGCCTGTGCGTCGCACGATTCTTGATGAGTTGGCCGAGCGGGATGAGCAGACGCTGTTCGAGATCTGTACGCGCCTCAGTGTCAAGCATGGGTTGGCGCTGACACGGCAGGCGGTATCACAGCATCTCGAGGTGCTCGAACGCGCGGGGCTCGTGCACACCCGTCGCGAGGGTCGCTGCAAGTACCACCGACTCGACACCTCCCCCCTCCGCGCCATCGTCGAGCGATGGCCACTCCCCAGTGACAAGAGGAAAGCGCGATGAGCCTACGCATGCACGTGATGAGTGTGATGGTGGACGACCAGCGCAAGGCGCTGGCGTTCTACACCGACGTGTTGGGATTCGTGAAGAAGACCGAGATCCCGATGGGTGAGGTGAGCTGGTTGACGGTGGTGTCGCCCGATGCACCCAACGGGATAGAGTTGTCACTCGAGCCGGATTCCCACCCGGCCGCGCGGCCTTTCAAGCAGGCCCTCGTGGAAGACGGCATCCCGTTCACGTCTTTCGGGGTGGATGACGTGCAGGCCGAATACGAACGGCTCAGCGGGCTGGGTGTGCGATTCACGCAGCCCCCCACCAATCTGGGGCCCGTCATTGTGGCCACGCTGGACGATACCTGCGGCAACCTGCTGCAGATCGCCCAACTGACGACGTCGCATTGAACGACACGGGCTGCCGCAGCGCAGATGGCAGCTGCGGCAGCCCGCACCGTGTGGACCTTAACGGGCCACGGGTTTGTCAGCCTTCGTCAGATGGCGCGGCGAGACGGCGCGGCGAAGGGATCGGCGTCCCAGACGTCGGCCATGGGAGCCAGCATCGATGTCTCGTCGCGTGAGGCCGTACGCGAGGCCGTACGCGAGGCCGGCGCGATTGAGGGGGCGGCCGGTGCAGGCGGCCGTACGGCGTTGGTCAGTTGCTGGGCAATGGTGACGGCGCGCGCACGCCCGGCATTTCCGGGTCTTGCGCTGGCCGAAAGGGTGAGATGCACCCGCGTCTTCCAGGTGGACAGTTCGTCGAAGGTGTGGCTGTCCTGGAGGTCCTCGCGGCGGAAGTAGTAGTCGAGTCCCTCGTCGTCACGCGCGAAGGCGTAACCGGTGGGGTGCACCTTGGTGACCAGCGCCATGATGCCCTCGGCCGCCGTGCTGAGCTGCGCGACGGTGGCGGTGTCCGGCGCTGTGCTCTCTGTGCTGCCCGTTTGGAGGTCGGCCAGAGGATACGCCGCAGGCTGCGCAACTTCGATGTCGCCGACTTCGGGCGTTACGACGAGCTGGGTCCAGAGATCGTCGAGCCAGATGGGATCGAAATCCCTGAGGCGCAGCGCATCATTGGGGTCGAAAAACTCGCGTGGGCAACTGCCGCGCGCCGACACGATGGCCACGCGCTTGCCCAGCCGCCGCACCGCCTGCAGCGCCGGCACGAAGTCGCGATCGCCGCCCACGACGATGGCAATGTCAAAGGCCGAGAGGGCCGTCATTTCCAGCAGGGCGGTGGCGAGACCAACGTCAACGGCCTTTTCGCGCGGCTCGAAGGTCTGGTCGTCGGGGCGCTGCGAGCGTCGCACACGACCGCCTCGGTAGTCGACGTCGTAGCGGTAGACTTCGTAGCGGTGTTGCCGACGCAGCCCATCGAAGAACTCGCTGCGCCGCTGCACGGCGTCATCGTCCGCCGGGTCGTAGTTGGTGGCAATGGAGGCGAAGTAGTGTGTGCGGACCACGTCGAGCGAATCGCCGGAGGGTAGTTGTCGTGCGACGTGCTCTGCGCAGAGCAGGGGCAGGGCACCGAAACGCAAGGGCCCACCCACTCGCTTGCCATAACCCAGTTGCTCTGCCATGCGAATGGCGGTCACCGCCAGCCAGGTGCCATCGATAAACATCATGGTACGGACAGCCATGTCAGTCGCTCCAACATTGAGGGCATGTGTGCTGCTTGTTCAACGGCGCAATCCACGCTGCGCGCATTACGAAACGCGGAGTGCGTCATCTGATCACTGCTGCATTGTGCCTGGACCGGCAGCGACGCGCAAGAGCAGCCGGGCGTCTGCCTCGTCGCTCCTGGGATGGAGATCACACAATTGTGGCAGGGGTGATGCGCGGCTGAGGCAGCCCGGGAATTGCGCAGCGCCGGGCCGCTGTGCCAATTGGGGCATGTCCAATCCCCCTGAAACTCAGCGGTCCACGTGCGGCATGGCGCTCCCGCTCGTGGCGCTCGCGGCATTCACGTCGTGGGCGGCAGCGGCCCCGGCAGCGGCGCAGAATCCGGCACCCCGCGGCGCCGACAGCGTCGTCAGCATCGCGCAGCCGCGCCTGCCTCTGCCCAGCGAGGCAGCGAGTGCCGGCGTTACGCGCTTTTCGTTCATTGCGTATGGCGACACGCGCGGGCGGCGAGATGGCGTGCAGGAGCAGTACGAACACTCGCTGGTGGTGGATCAGATGCTGCGCACCATGACACAAATGGAGCGTGGGCCCGATCCGGTGCGGTTCATACTGCAGAGTGGCGACGCGGTGGTGAACGGCCGCGACCCGAAGCAGTGGAACGTGAGTTTCGTGGGCCTCATCAACCGGCTCACCACCGAGGGCGGCGTGCCGTACTTTCTCGCGCCCGGCAATCATGATGTGACCTCATCGGGTGATCTGGCCAACGCCGGTCGTGCCGAGGGGCTGCGCAACTACCTGCGCGCGGTCGGTCAACTCATTCCGCCCGATGGCGCGACGCGGCGACTGACGGGCTATCCCACCTATGCCTTCGGCTACGGCAACGTGTTCGTGCTCGCGTTTGATTCGAACATTGCCGAGGACTCCACGCAATTTGCCTGGGTGGAGGCCCAGCTGGCCGGGCTCGATCGCGCGCGCTATCAGCACGTGATCGCGTTCTTTCACCATCCGGCGTATTCGTCGGGGCCGCATGGTGGTGCCATTGTCGAACGCCCAACCGCTGCGGTGCGCGAGCGCTACATGCCCATGTTCCGCAAGCATGGCGTGACCATGCTGCTGACGGGGCACGAGCACTTCTTCGAGCATTGGGTGGAGCGCTGGAAGGATGCGCGTGGCGAGTGGCAGCGCATGGATCAGCTGGTGAGTGGTGGTGGCGGGGCGCCGCTCTACAGCTATCAGGGTGAACCGGATCTGCGTCCCTACCTGCGGGCCGGCGTGGCGGACTCGGTGCGGGTGCAGCATCTGGTGAAGCCGGGCATGGAGCCGGGGGACAATGCCTACCACTTCGTGGTGGTGCACGTGGACGGCCCGCGCATGTGGCTAGAGGTGATCGGGGTGGACTGGGGCCGGGGGTATCTGCCGTACCGGAGCAACCGGGCGACGGTGCGGGACAGCCTGATGCGCTGAGTCCGGGCTTGACAGGATTGTCTACTAGGCCGATAGTACTAAAACGTTAGTACTATCGGCCTGGTACTTGAGACCTGCGGGCGACGGAGGCGACATGACGGATGCACCGTTGGGCGAGCGCGAGCTGGACGTGATGGCGGCGCTCTGGCGATTGGGGTCGGGTACGGTGAGCGAAGTGCGTGAGGCGGTGGGCGATCCGCTGGCCTACACCACCATCCTCACCATCCTCCGCAATCTCGAAACCAAGCGTTTCGTGCGACGGGAGGAGGAGGGCCGGGCGCATCGCTACTTCCCCGTGGTCGCGCAGCAATCGGCGCAGCGCAACGCGTTGTCGCGTGTGCTGCACAGCTTCTTCGGCGGTTCGCCCAAGGCGCTGTTGGCGCAGCTCGTGCACGATGAAGAGCTCTCCGCCGAAGAATTGCAGGAATTGGCGCGGTCACTGGCGGCGGTGGACGCCAAGACGTCGAATGAGGTCGGCGGTCGCTCGACTCCCGCGAACGCGACACGTCGCGGTTCAGGGCCGTCCAAGCGGGGGGGACGATGAGCGACGTGTCAGTCACCTGGACTGTGGTACTCACGTGGTTGGGTGCGAGCCTGGCGTTCTCGGCGCTCGTCGGCCTGTCGGTTCTTGCTGCCGAATTGCTGGTGGCCTCATTCGGGCGGCCGCGCCGGTTTCTCTGGGCGGGCATGCTCGCGCTGGCAGTGATCTGGCCGGTCTTGGGCTGGTTCATGATGCCGCGCATCGCGCCGGAATGGGTGGTGCATCCGTACGAGCCGCCAGCGGCTGCCGTTGCCGTGGGGCCGTCCGCTGTGCTGACGCCGGCTCCGGAGCGCGTGTGGACGGTGTCCAGTCTGTCACCCGTGGCAACCGTAGCCACCGTGTGGGGCGTGCTGTCGCTCGTGATGGCCGGTCTCGTGCTGCGCGGGGCGATGGTGTTGCGCCGTGCTCAGCGCGCGGCGCGCAGGGATGTGTTGCTCGGTGAGACCGTGCTGCGCACGCAGCATGTCGGACCGGCCGTGATTGGTGTGGGGCGCGCATCGCTGCTCATGCCGGAGTGGCTGTGGGAACTGGATGAGCGATTGCAGCGCCTTGTGCTGCATCATGAGCTGGAACATCGGCGCGCGGGCGATCCATGGCTGGTGTGGGGTGGTGTACTCGCCACGATGATCACCCCGTGGAATCCTGTGATCTGGTGGATGACGCAGCGCATGCGTCTGGCCATGGAAATCGACTGCGATGCACGGACGCTCAGGGCCCATCCCGATGCCGCATCGCAGTATCCGCGCCTGCTGCTGCTCATTGCGCACATGCGGCATCGTCCGCAGTACACGCCGCATCTCGCGCCCTTGCTTGTCCCTTCCGCTTCACAACTTTCCAGGAGAATGCGTGCCATGACATCCCCCATGCCCCTCAAGAGTCCGCTGGCAAAGTTGGCGGTGGCGGCCATCACGTTCGGATTGCTCAATGCCGCCTGCTCGCGGCAGATCGCCGGCAACCTCGCAGGGCCTGCCGTGCCGCAGGTGCTGCCGTCTGCCGCTGCTGACAGCGCCGTGAGCCCCGCCTCCGATTCGGTGGCGTCGCAGCCGTCGCGCGCTGGCGTGTACTTCGACTTTCAGGTGGACAAGCCGGCGGTCCTGGCCCCGGGCACGTCGGGGCCACGGTACCCGGACTCGTTGCGGACGCAGGGCGTGCAGGGTGACGTGCTCGTGCAGTTTGTCGTGGAGGCAAACGGCAGTGTGCGGGGCGAATCCATCAAGGTGCTGCTGGCGCAACATCCCGAGCTCGCACAAACCGTCGTGACCGCACTGCGCGACATGCGGTTCCTGCCGGCCATGCGTCAGCAACAGCCGATGGCGCAGCTCGTGCAGCAGCCGTTTTCGTTCCGCCTCGATGGTTCGGCGTCAGTGGTCCGGATCAGCGCGCGGGCGGATTCACTTTCACGCGCCCGCCTCGATTCACTCAATGCGGCGCGCAGGGCAGGCGCGTCGGCCCGTCCAGCGGTGCAAGCCCGACCGGCAGCGGACAGTGCGCAGGGGGCAGCGGGTCGTGCGCTGTTCGATTTCGAGGTTGAAGTGCCGGCGATGTTTGCGCCCGGCAGCCGCGGCCCGGCGTATCCCGTCGAAGCAAGAGCGCGTGGTCTGAACGGCGAGGTGCTGGCGCAATTCGTGGTGGATGTGGACGGAACGGTTGTTCCTGGCAGCATCCGCGTCTTGCGCTCCACCGACTCGCTCTTTTCGGCGGCCGTCGAACACTTCCTGCCGAGCGCACGCTTCACGCCGGCGAGGAATGGCGGTCAGCCCGTGAAGCAGCTCGTGCAGCAGCCGTTCGGGTTCGAAACCAGGAAGGATTGACCACGGGAGCAGACCCTTGTTGACTGGTGGACCGGCATGGATAATTCCACCATGGCCATCAACCTCAAGAGTCCTGACGCCGAAAAGCTCATCAGGGAGCTGGCGGACCTGACCGGTGAGACCATCACCGACACCATCCAGCACGCGGTGCGCGAGCGGCTCACACGTGAACGCCTGCGCCGCCTTGGCGCGGTGGAGAAGTCGTGGGCGCGCATCGAGCGCATTCAGGAGCGCATTCGTGCGTATCCTGAAGCGGGCAGGGTGACGGAGGCTGGCGCGTGATTCTGACCACGTCAGCGCTGCGGGCGCTTTGGCGCAACGAGGCCGATGCGTCGCTGCTGCACACGGCCATCATGCGGGCGCCGGTGCGGGCCATCTCTGCGGCCACGGTGGTGGATGCGGCGCTGCTGCTGCTGGGTGAGCGGCAGGGTGGCGTGGACCTCGAGCTCGATGCCCTGCTGCGCGAACTCGAGGTGACGGTGCTGCCGTTCACCGAATCACAGGCCCACCGGGCGCGTGAGGCCGCGCGCACATTCGGTGCAGGCCGTCATGCGGCGGCGCTGGGATTCGGCGACTGCATGGCCTATGCGCTGGCCATCGAGAGTGGTGAGCCGGTGCTGGCTGTGGGTGAGGCCTTTGTTGGCACCGACGTGGAGCGGGTGGCGTACTAGCCCCCCGCTCCATGTGTCGTGTTATCGCCTGGTCTTGATGACGACGACGCCGTTCGCGGCATCGTTGCCGTAAAGCGCCACACCGGCCGCGCCCTTGATCACTTCCACGGATTCGATGGTCGAGGGCGCGAGGCGATTCATGGCGGCTTCGTCGACGCGCTTGCCGTCGAGAATGAAGAGCGGCGTGGGACCGGTACTGGCCTTTGACGACAGGCGAATGCGCGTGGGGCTGCTGTCGGTGGAGGCACGCAAGGTCACGACGCCGCTGTCCGCGCGGCGGAGGCGTATGACGTTCCTGGCGGCCGTGTCGGTGCGGGTGTCCTCGATGGCCGAGAAGCCGGCTGTCTTGCTGGCATCCGTGGTGGCCACGAACATGAGCTGTTCGCCCTTGTCGCTCTTGCGTACCTCGATGGTGGCAATGCGGTCGGACGAAATCTTCATGGCGTCCGCCTTGCTGGTCTCGACGCCGTTGACGAAGTACCGCGCGTCATCCGACTGACCGGTGAAGGCCACGGCCTTGCGCTGTGCGCTGGCCACGTCCATGGCGGCGACATCCGTGGCGGTGGGCAATTCGGCCTTGCAGGCCACGGCCAGCGTGGCGGTGGCCATGAGGATGCCAGTGATGCGGCGGGCCTGACGGAAGCGGACAGGGCGTGCGGTCATGGTATGCAGTCTCCGTTCGAGGTGGGACGCGCGGTAGGAAAAGGCAGGCACAGCATGCAGACGACGCGCGGGTTGCAGGGCGGCCGAGAGTTCAATGAGCAACTGACCGTACTCGCGGGGGGCCGCCAGTTGTGCGAGCACACGGGCGTCGCAATCGAGTTCGATGGCCAGACGCAGCCGCGAGGCCATGAACCAGAGCGCGGCGTTCCACGGCATGAGGACGACGGCAACGTTGGCGGCGAGCAGCAGGACATGGTCACCCGCCTCCACGTGCGAGCGTTCGTGCGCCACCACCAACTGCTGCTCACGTGTGCTTCGTGAAAGCAGCCACTCCGGCAGCACGATGTCGGGACGCCGCAGCCCCACCACGGCGGGACCGAAGTCGCCACTGAGCCGCACGGGCTGCGCGTTGACCAGGGCCATGGGTGCGTTGGCCAGAAGGCGGCGCTGACGGCGATAGCTCGCGAACAGCAGCACAGCCAACAGCGACGACGCGAGTGGCCAGGCCAGCAGCAGACCGCCTTGCACGGTGCCTTGCACGAGGGGTGAGGTACGCGTCAGCCCATCGCGCAGCTGCTGCGCGACGGCCGAACCGGTGTTGCTGAATGCCGAAGGCAGTGTGGTCGCGGCAGCCCGCAGCGTGTTCAGCGCGCGCTCGAAGGGCGACGGCGCAACAGGCGTTGGTTCGAGGCGAAGTGGCAGCGCGACGCGGGCAGCGGATGGTGCGGTCAGCGGCGACCTGCGCAGCGGCTGTGTCAATGTCAGCGCAAGCGCGACCGCCATGGCGCCAGCCCAGAGCAGGCGCGCCGGCACGAGTCCACGCAGCACGCGCTCGAGCAGGAGCGCCAAGCCGGCCAGGCTGAACGAGATGAGCGTGGCGGTGACCAGCCAGGTCAGCAGCCAGGCAAACACGCCCGCGGATGACGGGAGCAGGAACAGTTCAGGCATCGTCTCAGGCATCGTCGTCTCCCAGTCGTTCGGCCAGCAGTTCACGCATGCGCTGGAGTTCCTCCCGACTCAGTCGGCGATCGGCGACGAGCTGCGCGAACAGGCGTTCGGCGGAGCCCTGGAAGATCGCGTCCTTGATGCGCGTGATGGCGCTGCGGCCGGCCTTGTCGGCCGCGACGGTGGGGATGTAGCGGTAGGCGCGGCCTTCGGCCTCGTGCCGCACGTAGCCCTTGTCCTCGAGGATCTGGAGGGCGGAGAGCACGGAGGTGTAGGCGAGGTCTTCGTCGAGATATTCGCGGACTTCGGCGACGGTGGCAGAGCCGAGGCGCCAGAGGACGGACATGACGGCGAGTTCGCGCGGGGGGAAGTGGAGGTCGGACATGGGTGCGTGGCTACGGGTTCTTCCGTAGTATGGGGCGGGCAGGGACGGTTGTCAACGGGAAAGTCAGTAGTAACGGCGGGGCGCGGTACACCGGTTTGCGCCGTCCACTGCATTGCGCCGTGGGCTGTGGGCTGTGCGTTTGAGTGGTGTGGCGGCGGGGGCTCTCGCGTTTACGCGACGCCGGTGGAACGGGCGGTCGGGGTCCGGGCAGAGGTCCAGGTCGGAGTCGGGGTTTGGGTCTGGGTCTGGGTTTGGGTCTGGGTCTGGGTCTGGGTCTGGCGAATCACGTGATGCCCCCCGCCGCACCACTCCCACTCACAACCCACAGCCCAGAGCCCAGAACTGCGGATGGCGCACCCCGACCCCGACCGCAGTCAGACCGTACAGATGCGTACCGCCTCCCCCAACGTCTCGAACCCCGCCTTCTCCGGCATGAACTCATGTGCGAACACTCCCTCGTATCCGCGATCGGCAATCGCGCGCGCAATGGCGCGATAGTTGAGCTCCTGTGCATCACCAATCTCGTGCCGCCCCGGCACGCCGGCGGTATGGAAATGCGCAATCCATGGCCACGCTCGGCCGATGGTCGCAATCACATCGCCCTCCATGACCTGCATGTGGTAGATGTCGTAGAGCAGGCGGAACGACGGACTGTTCACGCCTTCGGCGACGGCCACCGCCCAGGCGGTGTGGTCGGCGTGATAGTCCTTGTGGTCGACCTTGCTGTTGAGCATCTCCATGCACAACACCACGCCATGCTGCTCGGCGACGGGCATGAGGCGCTTGAGCCCCGCAATGCAATTGGCAATGCCTTCGCGGTCAGCGAGACCGTTGCGATTGCCGCTGAACACCACGATGCGTTTGACGCCGGCGGCTGCGGCGCGCGCGATGTACGGAGTCCCGTCATTCACGAGCTTGTCGTGGTGCTCGAGGCGATTGAAGCCCACGGGAATGCTGCCCCAGCTGTTGCCCATGGTGCATTCGAGGCCGTACTGCGCCGGGATGCTCCACTCCTCGGGGCCCAGCAGGTCGATGCCCACGAGGCCGATGCGCCTGGCTTCGCGGCACAGGTCGTGAATGGGCGTGCGCGCAAAACACCAGCGCGCCACCGATTGCCTGAGCCGTCCGGCCATCAGGGGGCGCTCCGCGGGCAGCGACGAGGCCTCCAAAGACCTGTCCGACGACGCGGCCGCGAGGGCCGGTGCCGCAAACGCCGGTCCCACAACGGCCGCCGCCCCCAGCGTGACGCCGAGGCCGGAGACCAGATGACGGCGGCTGTGGGACACGTCATCAGGCTTCGGCATGCGCACTCCGGAGGCGGGGAAGCGACGGGCAAGCGTCGCGGGTGAGTGAGGCTTACTGCAACTGGATGTACAGCGGCACCGGCCAGAGCCGCAAGATCTCTTCCCGTGAAGTGGCCGGCTTGTCGTTCTTGAGCTTCGTGAACTGCTTCCAGCCCGTGAACTGCACCGGTTCCTTCTTGATGTCACGCCAGTAGGTGTCGCGCTTGAGCCAGGGCGCCCCGAATCCGTCCATGTGCATGACCACCTGCACGGGCGGATCGAGCTTGATGTCCTTGGCGTTGGTCACGCCCTTGGGCGTGAAGCGATGCACGACCAGAATCTTGGGCGGCAGGTTGTGCTTCTCGACGAGATTGGCGAGGTAGCGAATGGCGTAGTTGATGTCGGCGGCGTCGTAGGTACCGATTCGCTTGCCGGGGATGCCGCCGTTCTTCATGGAGAACTCGGGGTCGATGCCCAGGTGCACGTCGGGGCGCACGAGGAACTTCTCGATCCACGGCAGTTCGTCACGTAGCGTGCTCTGACCCACCTGCAGGTCCACGAACATGATGGCGTTCTTGCTCTTCGCCCAGCCGTACACCTTTTCGATGAGCGAGCTGTCCATGCGGGTGCGGTACTTGCCGCTGGGACCGGGGTGCGGGTTGGCCACCATGGCAATGAGGTGCATGGCGGGCTGCACCGGGTGCGCCGGATCGGCCTTGTTCCACGCCGCCACCTCGGCATCCAGCTTGCGCATCATCTCCGGCGGATCGAACTCGCCAAGAATGCCCATGCGGCGGCTGAGCGGATTGCCGTAGAAGGCAATGATGCGCTTCGCGGGGAGAATGGAGCCGGGCAGGGGCGCCGGCATCTTGGGCGGCCAGAGGGAGTCGGCGTCGCTGCCGGCGTCGCGGAAGGCCATGTGTCGGTCACCGGCCTGCGGGCCGAGTGAACCACGCACCTTCTTGCGGCCGGTGTCGGCCGTGGCGGACTTCGCGGAAGCTGGTTTGGCTGCCGAACCCGAAGTGCGCGCGGCACTCCCAGCGCCACTGCCGGTGGTGTTGGGCTGCGCCGAAAGCGACGGCACGAGCGCGGTGGTGAGCAGGGCACCGGACAGCAGACCGGTTGAAACGAAACGCACAGAACGCATGGCAGTCACGCTGGTGAAAAGCGGGAGGATACGAAGGAGTGTAGGTCGTGGTACCCGTCGACGCTAGCGACGTTGCGCGCGGCGACGTGATGACGGTGACGTTTCCGGCAGTTCACGCGGCGCCGGGTAGTTCATGCGCTCAAGAATGACGGCCGCCCGGCGTGTGGCGATGTTGCCCTTTGGCGACCAGCGGCGTGGTGCGGGCAGAATGGCCGCCATGCGCGCGGCTTCCTCACGCGTGAGCGCCGCCGCACTCTTGCGGAAGTGCCGCTGCGCTCCCGCTTCCGCGCCGAACTCATCGGGGCCCCACTCGGCCAGGTTGATGTAGAGGTCGAGGATGCGCTCCTTGCTCAGCAGCAGTTCGAGCCAGAGCGTGAGGTACACCTCGAGACCCTTGCGGACGTAGGAGCGGCCATTCCAGAGAAAGATGTTCTTGGCCACCTGCTGCGTGAGCGTGCTGGCGCCACGCAGACGCCCGCCCTGGCGACGACGTTCAAGCGCCTTGCGCAGTTCGAGCGTGTCGATGCCGAAGTGCAGGTAGAATCGGTCGTCTTCCGAGGCCAGCACGGCGCGGCGCAGGCGCGGCGACTGCTGCGCGCGCGACACCGGGGTGTGACGAGGAAAGACGGGTCGGGTGCCGTCCATGAGGCGGCTGCCGGCGCGGGCCAGCATGACCGCCGTGATGGGCGGGTCCACCACGGAAAACAGCAGAATGGCCGGCACGGGCAGCAGGAGAAACACGCCAAGGGCCATGGCGGCGCGACGCAGCCAGAGACGCCACCCGACGCGGCGCCGTGCGCCCGTCGTGCGGCCGGCGCTGTCGCGCTTGCGACGAGGGCTCATGCGGGACACATGTCAGGGTTCACGCAAATGCGCGGGCGTGTCGGGCGGCTGGCGGCGCCAGCGCCGGTGCTGCCAGAAGTACTGCTCGGGGTATTCGCGCACCTTGGCCTCGAGCATGACGGTGTAGCGTCGCACGATGGCGTCGATGTCCTGCTCGCGGTCTCCCGTGCGCTCCACAACCACCGGTTCACACTCGAAGGCGTAGCGTCCGCTGGGCAGGCGCACGAAGACCATGAACAGCACGGGCGCGTCGAAGCGCAGGGCAAACACCGCCGGTCCGCGCGGCGTCTTGGCCGGACGACCAAAGAAGGGCACGAAGGTGCTGGCCAGTCCGAGTGCGTCGTGATCACTGAGGAAGGCCACGAGGTGGTTGTCCCGCAGGGCGCGCGGCGTGCGGCGCACGGCGTCCTTGTCGTGGATGACCGTCATGCCGATGTCGTGGCGCGTGCGCGTGACATAGGCTTCGAAGATCGGATTGGCCATGCCGCGCGCCACGGCATCAATGGGTACGCCGCGGGCGGCCACGAAGGCCCCACCCAGTTCCCAGTTGCCGAGGTGCCCGGTGACGCAGATGATGCCCTGCCCCTTGGCGAGAGCGGCTTCCACGTGTTCCCATCCACTCACGCGTTCAACGCGCGCGAGCAGATCCTCGCGTGAGGTGCCGGGGAGAATGGCGGCCTCGATGGAGGTGCGGCCCAGGTTGTCGTAGGAGCGTTCGGCCAGACGTTGCACGTCGGCGGGCGACAGATCCGGAAAGGCCGCCGCGATCTGGCGTTCCACGACGCCCCGGCGGATGCCCAGTGGCCGGTAGGCAAAGCGGGCCAGCCGTCCTCCCACCCAACTGGCGCCACGCCAGCCCAGCAGGCGGAGGGCCGCGACGGCGCCGCGTGTGGCGGCGTATTCGAGACGATGCGCCAGCGTGGGGCGACGTGCGGGGGATGATTCGGCCATGCACGGGAAATGTAACCGGTCCCTCGCGTGGTCTGTGGTGACATATTGCAGGGAATGACGGCATCACCCCACCCACCAACGTCCCCGGTCTCGCCGCCTCTGCCCAACGCCCAGCGTCTGGCGCAGGTGGGCCTGCTGGTCAACGCCGGTCTGGCGGTCATCAAGCTGGTGGCGGGTCTGTTGGGCAACGCCTACGCCCTCGTGGCCGATGCCATCGAGAGTGCCACGGATATGGTGGGGTCGCTGGTAGTCTGGGGCGGTTTGCGCATTGCCAGTCGAGACCCGGACGCGCAGTACCCCTTTGGCTACGGCCGGGCCGAGGCGTTGGCGGGGGCCGTGGTGGCCGCGCTCATGTTTGGCGCGGCGGCCGGCATCACGGTGGAGGCCATTCGCGAGATCCGCACACCGCATCATGCGCCCGCGCCCTGGACGCTGGTCGTGCTGCTGGTGGTGATCGTGGTCAAAGAGACCTTGGCCAAGCGGGTGGCGTCGGCCGGTGCGGCGTCGGGCAGTACGGCGGTCACGGCCGACGCCTGGCATCATCGCTCGGATGCCATCAGTTCCTTTGCGGCATTTGTTGGCATCACCGCCGCCGTGGTTGGCGGTGAAGGGTGGGAGGTGGCCGACGACTGGGCCGCGCTCGTGGCGGCCACCATCATCGCGGTGAATGGCATGCTGCTGCTGCGTCGGGCCCTGCACGAATTGATGGATCGCGCCCCCGGCCCGGCGGTGCTGTCGTGCATCAGCGAGGCGGCCCTGGGCACCAGTGGCGTGCTGGCCATCGAGAAGCTCAAGGTGCGGAAGACCGGCACCGCGTTCTACGTGGACATTCACGTGCAGGCCGATCCGTCCATGACGCTGCACGAGGCGCATATTCTTTCCGGTCGGGTGAAGGGGGCCATTCGCAGACAGCTGCCCGCGGCGGCGGGTGTGCTCATTCACATGGAACCCTACGAACCCCATCTCACCGCATGACGGCTCCTTCGCAGCACGCGCGTTCAGACAAGGCGCTGGTCTCCCTGACCAGTGTGGGCCTCACGCCGGTAGTGCCGGTCAATCCCACCGCGCCGCTCGATCTGGGCAATGCCGCGGCGCGGGTGTCCGGCGCCGCGAACAAGAAGGAGATCGAGGCGGCGCTTTCGCAGCGCCTTGGCCGGCTCGAGGCGCTGCAGGACGCGCTGTTTGCCGATGGGCGCCATGCGGTGCTGCTGGTGCTGCAGGGACGCGATGCCTCGGGCAAGGACGGCGTCATCAAGACGGTCTGCGGGGCGTTCAATCCCACCGGTGTGCGGGTGACGGCTTTCGGGCCTCCCACGCCACTCGAACTGCGTCACGACTTTCTCTGGCGTGTGCATCAGGCGGTGCCGCCACGCGGGCAGGTCGGGGTGTTCAATCGCTCGCACTATGAAGACGTGCTGGCGGTGCGTGTTCGACGCCTGGCTCCGGAGACGGTCTGGCGCGGCCGCTACGCGCACATCAACGCCTTTGAGGAGTTGCTGCACGCCAACGGCGTGGTCATCTGCAAGTGTTTTCTGCACGTCTCACAGGACGAGCAGCACGAGCGGCTCACCTCGCGGCTCGACGACCCGCGCAAGAACTGGAAGTTCCGCGCTGAGGACATCGAGGACCGCGCGCGCTGGGCCGAGTACACCGAGGCGTATCATGAGGCGCTGACGCGCTGCAGCACGGCAGCGGCGCCGTGGTACGTGGTGCCGTCGGACAACAAGACCGTGCGCAATCTGCTCATTGCCGACGTGCTGATGCGCGCCATGGAGGCCCTGCCGCTGCACTATCCCACCATGCCCGACGCCGTGCGTGAGGCGGCCCGTGATTTTCGCTGACCCGGTGCTGCACATGATGTCGCAGGCCTCGCGCATGCGGCGCGTGTTGCGCGCGGCGGTTGTCTGTTCGGTGGTCTGTGCAGTGGCGGCGGTGCCGTTGGCCGCGCTGCACGCGCAGGAGGCTGCAGCACCCGCCGCGCAGCCTCCCTCGGTGTCGCGTCTCGCGCAGGTGGTGCCCAGCGGACATGCACTGCGCGCGCTCGCGGAGCGCCGTTTCGATGCTGCGTCGGGACTGCGGGCCTCCACGGTCTTTGCGATGGCGCTCGACCCGGCCGGTGTGCCATGGCTGGCCACCGACGATGGCGTGTTTTCCTATGCGGGAGCGCAGTGGCGTCGGGAGGCCCTGCCGCCCGAGTTCGAGCGGCAGCAGGTGCGAGCCCTGTGGCTCGGGGCCGACGGCGGTCGCTGGATGGGTACGCGCAATGGTCTCGTGTATCGCGCGCCTGACGGCCGTGTACTTGTGTTTCAGGAGCGCGACGGGCTGGCCGGTGGCACGGTCTTCAGCATCATCGAGAGCGAGGCCGTGGATGGCGGACCGCGCGTGCTGGTGGGGACGTCGCGCGGGGTATCGCGCTTCAACGGATCGGCCTTTGAACCACTGACGCTTCCCCCGACGTTTTCGCCGCTCGCTCTCATGCTGGCGGAAGGCACGGCGCCGGACGGTGCAGCAGAACTCTGGGTGGGCAGCGCGCGCGGCGGCGTGGCGCGACTGCACCGCGGCGCATGGCGGGTGTTTGCGGCGCCCGACGGCCTGACGGCGGCGAGCGTGGAGCATCTGGTTGCGCTGCCTGGAGACACGGGATCGGAGTTGTATGCGGCGGGGGCCGGTGGCGTGTTCCGCCTGCGGCGCGATGCTGAGGGCGAGCGCTTTGAGCGGCTGCCCGGGTCGCCAGACAATGCGTATCGCGTGGAGGTGGTGCCCGACGCGGCCCCAGTGGGCGCAGGCCGGCCCGGGCACAGCCTGTGGGTGGGCACTGACGACGGACGGATTGTCCGATGGGATGGCGCCACCTGGCACCCGGTGTCCACGCGCTTGTCGGACACACACGGTTCCATCACGATGCTGCGGCATCTGCCGGGCCATGGGGGCGGATCGGCGGTGTATGCGGCGGCGCGCGGTGCGTATCTCGTACGCCTGTCGCAGGGCGTGGCCGCCGGCGTGGCGGTCTGGCCCGAGCGTGCGTCGCCGTATGTGAACGCGGTGGCGGCCGAGCGAGGCAGCGATGGACGCGACGTGCTCTGGGTGGCAACCCAAGACAGCGGTTTGCTGCGCCTCGGGGCGGGCGGTGAGCGGCGGCGCTTCGGCTTCGAAGCGGGCAGTGCGCGTGGTGTGGTGAGTGAGTTGCTGCGTGTGTCGCTGGCACCTCCTGCGTTGGCAGGGCCCACTGCGGTGCAGCGCGAGACCATGGCCGTTCCGGTGGCCGTGCCCGTGGCCATTGCCGAAGGGGTGCCCTGGCGTTTCGACGGTGGCGCCTTCGTGCCCATGACGGCAGGGCTCGACGGACGGCGGGTGCATCAGCTGCGTCGCGTGGTCGACGCCGAAGGCGTCGATGCCCTGATGGCAGGCACGGACGATGGCGTCTATCGCTGGAGTGGGATGCGCTGGATGCGGCTGCCGTTGAGCGTGAACGGGCCGGTGACCGCACTGGCGTCCGGCATCGAGGCCGGTGCGCGGGTGCTGTATCTGGGGCGCCTCCACGCCGTCACGACGCTGCGGCGCGACGGTGCACGAGTGGACACCTTGCCGGCACTGGCCAGTCCGCTCGGGCTCGGGCGCGTACGGCGTGTGTGCACCAGTGGGGCAAGCACCTCCGGCTACCTCTTCGCGTTCGACACGGAGCGCGGGGTGCACTGGCGCCGTCTCGACGATGCGGGTCCATGGCGCGTGTTGCCGCTGCGTCTCCGGCGCGTGCTCACCAATCTCGGCGCCACCGATCTCATGTGCCTTGGCAACGGCCGTCTGGCGGTGGGGACGTTTGCCGGTCTGGCGCTCTTCGATGTGTCCGCGGCGTCCGTGGATGCCTGGCGAATTCTGTCGCAGGTGGCAGACGCCGATGGTCTGCCGGCCAATGCCATCTCTGCATTGGCTGCGTCCGGTCACGATGATCTGCTGTGGGTGGGGACCGGTTTCGGGCTGGGCGTGGTGGATGTGGCGCGTGCCGCGCAGTTGTCACCGGCCCGTCTGACACTGCGCATGACCGTGCAGGCGGATGGACGTGAGGTGCAGGACGGTGACGTGCTCATGCCGACGGACAATGACATCCATGTGGAGCCGTCGCTGCTCACCTATCACCGTGAGGAACTGACGCGGTTTCGCGTTCAGCTCTCCGAGGGCCGGCTCACCACACCGCGCGTGGCCGTCGACTCGCTGGGCGGTGAGTGGCTGGATGTGCCCGACCGCTACTATCACGACTTGCCGGCGGGTCGCTACACGCTGACGGTATGGGCGTACGACTGGGCCGGCAGAGAGTACGGGCCGATCCTGCGGCATTTCAGCATGCAGGTGCCGGTGTATGAGTCGCCGGCGGCGCTGGTCACGTATGGTGCGTTGGTGGCGCTCATTCTGACCGGCGCGTATCAGTGGCGCATGGCCACGTTGCGCAGCAGTACGCAGCGACTGCTCGAGCGCGAACGGCAGGCCGAGGCGGAGCGGGCCTGGTTCCAGGAGCAGGTGCGCAAGGCCCAGAAGCTCGAGTCCCTCGGCACACTGGCCGGCGGCGTGGCGCATGACTTCAACAATCTGCTTGGGGTCATTCGTGGCAACGCCGAGTTGGCGCGGACGGCGCTGCGCAAGGGGCGCAGCAATGCCGATCACCTGGGCGCCATTCTCGACGCCAGTGACCGTGCACGTGACATCGTGCGCCAGATCCTCACCTTCAGCCGGCGGTCGACTCCCACGCGGGAGTACGTCAACCTGTCGCGTCTCGTACTCGACCTGCAGCCGCTGCTGCGGCGCATGGTGCCGCGCACGGTGCAGCTGGTGACCACCGGCGCCGATCATGCGCATCTGGTGCAGGGTGATCCCACGCAGCTGCAGCAGCTGCTGCTCAATCTCGTGTCGAACGCCGAGTATGCGCTGCGGCAGAAGGTCACGGGCACCATCACGCTGGCGTTGAGCACGCGGACGGTGCCCGAAGGGCAGCCGGCACCCACCGGCACGGTGGTGGTGCTGCAGGTGCGGGACACCGGCGACGGCATGAGTGAAGAAGTGCGGCAACGCATCTTCGAGCCCTTCTTCACCACCAAGCCGACCGGCGAGGGGACGGGCCTCGGCATGGCGGTGGTGCATGGCATCGTGGTGTCGCACGGCGGCCGCGCGGAAGTGTTCAGTACACCGGGCGCGGGCTCCACCTTCGAGCTCACCTTCCCCGCGGCCAGCATTGACGGCCTGTTCGACGACGATCTCGACCCCGATCTGGTGGTGGACGTCGATGACGAGCTGCCGGCTGCAGCCGCTGCGGGCGGCGAGGACTTGCGCCCTTCACTGGTGGTGAGCGGCGAATTCGATGTGCCGGTCACCGATGATGGATCGGACGAGAATGACGATGGGGTGTTGGAAACCAGCCCCCATGCCGGCACCAGTGTGGTGGTGGTGGACGACGAACCGGGCGTGGCGGCGGTGGTGGAGCGCGCGCTGCAGCACGCGGGGCATGTCGTGCACGTGTTCACCGCGCCGGAGGCGGCGCTGGCCTTTGTGCGTGATCAGCCGTTTGCCGTGGATCTTGTGATCACTGACCAGACCATGCCGGGCATGACCGGTGACATGCTCACGGAACAGATCCACGCGCTGCGCGCGGAGCTCCCGGTGCTGATTCTCACCGGCTTCAGCAACCGTCTGTCGCCTGAGCGTGTGGCGGCCATTGGCGTGATGGCGGTGCTCGACAAGCCGGTGGCGCTGGCGACGCTGCGCCGCGCGGTCAACGCGGCGCTGGCGGGATCTTCTTGATCAGCTTGTTGACGCCGTCGTTGATGAGCGTCTTGGCCTTCTGTTCGCTGTTGCGTGCAGCCCGGCGCTTGATCTCGTCGGATGTCAGCTTGACGAAGGTGCTGTTGGGATAGCGGGCCACCACGGGGGCGATCTTGAGCGTCGCGGCGCCGTAGTCGCCCGCGTCCGCCAGATTCATGGCGTTGGAGAGGCGCACCATGGCATCGAGTTCGTCCACGCGGCTCTTCTGCTGCTGTGCGGCAAGTCGCGTGTCGGCGTCGGGCGAGAGCGCAATGTCGAGATCCTTGACAAGCTGTCGCGCGAGGCGCTGCTGCAGGTCGAAGAACTCCTCCTGCTTGCCGGTGACGCGAGCCGTCTTGACGATGGCGCCGGTCTCCACGCGCACGACGCGCGTGTCGATGCGGAGCTGCGGATCGACAGCGGCCAGTGAGCCGATCACGATGTACTGCGCGCCGGTGAGGCGGCCCACCTTCACGGCGGTGGTGGAGTCGAAGTAGCGGCTCCGC
Organism: Gemmatimonadaceae bacterium; assembly: GCA_016741895.1. Classification (GTDB taxonomy): domain Bacteria; phylum Gemmatimonadota; class Gemmatimonadetes; order Gemmatimonadales; family Gemmatimonadaceae; genus Gemmatimonas. Next base: position 18,727 of record JACVCT010000004.1, on the reverse strand, counting down.
TGCTGGTCGATTTCCTTCGTCACCTCGGCCAGGCGCTGGCGCTCGAGCAACTGGATGTCCTCCACCGCCGAGAGGTCGGTGGTGAGCATGGCGGCCATGCCCTGACCCAGGTGGTCGTAGTCCTTCTTGCCTGTGTTGTTGTCGAAGTTGAGGATGGCGACGGTCTTGCGCGCGCCACGGGCAGCCGCCTCCACGCCGGGTGTGGCAGGGCGGTGGGGCAGGGAGGCAGCGGCCGGGAGCAGGCCGAGTAGGGTCAGGAACAGCAGATACGGACGGGGCATGACTCTCAGAGAATCGGAACGGCGGTGCAGAATGTCAAATGCCGGACGGGGCCTTGGAGGTGGCGGTTTCAGAGTCCCAGGCGGTTGGGCTGAGCCGACCGGGTGGAAGTTGCGTCGGGGGCTGGTTTGGGAGGTGTCACCCGGTTACGTTCTTCAGTCTGTTCACCAACTGCTTGGCCACGGCCGAGTTGCGGTGACGGGACGTAGCGCAGCCCGGTAGCGCACCTGAATGGGGTTCAGGGGGTCGCGGGTTCAAATCCCGCCGTCCCGACTTGGGTAAGTAGTTCAAACAGTTTGACTTAGCGACACCACGTCGCCAAGCAGAAAATCGGTGGGCGACGTTGCGGGCGACGTTGGGTACCACCGAACGCACTGATCGACTGTACGGAGCATACGAACGGGGGGCGGCCATCATGGCCGCCCCCCGTTCTGTTTTGTTCCTGACTTCGGTCATGCCGCGCGGAGCGCCACGTGAGTTCACGTGCTCGTCGGCGGCGCCTCACCAGTGAGTGCCCACTGCGTACGGGCGTGCTGCAGCAAGCGCATGGCTTCCGTGGTCAGGGCTTCGTCGCGGATGTCGAGATACACCACCTCGCGCGTCGAGCCGCCGTTGAAATTCACCTTCACCTGCTTGTGGCCCATGATCATGTCTTTGACCCGCGCGCTCGTCGCCCAGCGCTCGTAAACATCCGCCAACCGGCGCCGCCACCCACGGAAGCCCAATCCGTCCACGGACGTGAGGCCGAGGGCCTGTTCGAGCCGCTTGTTCCACCGCTTGAGGACATCGGCGTGGATCGGGGCCAGGGCGTCGCCACGCCACGGGATGACGCCGCCGTTGAACTCCTTGCCGGCGAACAGCGGGTAGTCTTTGATCTCCCCGCGGCGAAAGGCCTGTTCGAGCTCGGCGAGGTAGCCGTACTCCAGTTCAAACCCAAGGGCCTCCAACGCGGTCGCCGAGAGGGGGCGCGTGCCGGAGCGCTTGTTGTCGCCGAGCCCGACTTCGCTGGTCAAGAAAGTTGCCCCGGATGTCAGGAGATCCCGACGGTGAAGGCGGATCTGCTGCTCCCAGCGCGCCTCCGCGCCAATCTCGAGTAGTAACAGCAGTCGCGGATCCACATCCACGAACTTCGTCGAGGCGCTGGCCGTCAGCGTCCGACCGTCCCACGTCCACCCGTCGAACAACGCGTAGTCGGTGCCGTCGTCTTGGTACTGTGCTTCCGCATCGGCGTAGTGCGTGAGCAGCACGTGCTGCACCATCTGCGCGGCCGCCGGGGCGATGGGGGTGTGCAAGAACTGGTTCGGGTTTTTCTGGCCGCCGACACACTGCCGCACTACCAGCTCGCCCTTGCGGACCTGGAGGGTGGCTCGCGTGATCTCGAGCGCACCAACACGGCCCCGCTTGGTGCGCGAGAGCAGGCTGAGCAGCCGCCACCGCGGATCGCGGAGCAACCGGAACAGGCCACGCGCGGCCTTCTCCTCGTATCTCGGCCGCGCCGGACCGTCTGGGAGGTCAATCCCGCAGTCCTCTGCCTCGTTGGCCAGCGCGACCATCATGTCCTTCGACAGCGAGAAGTGCTGCAGTCGGGCGAAGTCGGGATGCTGCCCGGCCTGACGAAGGGCGGCGCGCAAAACCTCGGCGCAGCGGACCGCCCACGGGAGTCCGGGGGTGCGGCGCCTGTCCGGATCGGCGGATTCGAGGGCGGTCGCGTATACGGAGCGCAACATCTGCTGCATCTGTTCGATCCATTGGATCGAGGACAGTGCGGCCGTGGCGGGGCTGCCAATCGCATCAATAGAGTGCCCCCAATCGTCAAGGGAGCACCCCGCCGATACTCGGAGCAGGGCGGACCGCGCGACCAGCGTGAGGTGTTGCGGGAGCAACTCCTCCACCGGGATCGGCACCGTCAGCACGGCCTGAAGCTCCGCGCGCGCGCGGCTCCACTCCTGCTGCTGTTCGCTGCCCTTCCTCCGTTCTTTCTTCGCGTCGCCCTCAAGCGCCGCATGCAGAGCGTCATCGACGGTAACGCGCGGTCGCGCGTTGGGATTCGGTAACCGCGCAGCGGCCTCTTCGAGCGCCCTCGCGATCATTGTCGGGCAGAGCTGGCGTGTAATCCCGTTGTTAAGGTGCGGCACAGTCATAAGCGATACGCGGTGATAGCCCTGCTTTTCGGGATCCCACCAGCGGGCCTGGGGGCGCCGATTGCGACGTTCTTCGAGTACGATCCGACGCCCATCCGGCAGATGGGTGGTGTGGCTGAGGAGCTTACGAGGACGGGGCATGAGGACTCTCGCTCAGGGGGCCTGCGCGCCAGGATCAGTCACGTCGGGGCCGATGCGATGCGAGATCGCTTGACGGGCCGCGTGGCCGAGCGCGTCGCAGGGTGGGGTAGCCTCGGGCGGGGGCGACGATGCCGGCAGGAAAGGGCGGGCGATGCGGCGGCGCGGCGATGTCGCTGGAGCCTCCGTTACCGGCTGCTCCATCGATTTCGCCGTTTCCGCCTCCGCCTTGGCAGTTTCACACAGGGGCGCTTCCGGCTCCACCGTCTTCGCTGACGACGGGGCAGGCGCGGAGGCGTTCGACGCCGTCGCGAGCGCCACCGCGGGCGCCGTGCTCGTCGTCGGCGCTTCTGGCGCTTTCGTCACGAGCAGCGTGCTGGGCACGACGGCGGCGTGATCGGGGGCGATAGCGACCGGCGACGGTGCACCTCCTCCGGGGGGCGTGGCAGGGGCGCCACGGCCCGCCAGCTGCCCCGCCTCGTACCACCGCACGAGCATCAGCATCGCTTGCTGATAGCTCTGCACCGTCAGGGTGGCCGAATCCGCCACCATGGAGGCCGCGTCCGCCAACATGGACGGTACGAGCGTCGTGGGGAGTACCACATACTCGCCGTGAAGGATCGCTGTGTTCATGATGGCAGCCTATCGTACGCCGCAGCGAAACCGGTACAGATCTCGGCCAACCCCTGCACGGGGGTAATCCTTCGCTCTGGCACACCCGCCGTGAGGTGCGCAGCGGCGGACGCCACCGCGTCGTTTGGCGCTGACGCGCATAGGGCGGCGGGCGGCACGGTGGAGGTGGCGAAGCGCACGAACGTCGCGCGCAGAATCGATAGGCTCATGCGTCGAGCGTACCGCATGCCCGACGCAAACCGGTACACGAGGGGAAGCGGTATCCCCATCCGCCCACACCCTCGGTTCTGTCAGACGCGCTCGCTATTTTCCCGACTGACGGCATGCCGCCGTTCATCGGGGATGTTCAATTGGGAGGCGAGGTTCGATGGGGCGACCGCCAGCGAACGATAGGGAATACCGAAACAAGCGCGACCAGTTCAGCAAATTGCGCGAGCAGGGGAAGAGCATCCGCACATGCGCAGAGCTGGTCGGCATCGCGACGTCCGTCGCGCAGACCTGGGAGGCCGACCGGCGCCTGGCACAGAGTCCGATGGACCACGAGGGCATGCTGCGCGCTCAGCTCGAGCACCTGAACGCCGAGGGGTTCCCGGAGGAGGCGGGGCGTGCTTCGCAGATCTACTGGCGGGTACGGCTCGGGGCGCCGCCGCCGGGGGCGAACGCGTGGCATACGGAACACCTCGCGATCTTCGTGTCGCAGCAACTCGATGTGTCCACGCCGGAGGAGCTGTTTGCCTCCCTCGGGGAGGAGGGGCGTGGCCTCTGGCTCGAGTATCTTGCTGCGATGGGCCGCCGAGCCGGGCTGCGCCAGCGTGACGACGGAACGTGGTTCGCGGATCCTGATCAAGAGCCGCCGTCGCGGGCGTAAATCGCCTGATCGACGAATGGGATCACGAGTACGACGGTGACGGAGACGACAATGCGGCGGGTCCGCCATGCGGGCCCGCTGTGTTGTGGCACCCGGGGCCTACAGGCGGTAGGCGCAGCCGCCGATCAACGAATCAGACAGTGAACGCCACGCGAATGCGAGCGGGCGGAGGCGGGTACACGACGAGCCTTGGGCCGACCGGCCCAAGGCTCGTCTCCAGCGCACGTTGTGGGCTTCCGCGACACGAGCGGTCGACATCCGAATGGTTGCCCGCACGTACGCTCGCTCTGATTACACAGCGCCCGGGATGTTCAGGGTTGTCACGCAGCCGTCGCCTCTGGCCCGGTGTTACTGGCGCCAGTGGCCTTCACGGCGAGTTGTACGGCAATCTCACTCGCCCGACTTTGGGCCCGTGTGTACAACTGCTTGGCCTCGAACATCGTGAGCCCCATCGAATGTGCGGCTTGAGCCCACGTGACCCGAGGATGCGCCATAGCGAGCAGGATTTCGCGCTCGGCCGGCAGCAACAGAGCCAGCACCGCAGCCACGAGCGTGTCTCGCTCTGCGCGCGCAATCGGGAGCTGGTGGAGCGCCCACGAACTCGACACAACCGAGGTGGGCGCCAGCGCCGCCGACCCACCGTGCGGGTCTTGGTCATCACCGTCTTCTACCGCATCAGCGATTTGGCATTCGAGCCAGCGAGCGAAATCGTGCTGACTGCGACTCGCACACCGGGAGAGGCGTGCAACGACGCGAGCAGTAGCGAGCTGGGTCCTTGACTGGATGAGCGCTTCACGATTGAACGCATCCATTTCGACAGACAAGAGCAGTTGTGCGAGATACGCGCGCACGCGCTCCTCGATCACCTGATGTAAGGCGCTCGCTGCAGCGCGCGCATCCGAGTACGGCGCTGACTGCGACATCAAGAAGAGGAAGAATACGCCCGCGCCGTGCGACAGGAACAGATCAAGAGGCGTACGTGCTGCGCGCTGCCGGTGAGAATTGCGCTTTTCCATGAGGTCTCCTTGCGTGAATGGACCCCGGCCACCACGGCCGGGGCCACAGCGTGGGTGATCACAACGGGGGGCGCCGCGTCAGGCGGCGGCGGGCGTGTCGTCGGAGGCAACGGACGTCGTGGTGACGTCCGTTTGCGGAGAGACCAGCGCACGGCTGAGGCGCGGCCCCAACTCGCGTGGCACCGTGTCGATCTCGCCGATGGTGGGCATGGGCTCACGCGTGCGAACGCCCAGCTCCTCCATCCGTCGCGCGATGGGGAGGAGTCGAGATTCCAGCGACGTGGTGAGCGCATTGTAGGCCGCCACACAGTCGCTCAACGCACGCTGCACGTGGCTCACATGCCCGAGCACAACACTCAGGCGGCCCAGCAGATCGGCCCCGATCTTCTCGATCTCCGCCGCCCGCTGATCACGCCCGTCCTGTCGCCACAACTGCTCCACCGCACTGAGCGCGAGCAGCAGCGAGGCCGGCGACACCAAATGCACATGCTGCCCGAGCGCGTGCTGCACCAGCTTCGGATCGCGGCGGTAGGCCGCATCCAGCACCGCATCGGCCGGCACGAAGAGCAGCACGCCGTCGAGTAGCACCCGATCCGGGACGACCGCCGCCACGCGTGCGGCGTATGCCTTGCTCGCGAGTTGATCGATATGCGTGCGCAGTGCCTTGGCATGGCGGTCGAGCAGCGCGGTCTTCTCGCTCTGCGTTGACGCGTTCTGGGCGTCGAGCAGGTGCTGTAACGGCGCCTTGCTGTCGATGACAATGGCGCGGCCCTGCGGCAGCAACAGCACGGCGTCGGGCCGGAACAGTCCCTCCTCATCGCGCAGGGTGGGCTGCAGCACGTAGTGCACGCGCTCTTGGAGACCGGCCGCCTCCAGCGCGCGCTGCAGCGTCCACTCACCAAACCGGCCGCGTACCTGCGATACGCGCAAAGTGTCCTGCAACTTGCGCGTCTCCTCCCGGTGCGCACGGTGCTCGTCGTTGAGACCTTGTACGAGCGTAACCAGACGCGAGAACTCCGCCGCGCTGCGGGTGTCGGTGGCGACGGAGGTGTCGGCCAGCCTCTGCAGCGTCTCGTGCACCGGCTGAAGCTCGACGTGTAAACGTTCGTTCCGCTCGGCGGTCGCCGCCTCATAGGCGGCGCGGATCGCCTCGCTCTCCGAATTCGCGCGGCGTTCGAGCGCTGCAGTGGTTGCCTCGAAGGCGCTGGCCTGTTGCTGCAGCAGGCGTTCGCCGAGTTCGGCCGACAGGTGCTGGACGGCATCTCGCTGCGCGTCTGCGGCCTCGCGGGTGGCGCGCAGTTGCGCGTCGAGCTGTGCACGCTCGAGGGCCACCGCCTCTGCGCGCGTTCGTGCCCCCTCTGCCTCCGCAAGAAGACGAACGCGTTCTTCGCGATGCTTCGACATCAGCATTCTGGCGAACAGGACCAGGACCACCATGCCGACGATGAACGCGAGGGCCAGCGCCCATGTCACAACGGTAGGGACTGTGTTGATCGACGTATCGAATGTGACTCCTGGTTGAAGAGTGGGTCGGTCCGTGGCGGCCCGACGAAGGCAAGGATAGTGGATCAAGGCAGTTCTGCTACGCGTCACCTCCCTTCGTTGTAGTGGTATTGCCGATGAGCGGCGTGATCGCCGTGCCCGTCGAACCGCCGCCCACCGTTGGCATCATGCGGCGAGACGTCCGTTCGCGATGGCCGTCGGCGTGCCGAGCGTGTAGGTGCACGCCCCGAGGAGCAGCGATTCCAGGCGTTCAATGGCACCCGTGACGTTCATGTCCGCGTCCAAGCGAAGTCGGATGCCATCTTGTTCGTCTTCGATCACCGCGTGCAGCACGCACAGCTCAGCGGGCGTGAGCGCCGCTTGAACGGACTGCAGCAGCTGGACACGCTCTTCGTGTGAGAGAAGCGTCAGCACTCCGAGATGGCCAGCAGGCTCAACCGCGGCCGGCATCGCCGTGACCGTGAACGCGGCCGTGTGCGTGCATTGCTCCAGCACGGCCATCATCGATTCGACACTGATCGTCGTGGTCCGTGGCCAATCGTGAAGAAAGCGTCTGGTCGCTTCGTGCGTGATCGAGGCGAGACGGAGCCACGACACGCGCGCTTCCGTGTGACGGGCGAGAAATCCCCAGATCGCGGCGATGACGCTATGCTCGAATGCGTGTGCAGCGACACGGCGAACGCGTTCGGACGAGCCGGAGACCGCGATCAGGGCGGCGACGTAGAGCGCCTGCAACGGGGCCAGGCCAGTGACCTGACGTTGAGTGATGGTTCTCATCGAAACTCCGTAGTGTGTGTTCGGCGCCAAGCGGGCGCGGAACAGACTGTGGCGGTCCGGCAGGGGGCGCGGATGATCGCAGCGCCAGCGAGCTCGGGGCTGTTCCGCGTTGGGTAGCCAGCGCACCAAACGCGTGTCACCTTGAAGGCATGTCCCTGCTACCCCGATCTCTGCCCAGACGCCTTGCCACCGACGGCTATGTCGGGGACATCGAGGAAGGGCAGAGCGGTGTATTGCAGATGCGAGTGCTCAGTGCGCCGAAGCTCGCGAGGTACACACCCGTGGTGGACGAAGTGCTGATCACGATCAGTACGCCGGGGCGCAGGACGGCACCGCAGCGGGCGGGTTGGATCGAGGTGTTGGCGCTGGTGTTTGACGATACTGGCAGCCTCGCGGCATCTCGTCCTGACGCACGCTCCATATGCATTGAGGACGCGCGACGAATCGTCGCGTTCGTGTCGCGTCACGTGCGACGCCGGCGACTGGTGTTGTCGTGCGATGCCGGAATCTCGAGGTCGCGCTCGGTCGCCGCCGCGGTGGCCCGGCTCCTGAACCTTCCGTACCGATGGACGGTGTTGAACCCGGTTGTGTACGATTTGCTGAGTCACGTGGGCGAGGAGTCAGACTTGCCCGCCTCGCCCACCCATGACCCACCTCGCGGCTAGCGCCACCGGCACCGTGAGCAGCTATGCCGCCCTCATCGCCCGCTCTTCGTGAATCGGCAGCCCGAGTTCATAACTGATACCGCCAAGAAGCGCCCACTCAAGGTCACACACCGCCTGCTGCAGCGCGGGTGACGTGTGACCCGTGGAGGTGTCGGATGCGCCCCCGGTCTCGACTCTGATCATCAACTCGGTGAGCACGTTGGGCGCCAGGCGGCCTCGCACGCGGTCGATCAGCATCCGCTGATCGTCTCTCGTAAGCGTGGTGAGTACGCCTCCGGCGGATGTGCTGTCCACATTGGCGCTTGCCTCCCCCTGGCCGAACATCACGTCATCGAGCGCGCATTGCATCTGCCCAAGGAACGAAGCCAGCGGGCCGCACGGGTACTGCGCCCAGCGCTCCAACATCCGTGCTGCTGCCCGTGCCGTGATTCGCTGCAGAAACGAGAGCGACACGCGCGGGCCGGTGGTGCGACACAGCAGCCCGTAAAACGCCCACTGCGCGCAATGTAGAAAGCTCGTCCGCCCATGGAGCCGTACCTCCGCCGTCGAGCCATACGCCGCGAGCAGCGCCGCGATCCACAGCGCTTCGACGGCCGAGGGCAGGGTGAGGACAATGATGGGGAAGGGATTCGAGGTTCGTTGCGTCATACGGAACTCCGCGTCTCGGTGTCCTGCGCGCCAAGTGGGCGCCGGGCAGCGTAGGCGGGTGGTGCGGGGGGCGCCATCGCAGGCGGGGCGGCCGCACGATGACGCGCGAACGTCGGATGGCTTACGTGGTGACGCGGCCTCACAGTTGGCCGCGTCGGCCGCCATTCGCTCGACCGCGATAGGCCCACCCGCTCTATTGCGTCAGGACGGCCTTGATCAGATCCAATTGCCGGGTGTTGACGTCGCGGCCGGTGAAGGTCCCCAACAACCGCATGAGCGCCTCCTCCGTCGTTTCCCCGCTGGAGGTACTGGTCAGGCCACGGGGGGCGTTTATTGCCGTCTCCGCGCTCTCTCCGTTCGCAGCAACCACCTCCGTCGGGAGCGCCAGGACGAGGTCTCGACAGGTGGACACATCAACCAAAGTGCCGTCTACCTCGGCGTAGGTGCCCTCAACGGTCGCCGTGCGGTCGCCCAACCAGTTCGCCGCCGCAGTGACCCCATGCCCGGGCGTCTGAAACAGCAGAAACGCGAACACGTTGCGGACAGCATGGAAACCGAATTCGTGAATCTCGTCAGGCAGGGGCAGCCCAATGCGCGCGGCGGCCCTTGCCACCTGCTGCTGAAACGTCTTGGTCAGCATCAGCTTTCGGGTGGTGGACCGATGCATGTCTTCCGCGGTGCGTTGCCCTGAATCGGTCTCGTTGATGCACCCGTACGGCGCGCCGCTGGTATTGACGAACAACCAGTCATGCTCTTGCTGCCCCTTGGCCAGAAAGAACGGGCGCGCCTTGTCGAGGTACAGGGTCTCCAACCACAGCGGGCAGAAGCGTTCGCGAACGCATGCGATGTGCTGTCGCCGGTTCTTCCGGTCCACTGCTCGGAGTTTCACAACGCGAGCTGCGCGATTGCCCGGGCCGTATTGTCGGTCGACTCGCTCCCCCTTGCGGTTGACGTAGGCGCCAATCCGCACGTGCGCGAGCTCACCACGGCGGAGCCCCGTCGAGATCACAAATCCGAGCAGATACGTCGCGCTGACCAGCCGGTAAAACTTCATCCCGGAGCGCCCCTTCGCGACCCCCGCTTGCACCTCAGCCAGCATCGCGTCCAGCACCTGCTGCCACCATTGGGGCGGCGTCTGCCGGATCATGCGCACGACATCCTTGGCGGTCGTGTGAACGTGCCCCGATTCCGACGTCTTTCGCTTCTCTTCCAGCTGATCCGCCTGCGCGGTGAGCGCCTGGTAGCCTCGGAAGTAGGCTTCTTCCTCAGCGGTGCGTAGACCGCGCTCCCACTCGAGAAGGCTCGCCCCCTTCCCGGCCGCAGGCCGCGCCCCTCGTTGGTGCGCGGCGCGATCACACAGGGCTCGTGCCACCATCGCCGCGCTCACCAGGACGGTCGTCAGGCCCCCGCTCGTCGCGTCGGTGACCTCACCCGCATCGGCGCGCGCAGCCCACCATGTCTTGAACTTCTCGCCGATCAGTCGCGCGCTGTCGCCGAACACATCCTGAAGCGTGAGATCGGCGGGATCTTTGTCGAGGACTATTCGGGCCATTCCGCACCATGCCCGCAGCGCAAAGTGACGCCGGACTACCGTGCCCGGCGCGAGGTGCCGCTTGGTGGGGCGAACGGGGAACTGCTCCGCGTTGGCGGCGAGGTCAGCGTCCGGGAGTGTGGAATAGTCGCGATACCACGCGAGGAACTCGAGCCACTCGGGGCCAAAACCATGTTCCTCAAAGAGCCGGATCAGCGCGGGCCAACTACCAAGCGTCCCTGCTTCCCGAGACCGATTTTCGGGGGTGAGATACACCGCGTCGGTCGATGACGACCGCGCCCCTCCGTAGGGCCCCGTACCGTGCGTCTTACCGATCCACCGCAGCGTGTGCTGAATTTGCTGGTACAGCCACGCCTTCCCGGAACGACGGAGATGCCGCTTGAGGAGTGCCACGTCGGTGGGCGTGACGTCCTCGAAGGTGACGTTGGGCCGACCGTGGACAGGATCCGCCAACAAGACCGTGATGTGCTGCCAGAACCGCGTGAACGCGCGGCGGTACGTAGGCCGCGAGCGCGGCGGCACCTTGGAGTCGGCCCCGAAGAACGCCCAGCGCAGCGCGTCCCACGCCGCATCGGTGTCGTGCACAACAAACACCAACGGGATCCGGTTGTGCTCGGCGGCGCAACGCAGCGCGCGCCGCAACACGCTCTCCAGATTGGTCGCGACTCGCCTCGTCAGCCCGCGTGATGCGGCCAGCGAAAGGAGCCGCTCAGGCAGATCACGCAGGCGGGCAGGGGGTACCGCCTCGGCGGCGGTGAGGAGCGTCGGCAGGTCCGCCCCGGGTGGTAGTTCGAGCACGAGACGCAGCGCGGTGCGCAGGTTCGCGTGGGCCCACGATGGGAACCCGCTTTCCCTGGTCAACGCAAACTCGACCACGGTGCGCAGCGTCGCGGTGGCCGTCTTCAGGCCGCCGAGCCGCAGCGTATGAAGTCTCTCTCCGGTCCCGCGTGGGGCAGCGGTCGTCTCGGCCAAGCCTGCCAGCTTCCACGTGCGAATCTGCGTTGCCACCGTGGGCTTGCTCAGCGGCGTCCCCTTCGAGGCGAGATAGGTCTCCACCGCCGCGAACGCCACCGACATCCCGCTGGCCCAGAGGTCGATCAGTGCGGCCCGGATCAATGCCGAATTCTCGGCGCGCGGGGCGTATTGTGGTGAGAGCGGCATCAGCGTCGCCCCCTGTGTGCAATCGAACGACGATGGGTCTGCGCAGAGCGTCGCGGATCTGCAGACAGGACATACACTTGCGCAGAATCGGCCGAGCCGTGTGCACCAGAGAGAACATTCACGCCGATGGAGACAGTGCTCTCTGATGCACACGGCTCCCTCGCCAAGTGCCAGCTGTACAACCACTTGTGCAGAGCAGCCGATTTCTGCTCGTCCCTGTGCTGCACACAGGCCATGACGGTTCGCGTCATTCGGCCGCCGACGTGGTGGGGGCGGTCGTGCACCACACAGGCAACCTCGCGACGTGGGCGGGCGGCTCGATGTCCGGGAGCGTGGCCATGTAGCCCGCGCGCGTGGCGGGATTGACGGCGGGGTCAGCGACCAACCACCCGCGGCCATCGGACCCCGGCCAGCCGCGGGTGTACCCGCCCCCGACCCTGGGCAGCCATGGGGGCCGGGGAGCGAGGGGGGGGGCGGGGCGCCCTCAGCCTCGCCACCTCATGCGCGGGCGCCCCCGGGCTGCCGCGGGGGACCCCGCCCCCGGGGCGCTGCGTTCGCCTGCTGCGCAGGGGTCCATTCGATCTGGGGCATTGAGG
>JACVCT010000004.1:0-6740 GCA_016741895.1 Gemmatimonadaceae bacterium | reverse complement strand
GGTTCAGCGACATACCACCGGCGTCCATCGTACCACGGCCAGCCGAGGTTGTACCGTCCCTCGACCGTGGCCAGCCATGTGCGCAGGTGAGCGAGGGAGCGGTCGAGGCGCTCTGCCGCTTGAACGTCGGTCAGCCACTGCCCCACGGGCGGAACCGGCGGCGGGGTCACGGGCGACTGCTGCAGCGCATTGAGCTGCGCGCGCGTCTCCGCCTCGAGCACGGCAACGAGATCGGGACGCACGGCCGCGACGGTGCGGAGCGACGCCCCCACGGACTTTTCGGGCTAGCGCCCGGGATGCGCCGCCTGGGCGAAGCGCTCCGCCAAGGGAAGCAAATCAGCACGGGAGGGATCGGTCGGCACGGACGCCACACGGGCGGTCGTGGTCGGCGGGGGGCAGCCATCGGAAGACTCCAAGTCTGAGGGGGCGGCCCCGGTGTGGGCCGCTGTACAAAGGCTAGGACATCTGCAGGCTGCCGCCCACCCTCGTTGGCCCCTATGCCGTGTCGCCCTCGAAGCGGGGGCAATAGCGCGCCAATGGTCAATCGTGTGACCGAGAGCGCGGAGTCAGTGGCGGCGTGTGACCACTAGCATGCGACGAGATGGATCAGAACCAAACGGGTGATCGTCGTCGTGATGCTTCGCTCATTGGCGCACAATTCGTCGTGTCTGTCGTGATCAATTAGTGAACACGAAACCACTTGGCCATCTGGAGGGCAGTCGTGGTCCAGCATGCACCGTGCACAAGGCACCAAGTCCCCACCGATGCTTCCAAGAACGATGGCTGTGTCGCTTCTCCGCCACGTGATCGTTGCACGCTCGCAGAGCACGCGACGCTTGGCTATACCGAAGGAATCAGAGAAGGACGTCTGGGAGGATCGCCGATGTGGCGGACGGCGACGGCGCGCTTACGGCAGCACGACGCGCACGCCCGCACTCACCCAACGCGGCAGCGGCGTGTCGCCGGCGATGCCGTCACCCACCGTCGCATCCAACTGCAGCCGATCACTCACGAAGTGGCGCAGGCCGGCCTGCCACGCGGTCCCCGAGCCGGCCACGTACGGATCACCGGAGAACAGCTCGGCCACCACGTGCATGCCCCCGACGGCGCGAATCTGCGTCCCGGTACCCCACGTCGCGACCAGCTGATGATCGATGCCACTGGGCGCCCCCGCGACCGAGTTTCGCGCGCGGAGATAGTTGGTGCCCACGTTCAGGTGTACGAGGACGCGTTCCTCGTGACCAAACGCCTGCGACGCTGCCGCGAAGGCGAACGTGCCATAGCCCGCTGGCACGAAGGCGCCCCGCCCATGCGGCAGGAAGGTGCCCGCGATGATCGCGAGTCCGGGCCCGCGGCCGGTCGCGTATGGTCGCACGAGATACTTGCCCTGCAGCAGCGGCAACGCGTACGAGCCCTCCCGGCCCTCCTTGTGTCGCTCGGTCCCCACGACGCCACCGACCGTGAGTTCGACCCGGTCATTCGGGCCATACGCACCGAGTATCCACAGCTGTTCTGCTTCACGGTCCAGTCGTGCCCAGCTTTCGACCTGCCCGAGCTTGGCGCCCACCACCCGCGCATCATCGGTGATGAACGGGCGCACCCGAAGCACGCCCGGTTTATCGCATCCACCGGCGACGACCGAGGTATCGGACGGGTCTTGACGCGGGGCACGGCGAGCGATGAGTCCACCGGCCGTCTGCGCCGCCGCGGAGGGTGCCACACCCACCAGCGACACGAGCACCAGTGCCGCGCATACACCGAATCGGTGCGCGGCAATGCGGGCCGGGCGCGCGACTTGGCGCTGTTTGCTGGATGACGGAACGCAACGCATGAAGAGATTGGCAGTCATGATGGGCAAGCTCACAGGAGGGTGCCCCGCAGCACGGTGGCGGCCACGGTGAAGTAGATGATCAGCCCCGTTACATCAACGAGTGTGGCGACGAAAGGTGCCGACGCGCTGGCCGGATCGAAGCCGAGCCGGCGCAGCGCGAACGGAAGCATCGACCCCGTGAGCGATCCGAACAGCACGACCCCCACGAGCGAGAGGCCGACCGTGAGCGCCACGAGCAGGTAATGCGCCCCGTACTCGTACCAGCCGAAGGCCTGCCACACGAGAATGCGCGTGGCGCCGACCGCGCCCAGGATGGCGCCGAGCGTGAGGCCGCTGGGGATCTCGCGCCGGGCCACCCACCACCAGTCGCGCAGTCGCAGTTCACCCAGCGCGAGCGCCCGGATGATCAGCGACGTGGCCTGCGAGCCCGAATTGCCACCGGAGCTGATGATGAGCGGGACGAACAGTGCGAGCACCACGGCGCGCGCGATCTCCTCCTCGAAATGCCCCATCGCGGTCGCCGTGAGCATCTCGCCGAGAAAGAGCGCCGTGAGCCACCCTGCGCGCTTCTTGATCATCGCCCAGAAGCCGATTTCGGTGTAGGGCACATCGAGGGCCTCCATACCGCCGAACTTCTGCACGTCCTCGGTCTGTTCGGCGACGATGGCGTCGATCACGTCGTCGACCGTCACGATGCCCACGAGCAGGCCGTCGGCATCCACGACGGGCACCGCCAGCAGGTTGTACTTGGAGATGAGTCGGGCGACGTCCTCACGGTCGGTGTGCGGGCGCACGGTGATGGGCACGCGGCGGTCGCCGACGTCGGCCACCTGCTGCGTGCGGTCCGCGATCAGCAACTCGCGCAACGACACGACGTGAACCAGGCGCCCCACGGGCTCCCCGGCCGCGAGGCCACCGGCTTCGTCGCGCTTCTGGCCGTCGACGACGTAGATGGCGTAGACGGTTTCCTTCGCCCCGCCCACCTGACTGACGTGCTGCAGGGTGGTTTCCACTGTCCAATGCGGAGGGACCGTGACGAATTCGGTGGTCATGATCCCGCCCGCGCTCGAGGGCGGATAGCGGAGCAGCAACTCGAGCCCGCGCTGTGTGTCCGGACTGAGGCCGCGCAACACGCGCGCACGCTCGGCGTCGGGCAGAATGCCACGCCATTCCCGGAACACGTCGGCCTGCTGGTCGGCCGACATCGCCTCGATGAGCGCAATGCAGGTCGTGGGTTCGCGACGCGCAAGCTCCGCGAGGAGCTCCGCTCGTCCGTCGAGCTCGGGCTCGTCGAGAACCTGCACGGCGAGATCGAACGGCAAGGCGGCCAGGACGGGAGCCGCCGCCTTGGGCGTTCGCTGCCGCAGGCGGTGCAACGCCTCGGCTACGTCGGCGGCGCGCAGTTCCGCGAGCATGGAGGCCAGCTCCGACGGATCACCGTGGAGCAGGTACAGCAGTTCGGGCGTCGCGTCGGGCGACGGTGCGGCGAGCGTCGGCTTCGTCATCGTTCGTCCTCGTACGGCGTCAGCAACCTGACGCCGTCATGATCGAGGCGACCGACCACTCCCGCTGGGGCTACCCCGCCGCGCAGATGGCGAAGGGTGAACTCAGGAGGAACCCCCGGGGCGTATACGAGCGCGCCGGGGCTCTATCTCTCGCCGAGGACGGACCCTGCCGCGGTGGCGGGGCCGCGGTCGCCAACGAGCGCCACGTCGTACTCGCGTCAGTCCGGTGATTTGGTCGGACGCACAGCTTGGAAATGGCGCCGGGGTCGCCGGCGCCAGGGAGATCGACTGCTCATGAAGAGAGCATGGGGGATGGATGTCACCGGCGAAGCCGATGGTCCGAGGCGCGCCGCCGAGAGTGCGCGGAGGCGTGCCACGAGCATGTCCGCTTCAGCGACCGACGAAGCGGAGGGAAGGGATACTCCGGATCGGGCAATTCGGGCAAGGGCCTCATTGTGAAATATGCTGGCTGTGACAGTTGGCGACGCTGTCGCTCACGGTAGCCTTTCGGATGCGCTGGCGTCGCTGTACATCCTGGGGAGGGGTGCCTGCTGCGTGAGTCGAAGCCGTAACACGCGCGGTGTTGAATCACGGTTACGAGCAATAGCGGCATTGCTGTGTCTCGTTTATCGGAAGGCGAGATGATTGATGCATTGCAGGCGTACATGACGACCTTCGCAGGCTACGGTGATCTGCGTGCGCCCATCTGGTTCATCGGCATGGAAGAGGGTGGGGGGGCGTGACGTTGACGAACTGATGCGACGTGTCGACATATGGGCTGCGCGGGGTCGCCGCCGCCTGGAGGATCTGGCGGACTATCACCGCGCCATTGGATTCCCGTATCACTTCGAGGCGCCGTTCCCCCTGCAGCGCACGTGGGGGCCACTGGCGCGCGCGCTGCAAGCCGCGCACGGCGCGTCTACCGAGCTATCGGCACTCAAGACAGTTCAGTCGACGCAGTTGGGTGCACACGGGGGGCAGGCGGCCCTCCTCGAACTGCTGCCGCTTCCGGCGCCCGACACGGATACGTGGCCATACGGCGAGCTGGCGGAGGATGTGCCTGCGCTTTGTGACAGGCCAACATATCGCACCGCGTACGAGCCCGCGCGCGTTGCCATGCTGCGTATGCTCATCGACGAGGGCCGGCCCCGGGCTGTCGTCTGCTACGGGAACGGGTATCGGTCTTCATGGGCATCATTGACTAGCGCACCGCTCCGACCGATCACCATCGGCGAGCGAGGGTGCTTTGTCAGCGATGTCGCAGGTGCGATGCTCCTCATGGTACCCCATCCGGTGGCGCGCGGAGGCACCAATCGCTTCTGGGAGGCGGTCGGATCCGCGATTGCTACACGCCTGGGTTAGCATCCGCCTCCGATTCGCATGTTCATCTCGTTGGTGGTGATGCCTACGCATTACGTCCCTCACGCCTAGTCGGTAGCAGAGCCTGCTCGTATCTTCCGGGTTTCCCGCCACCTCAATGCGTACCTGATCTTGCCCCCCTCCTTGACCCCCGAAGCCGCTGCACGCGTAGAGATCGACCGTGCCCTCGAGGCGGCTGGATGGATTGTACAGGACCTTGCCGCCGCCAACCTATCCGCTGGACCCGGGGTGGCCGTGCGCGAGGTGCCCATGATGAAGGGGCACGGGGAGGCCGACTACCTGCTGTACGCCAACGGGCAGGCCGTCGGGGTGGTGGAGGCCAAGAAGGTCGGGGCCACGCTCACCGGCGTGGAGGTGCAGAGCGACAAGTACGGCGCCGGCCTCCCCAAGGGCATCCCGGCCCCGGTGCGCCCGTTGCCCTTCCTGTACGAATCCACGGGCGTCGAGACCCGGTTCACCAACCGCCTCGACCCGACGCCGAAGAGCCGGGAGGTGTTCGCCTTCCACCGACCGGAGACGCTCGCGGCATGGGCCGCTGAGGAGCCACTCTGGTTGCCGTTGGTCGCTGGAAAACCGGACCCGCGCTCCGAACGTCCCGCCAACTTCCGCACGCGCCTCACCGCCATGCCAGGGGTAGAGCCGGGCGGGTTGTGGCCGGCGCAGCTCGAAACGGTGCGCAACCTCGAGACATCGCTGGCCTCCGGCCGGCCGCGCGCCTTGATCCAGATGGCCACCGGCAGCGGGAAAACGATCACTGCCGTCGCCAGCATCTACCGCCTGCTCAAGTTCGGCGGCGCGAAGCGAGTGCTGTTCCTCGTGGATCGGGCCAACCTGGGCCGGCAGGCGCTCAAGGAGTTCCAGAGCTACCGCACGCCCGACGACGGCCGGCTGTTCACGGA
Organism: Gemmatimonadaceae bacterium; assembly: GCA_016741895.1. GTDB lineage: Bacteria > Gemmatimonadota > Gemmatimonadetes > Gemmatimonadales > Gemmatimonadaceae > Gemmatimonas. The sequence continues at coordinate 1,125 of JACVCT010000004.1, read as the reverse complement.
GCTGTACAACGTGCAGCGCAATGCCACGCACAGCGTGGTCTGCGTCACCACGGGGCTGCTCGCGCTGCTCGACCACGAGGAGCTCGAGGGCGTGATCGCGCACGAGCTGGCGCACATCAAGAACCGCGACATGCTGCTGCAGACGATCGCGGCCACCATGGCCGGTGCGATCAGCAACGTCGCGAACCTGGCGGCCTTCGGCACGCTCTTCGGGCAGAGCGACGAGGAGGGGCAGGGCACGAACCCGCTGGCGTCGTTGCTGCTCATGGTCGTCGCGCCCATCGCGGCGATGCTCATCCAGTTCGCCATCAGCCGCCAGCGCGAGTTCAGGGCGGACGCCGTGGGAGCCGAGATCTGCGGGCGACCGCGCGCCCTCGCCGGCGCCCTGCGCAAGCTAGAGCGCGGCGCACGGGCCATCCCGCTGCAGGTCGCACCCGCCGGCGCGTCGCTGGCGATCGTCAACCCGCTCGCCGCGTTCGGCAGCGCCCGCGTGCTGCGGTGGTTCTCGACCCATCCGTCCACCGACGAGCGGATCGCCCGGCTGGAGCGCCTGGCCGGGCCCACGCTGCTGCGCGTAGCCTGAGTCGCGCCGCCCCAATCCCGTGACTCCATTCCGCAACCACGAGGGTACTCCGATGTTCGATGATCTTCTGCCCGGCGCGAAGCGCCGCCTGGGCCGGGCCGGCCTGGCGCTTGGCGACGACCTCCACGCACTCGAGTCGCGTCTGGCCCCGGACGAGCGGATCGAGCAGCACGTCCGCGGCCACGACGACGACGAGCGCCTCCTCTGGGCGGCGACGCCGCGTCGGCTCTTCCTGGTGGAGCGCGAGATGTTCGAGCGCGATGTGCGGGAGCTCGCGTACGGGGACGTGCGCCTCGTCGAACGGCGCCCGGCACCGCGAGGCACGGCGCTGGTCCTCCGGACGGTGCGGAAGACCTACGTCATCGAGGGCGTCGACGACCTGCACGCCGACGCGTTCATCGCGTACGTGCGCGCCCGTCTCGCACCCCTGGAAATGGTCGGTGCCGCCGGCAGCCTGCCGCGCACCATGGAGGCGCGCGGCGGCGGCACGCCGGCGCTCACCCGTGCCGAGCGAGTGAGCCCGGCGATCCGGGGGCTGGCCG
>JACVCT010000145.1 GCA_016741895.1 Gemmatimonadaceae bacterium | reverse complement strand
CTGCCGCCCCGCTGCCCACGGTACAGGCGCTCGAGGCCGAACTGCCCGGGGAACCGATCACGCTCGACGCGCTGCTCCGCATCGCCGCGCGCGACGCGCTCGCGGGTCGCGCGGCAGTCGCCGAGGCCCAGCGGGCGGAGGGCGACCTGTGGCGCGCAAATCGGATGCCCGATCCGCGGCTGGGGATGCGGACGGGCGTGGCGTCGGACCTCTTCGGTGGCACGTCGCGGCTTGCGGTCAACAATGTGGTGGAAGGCATGGCCGGGTTGCCGTGGGGCACCGACGTGCTGGTGGCGTACGAGCGGCAGGACGGAAGCGGCTTCGATCCGCTGCGGCAGCTGGCGGCCCCGTCGGTGATGTCGGTGAGCGTCTCGCAGCCGCTGTTCGCGGGGCGGCAGGAGCGTGGTGCGACGTGGCGGTCGGCCTCCCGTGAGCGTGCCGCCGTGGCCCTCATCGAACAGCGCACGCGCGAGGAAGTTGCTGCCACTATCGAGGGGCTGTACTGGTCACTGGCCGAATCGCAGTCTGTCGAGGCGGTGCGCGCGCGCTCGCTGGCGCTGTCGGAGGCGCTGCTGGTGCGCAACGCGCAGCTTGCCTCGCTCGACCTCGTGGCGGAGGCCGATTTGCTGGCGGTGCAGAGCGGCGTCGCGCTGCGGCGCGCGGCGCTGCTCGCGGCCCGGCAGGCGCGGCGCGAGCGGTCGGACGCGCTCGTGTTCGCGGCGTACGGCGCACGAGCCGAGGCGCGGCTGGCGCGCGAGGCACCGCCGCTCAAGGTGCCGGCCGAGGCGGGCGAGACCGCGGGAATGTCGGACGCGACGGCGATAATGCAGACCGGCGCGATGGAGCGCGCGAACCAGCCCGATCTGAACGACGCAGGCACGCTCGACCGGCGCGCCGACGTACGCGCGGCCCGCGAGCGCCGCGCGGCCGCCGAAGTGCGGGCCGCTCTCGCACGGGCCACGCTCCGCCCGACGGTCTCGCTCGAGGGGGGCTGGGCCGCAGTCACCGAGCCGACGTCGCTCGGCGGGGCCGGCACCTTGCCCGGCGTGGCGCGCGGCTGGAGCGCGGGGCTGACGGTGTCGGCGCCGCTCATAAATCGCCGCGACCGCGGCCGCGTGCTCGTTGCCGACGCGGAGGAGACGCTCGAGGCGCTGCGCGTGCAGGCCGCGGAGAACGTGGCGCGTGAGGAAGTGCGCGCTGCGGTGCGCGCGCTGCGGTTCGCGGGCGAGCGGCGACAGGTGCTCGATGAGGCGGCGCAGCTGGCCGCGCGGCAGTCCGACGCGGAGCGGCGGCGCTGGGAGCTTGGTTTGGGGGACGCGTTCCGCGTGCTGCAGGCGGAAGATGTGGCCGTGCAGGCGGCGCTGGAAGCGGTTCGGGCGCGATACGAGATGCTGCGCGCTCAGGCCCGCTACAAGCTGGCCACCGGCACGCTCCGGGCGTTACCGTGAGCGGTCGCCGCGATTTGCGCGGCCGCGCGGTCGGATGGCGGCCGCGTGCCAACCATTCCTCTCGTCAAGCAGCCGACGTCATGTTCCGAATCCGATCGTGGTGGCGCGGTGGGTCCGCGGGAGTGGTGTTGGCAGCGTCGGCGCTGACGACCGCATTGCCCGTGCACGCCCAGCGCGCCACGCTGCGCCCGTCGACGGTGTTCGGTGGTGTGCAGGTGATCCACGAGACGTGGAACGTGTCCGACGGATTGCCCGTCAACGCGATCAACCACCTCATCCAGTCGCGCGACGGATATCTCTGGGCCGCGACATTCGATGGGCTGGTCCGCTTCGACGGCGTGAAGTTCACGGTGTTCAACAGCGCGAGCAGTCCGGGGCTGCCAAGCAACCGCATCATCCGCCTCGAGGAAGGCGATCGGGGCGACCTGTGGCTGGCCACCGAGCAGGGACACCTCGTGCGCCGCCGCGCGGGACGGTTTCGTGTCATGCTTGGACCGGGGTGCATTCCGCCGAAGTACTTCGCGCTTGCCCACCACGCCGACGGGACGACCTGGGCCGGCACATGCAACGGCCTGGTGCAGCTTTCGGATGACCGGGCCGTGCCGGTGTTGCCGCATATTCTCCGTGACCCGGTCGGCTCCCTGCTGCAGCTGCGCGACGGCACATTGCTCGTTGGCCACGGAAAGCTCGGCCTCGTGCGCTTGCGGCGCGGTGCTGATGGCGCGATGCAACCGGTCGCGATCTCCGCGGACTCGGTGCTGCGTGATGCGCGCATCATCGCGATGCACGAGGCCCCCGATGGCACGCTCTGGCTGGGCACGAACCGCGGCCTCTTTACGTGGCGGGAAAGCTGGCGACGCGTTCCCATGGAGAGCGGCCCGGAACTGCTGGAGATTGAGCGGATCGTGGACCATCCGCGTCGCGCCGGCGTCGTCGTGTATGGATTGCGACTCTGGTCGCCGCACGCCGGCACTGTGGCGACGGCTGACGCGAAACGGATGCGGGTCGTGGACTCCGGTCCGCCCGTCTTCAATGTGGTCGCACCGATGTGGACGTCCGACTCGACCATCTGGCTCGGCAGCGGATCGACCGTGCACCGGAACGGCGTGCCGCAATTGCGACTCGACGACGGTGCGCCCGGCTTCGAGGGAATGAACAACGGGACGTTCGGCATCACGACCGCATTGACCGATCGCGAAGGTAGTCTCTGGCTCGGGACATTCGCAGGCGGCCTCCACCGACTCAAGCCCACGCTGGTGCGCACGATCAGCGAGGCGGAGGGACTCACGAGTCGCAATGCCTATGCGACCTACGTGGACCGCAGCGGCGCGTTGTGGGTCGGGTCCATTGGCGGCGGCTTCTCGCGTGTTGACGCGGTCACGGGCCGGGTGGAAGGCTTTCGTCCGAGGGCCAACACGCCGGACGTCGCGCGCACCTTCCTCGAGGCGCGCGATGGCACATTGTGGGTCGGGTCGGCGGTCGCGCTCTTTGCCTGCTCGCGCGCACTGACCCTCACCTGCGCGGCCGAGCCGTCGTTTGGTGGAGAGGTGTTCGGGGTGTCGGCGCTGCACGAGGACCCCGATGGCCGGTTGTGGGTCGGCACGCAGGGCGGGCTCTTTCGTCGCGAGCAGGGGCGCCTGGTGAAGCTCGACACCGCGAGCGGGGCCCCGGCCGCCGGCGTGCGCGCCTTTGCCGTTTCGCGCGACGGGGCGCTCTGGATGGCCACGGACGGCGGCGGCATCGTGCGCTATCGCGAGGGCGCGTACACTCCCGTGACGACCGCCGACGGGTTGCCGAGCGACCTGGTGCGCGCGCTGTACGTGGACGCCGATGGCTGGATGTGGATCGGCACCGAAGGGCGCGGACTCGCCCGCCTTGATCCTCGCGCATGGGCGACGCGCGATGCTGCGGCAGAGGGTCGGCGAATCGCCACCATCACCACGCGCAACGGACTCTTCGACGACGGCATCCACGAGGTGCTCGAGGATGACTTCGGGCGGCTCTGGATGAGTTCGAATCGTGGACTCTTCTGGGTCATGCGCGAGGAGGCGATGGCGGTGGCGGACGGCCGCGCGGCGCGCGTGCGCTCCACCGGGTACACCGAGCGCGATGGCATGCGCAATCGCGAGGGGAACGGTGGCGTGCAGCCGTCTGGCGCGAAGGGACATGATGGGCGCCTCTGGTTTCCGACGCAGGACGGCGTGGTGGTGGTGGACCCGCGCGGCATTGTGAACGACGCGGTGGCGCCGCCGCTCGTGATCGAGCAGGTGGTGGCCGGCGACAGCGCACTGCTTCCGGACGACGCCGGTGTGCGTCTTGCGCCCGACCAGCGCGACATTCGGGTGGACTTCACGGCGCTCACGTTTCGCGAGCCGCGCAACGTGTACTTCCGCTACCGGCTCGACGGATACAGCACGGACTGGGTGGAGAGCGACACGCGGCGCAGCGCATTTTTCACCAAGCTGCCACCCGGTCGGTACACCTTCCGCGTGCAGGCGAGCGATGCGCGTCGCGGCTGGCACGAACCGGGTGCCAGCCTCGTGATCGAGGTGGTGCCGCGCTTCTACGAGACGCCAGCGTTTCGCGTGGCGGTGCTGGCAGTCCTGCTCGGCCTCGGCGTTGCGACGCTCACGCGCCGCAGTCGCGCTGCCCGTCGCCGCGCGCGCGAGCTGCAGCGGCTGGTGGATGAGCGCACGCTGGCACTGCGTGACCGCGAGCAGCAGCTCGAGGCACAGAACCGGCAGCTCGAGACGCAGGCCGAGGCGCTGCAGCAGCTCGATCATGCGCGCAGCCGCTTCTTCGCAAACGTGTCGCACGAACTGCGCACGCCGCTCACGCTCATGCTCGGGCCGCTCGACCGACTGCGCAAGCACGATCGCGTGGACGCGCAGCACGAGCGCTGGGTGGACCTCGCGACTCGCAACGCGCGTCGCCTGCTGGAGTTGGTGAACCAGATCCTCGACGTGGCGCGCCTCGAGGCCGGCGCGATGCAGCTGTCCCCCAGCCGTATTGACCTCAGCGGCCTGCTGCGCGGCGCGCTCGAGAGCTTCCGCATGACCGCCGAGGGCAAGCAGCTGCAGTTGCGGGCCGACGTCCCGCCCGCGTGCCTCGTGACCCTCGATTCCGACGCCGTCGAGAAGATCGTTACCAACCTCCTGTCGAACGCGGTGAAGTTCACGCCGCCGGCAGGGGAGGTCACGCTTCGCCTTCAGCGCAGCGTCGCGTCGGTCACGATCACGGTGTCGAACACGGGGCCGGCCATCCCGCCTGAGCAGCTGGCACTGGTCTTCGAGCGGTTCTACCAGGTGGACGAATCGCGTACCACGATCCAGCCCGGCACCGGGATCGGGCTCTCACTCGTGAAGGAGCTGGTCGAGCTGCAGGGCGGCGCCGTGCGGGCGGCGAGTGACACGATCGCGACGACGTTCACGGTCGACCTGCCTTTGAGCGAGGCGGACCGGCGCGCACCCGATGTCGAATTCGAGTCGGTCGCTGACAAAACAACGCCCCCCGAGGCGTCTGCTGCGGTGCCGTCGGACGATGCCGCAGCTGACATCCCGACGCTGCTCGTCGTGGACGACAGCGAGGACATGCGCACCTTCATCCGCGATCACTTCGCGGAGCGCTTCCGGGTGCTCGAGGCGGGCGATGGACTCGAGGCCCTTGCCGTCGCGCGCGCGCAACTGCCGGACGTGATCGTATCGGACGTGATGATGCCCGGGCTCGACGGGCGCGGCCTCGTACGGGCGCTGCGCGCGGACCCCGAGACGGACTACCTCGCCGTCATCCTGCTTACGGCGCAGGCGGAGAGCGAGCAGCGCATCGCGGGGCTCGAGGGCGGTGCCGACGACTACCTTGGCAAGCCGTTCGAGATGCGCGAGCTCGATGCGCGTGTGCGCAACCAGATCGCGGCGCGGCGGCGGTTGCAGCTGCGCTTTGGGGCGGCGGTGTCGGGCACGGTGTCCGACAGCCCGGTGCCGCCGGAGGCAGGCGAAACCGCGGTGGATTCGCCCGACGGACCGACGCTCGATGCGGACGACCTCGCGTACCGCGAGAGGCTGCTCGCGGCGATCCGCGCGCGTTTGGGCGACGAGGACTTCGGCGTCACTGAATTGGCCGACGTGATGGCGCAGGATCGCTCGCACCTGTTCCGGCGGGTGCGGCAGGTGACGGGACAGTCACCCTCGGACCTGCTGCGGCGCCTGCGCGTGGAGGAGGGGGCGCGGCTGCTGCGCACCACGTCGGGGTCGATCGCTGACGTGGCCTTCTCGGTGGGTTTCAAGAGCGTGTCCCACTTCTTCCGCTGCTTCCAGGCGCAATACAGCGTGACGCCAACGGAGTACCGTCGCGCGAGTCATCAGGACGACGTGCGGACACCGCGCTGACCCGTGCGCAGATCGGTGCCGGAGCGCAGACGGGTACCCGCGCTGCCTCATCATGCCTCCAGGTTGCACATCGTGCATCCTGCAACATGTGAGTAGTACCTCGGTCCCTGCCGGTGGCTACCGTGCTCGCGCCACCCATGGCGGTGGTCGTCCTGCCCATCCGCTCGGGCATTGCGGCGTTCACGCTTCTCCTCTCGTATACCATGAAACACAACATCCGCAGAATCTGGTGCACGGTCGCCCTGGTGTTGGCGACTGTTGGATCGGCAGAGACCAGTTGGGCACAGGATCCCAGGACGTTTCTCGCGCCTCCTCGATCCCCAGTTGGCGACTTTCGTATTTGCCGCGATGGATCGATCGTCACGTTTTCAGAGCCATGCCCGGTCATCACCTTCAACCTGTTCGGCACGCTTTTCAACGACGTGGACGGCAACGGGGTCCGGAATGCAGGCGAAGGTGGCATTGCCTCGTGGAACGTGTCGTTCTTCGGCGTGACCGAGTCGGGAGTTGTGATTCAGGAGGAGCCGCTGGTTTCGTCGTCGCTCGGGGACTTCTCCGTACAGTACTTCGATGGGGGCGGCACCAATTGGTATGTGGAGGTGGCGATCCCCTCGGGATGGGAGCCGACGAGTAACCCGTTCCCCGGCACGTCGAACATCTTCCTCATCGAGACCGGCCCACTCCCGGGGGGCTCCACCTTCAGCTTTGAGAGGGCGTTCGGCTTTCGCGACCTGACACCAGGTGGCGCGGTGACGCCGCCGGTCACCGTCTCCGAACCCACCGCGCTCGCGCTGCTCGGTATCGGGGGCATGCTCATGGGAGTGATGCGGCGTCGGCGCCGGAGCACAGCCGCGTAACGTACGTCCGGCAGGGGTCGGTGGCGGCGCCAGCTGGTGAGGCGCCGCTGCCGACGGGTCCGGTCTTGCTGCGCGACTGGTTTGGCGCGATCATCTGTCTCACTGTCATGGCGCTCCTCTGGGCGCCGGGAACCCTGCACAACATCCTCAAGCGGACAGGGATGAATTCATGAAGCGAGTGATTGTGAAGGAATCGAGCGCGCTGCTGCTGTTCACACTGTTGCACGCGTGCGGCGGCACCACCGAGCGTTCTCCAGTCGGCGCATCCACCCGCGACAGCGCCGGCGTATCCATCGTGGACCACTCTGCGGCGCACATGGCGAGCCTCCCCGAATGGACGCTCGATACGGTACCTCTGCAGGAATTGCGCGGCGATCAAACCGACACGCAATTCGCACGAGTGCTTGACGCGGAGCAGCGCTCAGACGGCGGCTTCTACGTGGCCGACCAGCAGCTCCGGGATATCCGGGCGTACTCGGCCAACGGGGCGTTCGAGCGGGTGGTAAGCCGAGCGGGCCGAGGTCCCGGTGAGGTTGGGTATGTGAGTCGATTGCAGCTGCTGGCCGGGGACTCGCTGGCGTTCGTGGATGCCAACAATCGGCGCGTGTCCGTCTTCGGGCCAGATGGCCAGTTCGCGCGCCAGGTCACGTTTCCTCGCTTCGAGGATGGTTCGTCCGTACGCATCACCATGCAACTGATGGACGGGCGGCTGCTCGGCTCGCTGCGCCTGCCGTTCAAGGAGGCACCGGAGGATCGCGATTCGGTGTATCGGACGCCGTTTGCCGTGGTGGCCTATCGTGTTCGACCGGCGCCTGGCACGGACACCGCTGCGCCACTAGTGGATGTCGATACCATTGCGGTGGTGCCCGACGGCGAGAACTATCGCGCCAACACCACGATGGACGGTGAAACCTGGGCCGATGAGTATCCCCTTCGTTTCGGCCGCGGTACCGCCATGGCATCCGATGGGCGCCGGGTGTTCGTGGCCACCAACGAAACGGCGGAGATCGTGGAGTACGGGCCACAGGGCATGGTGCGTCGCATTCGGAGCGCACGCACGTCGCGTGCTGTGACGGCCGAAGATCGAAATCGCTTGCAGGCCGACGTGCTGAATGCAGTGGAAAAGAGCGGGCGTCCGGCGTCGGCCAAGGTCGATGCCAAACGGATGATCGAGGGCTGGCGGTATGCGGCCGTGCATGCATTCATCGATCGGCTGTTGGCGGGCACCGACGGCAGCATCTGGGCAGAAGACCCATGGGTCCTCGAAGATGACCCGCGTCAGTACATCGTCTACGACAGCACCGGCGTGGCGCTCGCGCGGGTGATGACGCCTTCGCGAGTTCAGGTGCTGCGCGTGAGTACGAGTGAGGTGCTCGGGGTGTGGAAGGACGAGGACGATGTCCCGCACATCCGGCGATGGCGAGTCGCTCGCCAGCCGCGCTCTGAGTGATGCGAACGCCCTCGGCAGTTCATTCTCGGCGGCGGTCGTAGTCCAATCCAACTTCAAGGCGAAGGCTGCTCAGATCAGTCGGCGCAGCCAGGCTGTTCCGTCTACGCGGCGCACTGCGTTCGGTCCAGTACCACGACTGGCCATGGCCAATGTGGACTTCTGTTGGTTCGGCGTACGCGAATACACCCACGAATGCGCCGAGTCCACGGATGTAGCTATCCGCAGTACAGGTGGCACCGTAAATGGCGGCTGTGGAAGTCTTCCTGTTGATCCCTGCGGGAACCTGGTGTGCTGCTGCAGAACGGCGGGAGCAGTCCTCCTTCCTGTGCGTTGATCTGCGGGCGAAGTGAACAATCGGGGGATGAGGGCAACGTGTCGCCGAGGCTGTGAATCAATTGACAAGGCGGTTGAAGACCGAGCACGCTGTTACCTCTCTGGATGAGCTCGGCTGACAATGGCGTTGCACCGCAGGTATTCACCAAGCCCCGTACTTGACTATCCGTCGGGTTAGCGGGAGTCTGCCATTCACCATCTGTTTTCGAATCGCTTGACACTGTGGCAAAGCGAAGGCAATATCGACCGCTCGAGTGGTCACCTTCCACGCAGAGGTCACAATGGGCCAAGGAATGAGCAGGGCAACGCAGAATTACATTGGTGCGAGAGCTTTGCCGCATCTGGAGAGCATTCCACCGAGAACGAAGTTGATCTACACGATGAAATCTCAGTACGCGGGGTATCCTTTCTCTGGTCACCTCAAAGCACAGGGAAAGACGCTTGATGGCAGGATCAAGTACATCGAAAAGTCAGACGTGTCAAAAGGATTCGGCACATTCTTCGATGCCTTGGTCAAAGATGCGAAGGTGACAGAGTGCGAAGAGATCAGAGTCGAGTTCGACCAGTGTTCCGAGGCAATGCAACGGAAGCTCTTGAAGTACAGCGAGAAGTACGGCTTCGAGTTTGATAAGGTCCCGGAGGATTTCTTCGATCCTGAGCCGGTTGCAACGGCCGGACCCAACATCGTTGTGTCAAAGAAGATTTAGGCGAACCAACACCTGCGGACGATTCGAAACGATCTGTACCAGTCGTCTGTCTGCTGTCTGGAATTCACCGAGCGCATCAGGGGGTGGGCATCGATTGCATGGCACAGAGCGAGAGTGCCGCAATCGCGCGCTGATTTTGTCCTGTCAGAACGCCTGCTGCACGCGCGCCATCAGCGCATGCTCCCGCACGCTGCGCAAATCACCGGAGGCGGTAATGTCATAACCCAGCGACAGGCGCGTGAGCGCGCCGGGTGTCCAGCCAAGTGCCACACCGCCGCTGGCTGCACGGCGTGCGGAGCGCGAGCTGATGAGCGCGCCAGCGCGCTGTCCCCACGAGCCAATGGTGCCCGCGCGCAGACCGAGCTCCACAGCGCCGCGCCGCGATGATGGCACGATTTCCTGCGACGGCATGAGACGTCCGTTCCACACCCAGGTGCCACGCAACACGGCAGCGCCGGTGGTCACGGTGCCGCCTACGTTGCCAATGGTGCCCCGCTGCGAAAGCCAGGCGCCCTCGGCGGCCAGCATCCATTGTGCGCTGCCCAGTGCGCCGCCCGCCGAGGCGCGCCGGCGGCTGCCGCTGGCCACGACTGTCCCGGCCTCCGTGCCGTCGTTGCGGAAGGCCGTCAGCGGCTGCTGGCCCACGGTGAGAATGCGGATCATGGCCGGCGCGTCGTCCGAGCCGCGCTCGCGCCCATCAAGGAGTGATACCTGCAGGTCGGCGTAGCGCTCGTCGCGGCGCCATGCCCATGCACTCCGCAGCAGCAGGTCATGTCCCGATCCAACCGTGGCGCCAACGTCGCCGTCGGTGTCGAGCACGGTTGCGTCGGTGCCAATGGGTGTGCGGAAACCACCGGCTGCCAGCGTCCAGATTCCGCGGCGCCAGGTCAGCTGGGCGCCAAGTGAGCGACTTGGCACCAGCGAGTTGATGATCGAGCGCTCTGGAAAGAGCAGAGTGCCGGATGACTGCGATCGTTCGAGTCCAAACGACGGACGGAAGCGGCCGGCGCGGAACTGCCGTGACGATTGATCGTGCGACACAAACGCGTCCTGCACCTGCACGCGTCCCTGCCCGAAATCAGGCTGCAATCGCAGGCCCCAGCCCGACGGCAACTGTGCGTCCACCAGCAGGCGGGCGCGACGAAGCAGAATGCCGTCCGGCAGATTCTGGGTGGCTCCACTCAGCCAGCGGCCATCCACCTGCAGATATCCACTCAGGTGGACCAGCACTTCCTGCGATGTGGCGAGACGCACCGGCCGCCCCCCAGCCGTGGCGGGGGGTTCGTCCTGTGCAAACAGGCGC
>JACVCT010000144.1 GCA_016741895.1 Gemmatimonadaceae bacterium | reverse complement strand
CGCCACCGGCGGGGGGCTGGGCCGTGCCGTTGCCGGCAGCGCCGCCCGTGGCACTACTTGGCGCGCCGCCGCCGCGCGGTCCGGCGGTGTTGGGGGTGGGGGCCGGCGCGGGGGCCGGCTTGGGCTTGGGAGCGCAGGCGCCGAGCGTCATGCCGGCGGCCGCGAGCGTGAGGGGTAGGAATCGCATGATACCAAGCTGTCGGTGGGAAACGACGCCCGGGGCAAGGTCACCCGGGACGACGAAATAACGCGCCCGCGGGGGGAAATGTTGTTAATTCGGGATTAGAGGCGGGGCGCATGTCGGAACCGCAGTCGGGGTTGGGGTGCGCCATATGCTGCTCTGCGCTCTGAGCCGTGGGTGGTGAGTTTGCGTGGTTCATGCTTCCGCATCACGCGATCCGGAAGTTGTGGATCGCGCGATGCCGCCGCCAAACCGCCCACACCCATAGCGCACAGCTCACGGCCCAGAGCAGCGGATTACGCACTCCGACCAGGACTGCGGTGTTCACCTTAAGCGCACTATCCTCGAATTCTGATTCGGAATGTCCACCGTCTCCGGCAACCCATCCTTGGCCCAGGTGATCGTGTACACGGTCTTGCCAAGGGTCAGCACACTCTTGCCGCTCTGCTGCGCGAGCTGCGCCAGCGCCGACTGGGCGCCGGTGGTGAGTACGACGGGAATACGATCAAGCTCGCGGCGCTTGCCGTAGTCGGCCACGAACGCGGTGTGCAGCACCGAGGCATTCACCAGCGGGACCACATCGGGCATCGGCACCTGCACGGCCTGCTGGCTCACCGTCTTGCCGGTGGTGATGGCCACGCGCAGGGAATCGCCGGCAATGGCAAAGGTCACGTCCTGAATGGGCGTGGCGCTTGTGGGCGTCTGCAGCACCCGGATGCGCAGCGGACCGAGCCGGTTGTTGGCCTGACGCTGGTGCGTCCACTCGATGAGCGGCTGGTTGCGCAAGGCAAGTCGCCCAACAGACTGCGTGCCTTGCGCGGTCAGCGCTTCGGTGCCCAGCGTGTCGCCGCCACGCAGATACACGTACGTCGCCGACGTGCCCTGAGCGGTCAGGCGCTGAGAACTGAGGCCAGCCAGAAGCAGCAGACCAAGCGGGGCGAGCAATCGCCGGGATGAGAAACGCATCCCGGAAAGCTAATCAGCGCCGAGGTCATCCTGTGGACCTCGGCGCTGCGTCACTGTGGTGTTGGCCTCCGTCGGTTGCAGCGGCTGGTATCAGCGCTTGAGCGTCTGCACCAGCCAGTCGGCCACCGTACCAAGCACATCCCGACGGACCCGCGTGTCGGGCAGCGTGCCATAACCCTGCGGCGCGCCGGAGGGATCGTTCAGCAGCAGATGATTGACGCCCGGAAAGCGTCGCAGGGTGACCTGTCGATTGCCGGCCGCGCGCATGGCGCTGGCCAGTGTATCGGCCTGCTCGGGCGTGACCTGCATGTCCGTGTTGCCCTGCACGATCAGCACCGGCTGCCGCAAACGACGCGCGGTGGCCAGCGGGTCGGTGGCCATGAAGTAGCCCATCCACCGGTTGCTGCGAGCCAGCGAATCGAGCGCAGCGGGCACCGTGGCGCGCAACGAGTCGCGCTGGCGATCGCTGAGTCCGGGCGCGGCTGCGATACCCAGGCCGTTCTGATACTCCAGAATGCGCCGCCCGTTGTACGCCGGCCCTGCCAGCAGCACGACCGCGCGCACGCGCGCATCGGCCGCAGCCGCCAGCGGCGCAATCAGTCCACCCTCACTGTGGCCCATGAGGGCGATGCGCGTGCTGTCCACGTCGGGCCGCGTGCGCAGATAGGCCACCACACTCGCCACATCGGCGGCGAAGTCGGCACTGGTGGCCGTGTCGCGCAGCGCGCCCTTGCCGCCGCTCGCGCCCACACCGCGGTCGTCATAGCGCAGCACCGCGATGCCACGACGCCCCAACGTATCGGCAAAATCGCGGAATGGCGCGTAGCCACGCACCGTCGCAATGCGCGAGTCCCGGTCCTGCGGCCCGCTGCCGCTGATGGTGACCACCACCGGCACCCGGCCACTCACACCACGCGGACGCGTGAGCGTGCCGGCCAGGGTGAAGCCGTGCGGGGTGGGAATGGTGACGTCCTCGGAGGTGTACGGCGCATTGGCCGGCGCGGCGTAGCTGATGACCTCGGCCGTGCTGGGCAGCGTGGGCGCAGACGACGCAACCCGCACGGCGCGCAGGTTCTGCGCAGGCACCAGAATCTCCACGGGCACGCCATTCGCCCATATCGCCTGAATGGTCAGGCCGGCGAGCGTGGTGGTGCTGGTGTCGCCACGGAAGGCAAACGTGGCGTCCATGGTCTGCCCGCCTGATGTCATGAACAGGGGCGCCGACGTGAGCTCGAGCCGCCTCGCCTGCGCAGCGAGCAGCGCGGTGTGCAGCACCGACCGACCCATGACGGGCAGGGCGCCCGCCCGACTGCGCGCCACCTCCTGCCGACTGCCACCGCCCTGTGTAATGGCCACGATCACGCTGTCGCCCTGCGGCGTGAACACGAATTCCTGCACCGCTGTGGCGCCCTCAGCGGCGCCCGGAGCAAAGACCTTGAGTGTCAGCGCGCCGAGTCGTCCGTTGCTCATCGCATGCGACCACTCCACACGCGGCTGATTGCGGTACTGCAGCACGCCAAGGGCTGCGGTATTGGTGAGCGTCACACGTTCGGTCGCAAGCGTGTCCGTGCCCAACAGATACACGTACTGCATCGCGCTGCCAGCCGCGGCCGGCGCCGGCTGCGCCTTCACCAGCGACGGCCACAGCACACCCAGGGCCAGCGCCAGCACCACCAGCACCAACACGCCCCACACCAAACGACCACCGCGGGAAAGACGCACGAAAATCATGAGGACTCCGAATCGGACACTGGGGGAGAGGGCAGATCACCGGCCGACGCCGGTGACGCGTCGTCCGGGTGAGCGGGCACCACTGGACCGGCCTTCGGCGTGCGCCCCGCATCACGGAGCGCACGCCGCAGCAGAAACTCGATCTGCCCGTTGAGGCTGCGCAGATCGTCGTTGGCCCAGCGCTGCACCGCGTCCAGCACCTCGCGGTCCACGCGCAGGAGAAACGACTTGCGATCAGCCATGATCCGGTCGGTCCGTCACGAGAGTCAGGTGTACAGCGATCCGGTGTTCACCACCGGCTGCGCCGCGCGGTCGGAGCACAGCACCACCAGCAGGTTGCTCACCATGGCCGCGCGCCGCTCGCCATCAAGGTCGATGATGTTCTTCTCCTTGAGGGCGTCGAGCGCCATCTCCACCATGCCCACCGCGCCTTCCACGATGGTCTGCCGCGCCGCCACGATGGCGCTGGCCTGCTGACGCTGCAGCATGGCCGCCGCGATCTCGGGCGCGTAGGCCAGGTGGCTGATGCGCGCCTCGATCACGTCCACACCCGCCTTGGCCAGCCGCTCGTGCAGCGCCTCCATGAGCCCCTTGGAGACTTCCGCAGTGTGCGTGCTGAGCGTGATCTCATCGGTGCCGTGCGCATCGTAGGGGTACGAGGAGGCCAGCGCGCGCAGCGCCGACTCACTCTGCACCGATACGTACTGCACGTAGTCGTTCACCTCGAACACCGCCTCGGCCGTGTCGATGACCTTCCAGACCACGATGGCGCCGATTTCCACCGGGTTCGAGCGCGCGTCGTTCACCTTGAGCTTGTTGGTCTCGAAGTTCCGCACGCGCAGCGATACCGTCTGCTTGCTCATGAAGGGGTTGACCCACCAGAGCCCGGGGCGCCGTTCGGTGCCGCGGTAGTTGCCGAACAGGGTCAGCACCTTGCCCTCGTTGGGCGCCACGGTGAACAGGCCGGGCAGGCCCAGAAAGGCGACGGTGAGGATGACCAGGCCGGCAATGACTTGGGGCACGTCCTTGGAGCGCGCGCCGAAGATGAAGATCGCCGCCCCGGCGGCGATGCCGAGGACGAGCACACCCGCCATCAGAATGCCGGGGGTTGGGCGAGGGGTCGTTTCACGGAGCATTGCAGGAACTCCTGGAGGGGAGTGAACGGGTTGGTATTGAAGTGATATCACTTCGATAGTGCGTACGCCAGTCTCCCGACCCCGGTTTCAGCCCGGATCGGGCCGGTTTTCAGCGCTCCCTCCCCCTCCGGCGTTGCCAGAGAGAGCTTAACGCCAGATAAACGGGCTCTTTCCCACCTTTGGAGGTTCCAGCCGTGAAGCACGCGTTCGTGCGCACGGCAGCCCTGGTTACGGCTGCCCTGCCTCTTTTCCCCCTCGTCGCCCAGACCCGTCCCGCGGCCACGCGGCCGGCGGCGGTGGCCCAACGGGCGACGGTGCCGGCCCTGGCGGCCGGCTTCGACACGGCCGCGCTGTCCGCCATTCGCTGGCGTGAGATCGGCCCCTATCGCGGTGGGCGTTCGGTGGCGGTGGCCGGATCGGTGGCCCGCCCGCAGGAATACTGGATGGGCACCGTGGGTGGCGGCGTGTTCAAGACCACCGACGGTGGCAAGAACTGGGCGCCGATGACCGACAAGTATTTCGGCGGCACCATCGGCGCGGTGGCCGTGGCCCCCAGCAACCCCGACATCGTGTACGTAGGCGGTGGCGAGTTCGCCATTCGCGGCAACGTCTCGCATGGCGACGGCATGTGGAAGACCACCGATGGTGGAAAGACCTGGACCAACATCGGACTCAATGACACGCGCCAGATCGCCAAGGTGCGTGTGCATCCCAGCAATCCCGACCTCGTCTACGTGGCGGCGCAGGGCCATGTGTGGGGCCCCAACGCCGAACGCGGCATCTTCCGCAGCAAGGACGGCGGCAAGTCCTGGCAGAAGGTGCTCTTCCGAGACGACTCCACCGGCGCGGCCGACCTCGTCATGGACCCCACCAATCCCAACGTGCTCTACGCCGGCTTCTGGCAGGCGCATCGCAAGCCGTGGATGCTGGTGTCGGGCGGCAAGGGCTCGGGCATGTTCAAGACCACCGACGGTGGTGACACCTGGACGGAAATCACGAAGAACACCGGCCTGCCCAAGGGCCTCTGGGGCAACATCGGCATCAGCGTGAGCGGCAACGGGCGCCGTGTGTACGCGCTCATCGAAGCCGATGAGGGCGGCGTGTACCGCTCCGACGACGCCGGCGCCACCTGGCAGCGCGTCAACGACGAGCGGAAGCTGCGTCAGCGGGCGTGGTACTACACCAAGATCTACGCTGATCCCAAGAACCCCGACGTGGTGTACGCCAGCAACGTGCAGTTCCAGGTGTCGCGCGATGGTGGCAAGACCTGGAGCAACATCAACACGGGACACAGCGATTCGCACGATCTCTGGATTGCGCCGGACGATCCGAACCGCATGGTCGAGGCCAATGACGGCGGCGCCAACGTCACCACCGACGGTGGCAAGACCTTCACCGATCTCGACTTCGCCACGGCGCAGTTCTACCACGTCACCACCACCAATCACTTCCCGTATCAGATCTGCGGCGCGCAGCAGGACAACAGCACGCTCTGCGGTCCGTCGCGCGCACAGGGTGGCATCACCATCGACATGTGGAAGGATGCGGGTGGCGGCGAGTCGGGCTTCATTGCCGCGCTGCCCAACAACCCGGACATCGTGTTTGCCGGCAGCTACGGCGGTTACCTCACGCGCAAGGACATGCGCACGGGCATGACGCGCGACGTGAATCCATGGCCGCTCAACCCCATGGGTCACGATGCGAAGGATGCCAAGTACCGCATGCAGTGGACCTTCCCCATCGTCGTGAGCCCGCACGACCCGCGCACGCTGTACGTGGGCTCGAGCGTGCTCTTCAAGACCACGAACGAGGGCGACAGCTACACGGCCATCAGCCCCGACCTCTCGCGCAACGATCCGCGCACGCTGGGCCCCTCGGGCGGTCCGATCACCAAGGACCAGACCAGCGTCGAGTACTACGGCACGGTGTTCGCCATCGCCGAGTCGCCGGTGCTCAAGGGCACCATCTGGGCCGGCACCGACGACGGCCTGGTGCACGTGACGCGCAACGGGGGCGTGAGCTGGACCAACGTCACGCCGCCGCTGCTCAAGGAGCGCGAATGGGCGCGCATCTCCATCATCGAGGCCTCGCGCTTCAACGCCGGCACGGCGTATGTGGCCGCGAACCGCTTCCAGATGGATGACAACGAGCCCTACCTCTTCAAGACCACGGACTTCGGCAAGACCTGGACGCGCATTGACGGCAGCGGCAAGCCGAACGGCATCCCGGCGCACGAGTTCACGCGGGTCATTCGTGAAGACGAAGTCCGTCCGGGCCTGCTCTTTGCCGGCACCGAGCGCGGCATCTGGGCCTCGCTCGATGACGGCGCGACCTGGTTCTCGATGCAGCGCAACATGCCCATCGTGCCGGTGCACGATCTGGCCATCAAGGAGGGCGACCTCATTGCGGGTACGCATGGCCGCTCCTTCTATGTCATCGACGACATCGGCGTGCTGCGTCAGCTGAGCGCCGACGTGCTGGCCAAGAAGGCGCACCTGTTCACGCCGCGGCCGTCCTATCGCATCAACTGGGGCGGAGGCTTTGGCCGTGGTGGGGACACGCAGGTCGGACAGAACCCGCCCAGCGGCGCCATCGTGTACTACTGGCTCAAGGACAAGGCCAACAAGGTCACCATCGAGTTCCGCGACTCCACGGGTCGCACCATCAAGTCGTTCGCCAGTGACATGCAGCAGGCGGCGGCCGGCCCCGGTGGACGCCGCGCGGTGGCAGGCGATCGGCCGCCCACCAACAACGTGGGCATGAACACCTTCTCGTGGAACCTGCGCGAGCCCGATGCCACCACCTTCCCGGGCATGATTCTCTGGGCGGGCGTGACCAACGGACCGCTGGTGCCGCCGGGCAACTACACGGTGCGCCTGCTGGTTGATGGTGCGCCGGCCGGTGATGCCCGTCTGGTCGTGCGCAAGGATCCGCGCAGCGATGCCACGCAGGCCGACCTCATCGCGCAGTACAAGCTGCTCATCGCCATTCGCGATCGCACCACCGATGCCAACGACGCGGTGCGCACCGTGCGCAACGTGCGCCAGCAGGCGGTGTCGCGCATGAATCAGGTGGGCGCCGATTCGGCCCGCTATGCGCAGCTGGTGAAGACGCTCGACCAGCGCATCAGCGCCATGGAAGCGGAGATCTATCAGGTCAAGAACCAGTCGGGTCAGGATCCGCTCAACTACCCGATCAAGGTGAACAACCAGATCGCCGCGCTTGCTGGTGTCGTGGGCAGTGCCGAGGCCCGGCCCACGAAGCAGTCCCAGCAGGTGTTCGACCTGCTCACCAAGGAACTCGAGGGCTACCTGGTCGAGCTGCGCAAGGCGTACCAGGAGCTCATTCCACCAATTGACGAAATCCTCAAGAAGAACGGCCACCCGGCCATCGAGGTGAAGCCCGCCGACACGCCCGCTGCGCGCAACACTAGCGCAGACGAGGAAATGGGCGCGTAATTGAAGCAACGCTGCCGGGTGGCTCCCAATGGAGCCACCCGGCAGCCGCGGTCCGACAGCACGCCGGATCGCGCGTACGGTTCGTGCCTCACCGAGGACCCGTGCACTCCATGCCGACAGGGGGCGACGCTGCTCCCACGATCTTCGAGAAGCGTCGCGGCGGAGATCGCCGCGCCGATCAGCAGGCGCGCTTCGAGCTCGCACTCGACGCCTCCGGTGTCGGCATGTGGGACTGGGATCTGTCGTCCGATCTCATTGCCTGGGACGAGCGCACGTATGCCATATTCGGGGTGCCACCCCGCGCGCCCATTCGCTACGAGCGATTCCTGGCGCTGATCGACGAGGTCGATCGCGAATCCACACGGCAGCTGGTGACTCGCGCCATCGATCCGCAGGGCGACGGGCGCTTTGCCACCGAGTATCGCATCACCACACCGGACGGCAGCGCCCGCATCATCTCCGCGCGTGGACGCGTGCTGTTTGCCGAACACGAGGGCCAGCGCAGGGCCATGCGCTTCGTGGGCACGGTGCTCGACATCACCGAGCGCAGGCGCCTCGACGCCGAACGCGAGCGCGCCCTCGCAGCGCTGCGTGACAGTGAGCAGCGCTACGCGCTGGCCGCGCGCGCCACCGACAGCGCCATCTGGGACTGGGATGTGCAGTCGGACCGGCTGGTGTGGAGCGACGGCATCGAGCGGGTGTTCGGCTATGCGCGCGCCGACGTGGCGCCCACGCTGGCCTGGTGGGCCGAACGTGTGCATCCCGACGACCACGCGCGCGCGGTGGACAGCCTGCTCGACCTGAGCCGCAGCGTACAGCCCGATCATGTGGCGGATCAGCATGCGGCCTGGCATGCCGCGTATCGCTTCCGACGCGCCGACGGCGGCTGGAGTGCGGTGGTGGACCGTGGCTACGCGGTGCGTGATGATGAAGGCCATGTGCTGCGCATGATCGGCGCCATGGAGGACGAAACCGAACGCGAGCGGCTCGAGGAGCGCCTGCGGCAGGCGCAGAAGATGGAGGCCGTGGGTCAGTTGGCCGGCGGCATTGCGCACGACTTCAACAACCTGCTCACGGTCATCTCGGGCAACCTGGCCTTTGCCCAGGATGATCTGCCCACCGGACATCCGGTCCGCCGTGACCTCGAGGAAATTGGCCGCGCCACCGAGCGCGCGCGCGAACTGGTGCGTCAGCTGCTCGCCTTCAGCCGCAAGCAAACCGTTGCCCTGCAGCCGCTCGACGTGAGCGAGGTGGTGCGCGGTGCCGAGTCGCTGCTGCGCCGCGTGATTGGCGAGGAGATCGTGCTGGACGTGCACCTCGACAGCGGACTGCCGCCCATTCGGGGCAACCGCGGCCAGTTCGAACAGGTGCTGCTCAATCTCGCCGTGAACGCGCGTGATGCCATGCTCACCGAGGCGCATGGCTCGCATGGGCGGGGCGGCACACTGAGCATCGACACGGCGCTGGTGCACGTGGCGCCCGATGATGCGGCCCGGCTGGGTGGGATGCCGCCGGGACCCGCCGTGCGTCTGCGCGTGAAGGACTCGGGCCACGGCATGGACGAAATCACCCGCGCGCGCGCCTTCGAGCCCTTCTTCACCACCAAGGCCGTGGGCTCGGGGACGGGGCTGGGACTCGCAACGGTGTTTGGCATCGTCCAGCAGTTCGGCGGCGCCATTGCCGTGGACAGCGAGCCGGGGCGTGGCACCATGTTCAGTCTGTACTTCCCTGCAGCCGCGGGTGCGCGCTCGTCGGTGACTCAGGCACCGCGCGTGGTGCCGCGTCGGTCGGACGGCGCCACCATCCTGCTCGTCGAAGACGAAAACGCCGTGCGCTCGGCGGCACGGCGCATGCTCGAACGACAGGGCCACACGGTGCTGGAGGCGCGGCACGGCGCCGATGGTCTGCTGATGTGGCGGGATCATCGGCACGAGATCGATCTCGTCGTCACCGATCTGCGCATGCCGGAGATGGGCGGGCGCGAACTCGTGGAGCGGCTGCGCGAGGAGGTGCCCACACTCCCGGTGGTGTATGTCAGCGGCTACTCAGAGCAGAGCCTGCCCGACGCCAGCGGTGCGGAGACGGTGTTCCTCGAAAAGCCCTTCACCATGGAGCAGTTGCTCAACGCCGTGGAACGCGTGCGCGGCGTGCGAGAGCCCTAAGTTCGCGCGCGCTGCAGCTGCCGGATGCTGAGTACACCGAGCACGGGGCCAAGCGCCAGCATGGCAAAGGCCCAGGACCATCCGGCCCAGCTCACCACGCGCGGCACCAGCTGAATCACGCCGGCGGTGAGCAGAAAGCCAATGGACGTTTGCAGGGTGAGCGCTGTGCCCACCGCATGCGGCGGCACACTCTCGGTCACCAGCACTGAAAACTGCGCGCTGTCGGCAATGATGAAGAATCCCCATATCAGCGCCAGCGGCACGAGCAGCAACAGTGTGGAGCCAAAGGCCAGGCCCATGAGCAAGGCACAGCTGCCGCTCGCGGTCATGGCCACATTCACCAGCCACGGGCGACCGTGCCGGTCGGCCATCACGCCGCCCCAGAGACAGCCCAATCCACCAACGGCCAGCATACCGAAAGACACAAGCGACGCCACGGATTCCGTGCGTCCGGTGATGCTGCCCGAAGACGCCAACACGCTGGCGGTGATGAAGGCGGCAATCCAGGTCCAAGCGGCGTAGAGCTCGATCATGTGACCGAGATAGCCACCGAGGGCGAGACGCCAGGCGCGTCCCGAGACCACGTCGTGCACGAGTCGCCACGAGAAGGGGCGCGGGGGAAACGGGTAGGGACCCTCGCGATAACCACACCACACCAGCAGCGCCGCGAGCACGGCTGCCCCCGAGGCGCTGCCCAGCACCACCGCGTTGCTCGCGTGCGGGAAGGCATGCACGAGATAGGGCACACCCTTGCCCACCGTCAGCGCGCCCACGATGGTGCCAACGGCCAGTCCGCGCTGTGCGCGAAACCAGGTGGCGATCATCTTCATGGCCGGTGGGTACACCCCGGCC
>JACVCT010000003.1:35650-47893 GCA_016741895.1 Gemmatimonadaceae bacterium | reverse complement strand
CCCCCGCGGCGCTCCCCACCCCCGCCCCCGCTTCTCTTATCCCCCGTACCTCTGACCCTCACACCATCAGTTCAGCGGTGCCGCCGCAAGCCCCAGCCCCTCCAGCGCCCCCACCACCGTCTCCGCCACAATGGCCTTCGCGCCGTTGCGCCCGCGGAACCACGACTCCACCAGCAACAACTCATCGAGTCGATCGACCAGCGCGCCGGTGGGCACCGCCTGGGTGGCTTGTCGTTCGAGGTCCTGCATGGCGTTCACCGTCCCGGGCTCCTGACAGCGTGCCTCGGCCACTACCACGCCGTGGCGCACGAGATACAGACGATCGTCGCCATCGTGCCCGGGCACCGCATACACGAAGCTCGGACGCGCCAGCGCCTCGCGCACACGCGACAACTGCGCCTCGAGTTCCTGCAGCGCGGTGAGCCGGTCGCGCAACCAGCCGGCACGCTCGTAGCTGAGGGACGCGCTGGCCGCGGCCATTTCCCGAACGAGTTGCTGCTGCGGCGAGTCGTCGCGTCCCTCGAGTACCGCCTTGGCCCGCGTGAGTTGTGTACGGTACTGATACTCGGTGGTGGCGCCCACGCAGGGGCCCAGGCAGCGCCGGGTTTCGTAGCGGTGACAGCGCGGGGTGCGCTGCATGGCCGGATGCATGGCATCGAAGAGTTCCTGCACGTCGGCGAGATGCAGCGGCACGCGGTCACTGCAGTCGCGCAGTCCCAACGCGTCGTTGAGCACCCGCAATGCGTCCTGCAGCGGACGACGTGACGCAAAGGGGCCGATGATCTGCGCCACGTCGCGGGAGCGGGCGGCGGCACTGGCGCGCTGAATGCGAAGACGCGGCGCCGGCCCCCTGGCGATGCTGATGACCCACCATTTGTCGAGCGGCCGTGCCGAACGCACGTTGTAGCGAGGCAGGTGCGCGCGAATGAGCCGCACTTCGCGCAGCAGCGCGGCAAACTCGCTGGGCTGCGGCTCCCATTCGATGCTGGACGTTTCCCGCAGCATGCGGGCGTGGCGATGCTCAGGCCAAGGTAGGCGGAAGTAACTGAGCAGCCGCGTGCGCACCTGGGTGCTCTTGCCCACGTACAGCACCTCGCCGTGCGCTCCGCGCATGAGGTACACACCAGGCGCGTTACGTGTGGTGGCGCGCACCTGTTCACGCAGTCGGGCCACGTTGGCCTCACTGGCCGGCATGGCCAGATCGAGTTGGGTGGCCAGCGCGCGCGGACGGCGGGTGGGGCGGGGTGGCAGCGACGCGGCCAGCCCTGCAGCCAGCTCAGTGCTGACACCTCGCGCAGAAGACCGTGCTGCGTCCGTCCACGGCATGGGTGCCGATGAGGCGATGCCCGCAGCGCCGGCAGGGCTCCCCGGCACGACCGTATGCGGCCAGCTGTTCGACAAAACGTCCCCGCTCACCGCGCGCGTCCCGGTAGTCGCGAAAGCTGGTGCCGCGGGCCGCAATGCTGGCCTGCAGGACCTGCCGGAGCTCGGTGTGCAGCGAGGCCCACTCCGGATCGGAAAGCGACGCTGCTTCGCGGGATGGGTCGATGCCGGCCAGCCATAGCGCCTCGTTGGCGTAGATGTTGCCCACGCCGGCCAGCCGCCGTTGATCCATGAGCGCGGCCTTGATGGGTTGGCGTGAGTCCCGAATACAACCCGAAAATGCAGCCACGGTGAGCGTCGGGTCAAGAGGCTCGGGGCCAAGTCCGGCGGAATATTCGGCGAAACGCTCGCCAGCCATGAGGGCCACGGTGCCCAGTCGGCGCACGTCGCGGTAGTGCAGCACGCGGCCATCGCCGAGCGTGAAGCTCACGCACACGTACTGACGCTCGCTCTCGGATAGCTGGCCGTCGTCCACGATGAGGCCACCGGTGAAGCGCGGCTGCACGACCAGGTGCCAGGCACCTGAGGCGCCGCGAAGGTCCAGCACGATGAGCTTGGCGCGCCGCCACACCCGCCCCACCGCTGCATCACGCAGCGCGGCATCCAGCCCCGCCATGTCCGTCTCGCGCAGCACGTCAGGTCGCGGCACGATCACCCGCGTCACCCGGGCGCCCCGCACCATGTCGTGCAGATCGCGCGCGATCGTTTCGGTTTCCGGGAGTTCAGGCATGGAGCAGGCTTCTACCGATTACCACGGAGCAACACGGAAAAGATGGAAACAACAGGAGACGGCGTTGGATTCGCGCACTCTCGGCAAATCCGAGCGGTCATCCTGTCTTTTCCGTTGTGGTCCGTGTCAATCCGTGGTAGTCAGTTGAAGATCACCCAAGTCGCGCGGCCTCGCGCCATCCGATGTCGCGGCGGTACATCGCGCCCTCGAACTCGATGCGCGAGGCGGCCTCACGCGAGGCCTGCTGAGCGGCGGCAAAACTGTCGGCCATGGCGGTGACCGCGAACACGCGTCCGCCACTGGTGAGCAGCTCGCGGCCGTCGCGCTTCGTGCCCGCGTGATACACCCGCACCGCGTCGCCGAACTCCGGCAGCGATATCGGCAGTCCGGTGCGCGGTGCGTCGGGATAGCCGGCCGAGGCCACCACCGTGGTCACGCTGGCGCCAGCGCGCCAGGTAAATGCCGGCATGTTGCCAATGCGCGCGCCACGCGCCACCGCGAGCATGGGATCGAGCAGACTGCTGGTGAGCATCGGCAGGATGGCCTGCGTCTCCGGATCACCGAATCGGCAGTTGAACTCCACCACCTTGGGGCCGTCGGGCGTGAGCATGAGGCCCGCGTAGAGCAGACCGGTGAACGGTGTGCCACGCTTGCGCAGCGCATGCAGCGTGGGCAGGAAGACACGCTCCGTCACCTCGTCCACAAGAGCCGACGTGGAGAACGACACCGGTGTGTAGGCACCCATGCCACCGGTGTTCGGGCCCTCGTCACCATCGAGCAGACGCTTGTGATCCTGGGCGCCGATCATGGGTAGCACGTCGTAGCCATCCGTGACGGCAAAGAGTGAAAGCTCTTCGCCCGTCATGAACGATTCCACAAGACATTCGGCGCCCGCTTCGCCAAACACGCGATCATCGAGAATGCGATCGATGGCGTCGAAGGCCTCGGCCTCGGAGTGACACACAATCACGCCCTTGCCGGCCGCGAGACCGCTGGCCTTGATGACCACCGGAGCGCCGAAGCGCGCGCGGACGGCGTCCTTTGCGTCGCGCGCCACACGATGGGTTTCGGCATGCGCCGTGGGCACACCGGCCTGCAGCATCAGCGTCTTGGTGTCGGCCTTGCTGGTCTCCACCGTCGCGGCGCCCATGGTGGGGCCGAATGCGGGAATACGCGCCAGTTGCAGCGCGTCCACCACGCCGGCGGCCAGCGGGGCTTCAGGGCCCACAACCACGAGATCCACCTGCTCCTGCTCCGCCAGCGCCACAACGGCCCGCGGGTCGTCGGCCTTGATGCTCACCACGCGGCCAAGCTGGGCGATACCCGGATTGCCGGGACCGGCCAGCAGTTCAACGGCGGTGTTTTCGCGCGACAGTGTGTCGGCCAGCGCATGCTCGCGGCCACCCGAACCAAGAAGCAGGATCTTCATGGGGCGGAAATCTAGTCGGGCAGCGGGCCATCAGGCTGCGCCCGACTCACGCTGCGGCACAAACACCACGCCCGCCGAAACGCGTGGTCTCGGCGGGCGGGTTTGATGCCTCAGAACGTGCTGCCCGGCGGTGCTGGGGCCGGTGGCGGTTCCGGTGCTGGCGGTGGTTCCGGGGCCGGTGGCGGCTCCGATGGGGGCGGTGGCGGCGCGTCGCCCATGCTGGCCGCGGCCTTGAAGGCATCGCGGAAGGCATCGGCTGCGCGATTGATGACACCACCCACCGCATCGGCTGCTTCGCGCGCCTTCTCCTTGTAGTAGTCGGTGGCGTCGCGCAGGTCATCGCGGAACGGACGCTCAGCCTCACTGCCGCGGCGGATGTAATCGCCGCTCAGGATGGTGGCGTAGGCCCCGCTCTGCTCCCATCGACGCAGTTCGCCGGCGCGCACGGTGTGGAAGGGATGCTCACGCAGCGCCGTGTTGAGCGCCTTGAGCACGCTGTCCCAGGCTGTGCCACCCATTTCGTAGTCGGCGGCCTGCACGAGATAGGCGTCGAGGTCGATGGTGTCGCCCTCGGCCTTGCCACCCGCGAGCTTGAGGAAGGCCATGAGGCTCGCACGCGGATCCTGGGTGCCGAGCATGCCGGCGCGGTCGGCACTCAGTTCCGACTTGCGATACCACTCCAGCAGCGCGAGCTGGAAGGGCAGGAGTGCGATGGAGGCGAGCAGCGGCAGCGCGCTCATGCCGAAGAACAGCACGATGAGCGCAATGGTGCGATACGTCGTGCGCCCCGTCATGATGTGGCCGAGCTGCTGGGCCAGCACAAAGCGCTGCTCGTCGGGTTCCAGCAGTTCGAGGGTGCCCGAACTGATCACGATGAAGGGCTGATCGAATCCGACTGCACCGGCATTGGCAATGGGGTTCTGGGCCACATAGAGTTGCGGCACCGGTTGTCCGGCATTGGGCCAGTCGAGGCTGCGCAGCACGTCCTCGTACATGGCGTACAATCGCGGACGTTGAGTGGGCCCAACCAGCACCGCATCGCCAAGGAAGAGATTGCGCACACCGCGCTCACCAAAGGCGCCGGCGATCTTGCGGACCACCTCATCAAACCCGGGGATGGCGCGTAGGGCGCGGAGGGCGGCCCGGTCGGCCGGGTGCTCCCAGGTGACCGAGCTGATCTGAGTCAGGGGGGTAGGCATACCGGCCGTACGCGGGCTGGGCCGGATTGGTTGCAGGGGACGGTCCCCGGGGGGGCCGGGGGGCGGGGAAACTCAAAGCTCAAAGCTGACCGGACTGTCGGTGAGCTCTGAGCTTTGAGTTCAAGTTTTGGGTTCGGAGTCAACGGATACCTACGACTCGAAACTCAAACTCAACACCCGAAACTGATCAGTTCCGGGTGTTGGGTTCGAGTTTCGGGTCCTGAGTTCCGCCAACCCTGGAAACTGATCTTTGAGTTCGGGTTCCGGGTCTTGAGTTCCTCTAAATCCCCACCAGCGCCTGCTCGAGATCCTCGATCAGGTCCTCGGCGTCCTCGATGCCGCAGGACAGGCGTACCATGCCGTCCGTCAGTCCCATGGCCTGCTTCACCTCGGCCGGCACCGAGCCATGGGTCATGGTGAAGGGGTGATTGGTGAGGCTTTCCACCCCGCCCAGCGACTCGGCCAGCGAGAAGACCCGCACGCGTTCCAGGAAGCGGCGCGCATTGTCCTGGGAGCCCAGCTCCAGGGTCATCATGCCGCCAAAGGCCGACATCTGGCGCTTGGCCAGCTCGTGGTGCGGGTGATGGGGGAGTCCCGGGTAGATGACCCGCTCCGGCCCCAGACGGCCCGCCAGGTACTCGGCGATGGCCCGTCCGTTCAGATCGTGCTGCTTCATGCGCAGCGGCAGGGTCTTGGTGCCACGCAGCGCCAGCCAGGCGTCGAAGGGGCCCGGCACGGCACCGGCCGCGTTCAGGATGAACTGGAGACGATCGGCCAGCTCATCCTCAAGAACCACCGCGAGGCCGCCGATCATATCGGAATGACCGTTGATGTACTTGGTCGTGGAGTGCCACACGATGTGCGCGCCGAGCTCCAGCGGACGCTGGTAAATGGGGGTCGCAAACGTGTTGTCCACCACGAGCAGCGCATCGTGGCGCCCGGCAATCTCGGCCATGGCGCGCAGGTCGGTGAGCCGCATGAGCGGATTGGTGGGCGTCTCCACGAGCAGCGCGCGCGTGGCGGACGTCATGGCCTCTTCGACCCGCTGCGGATCACTCGTATCCACGTAGGTGAAGGACAACCCCATATGCCGCAGAATTCGATCGAACAGCCGGAAAGTGCCGCCGTACACGTTCTCGGCGCACACGATGTGATCCCCGGCCTTGAACAGCTTCATGATCGAGTCGAGGCAGCCCATGCCGCTGCCGAAGGCAAAGCCATGCCGGCCGCCTTCGAGTGTGGCCACATTGCGTTCCAGCGCCTGCCGGGTCGGGTTCTTGCCCCGGGCGTACTCGTAGCCCTTGTTGACCCCAATACTCTCCTGCACGTAGGTGCTGGTGAGGTAGAGCGGCGTCATGATGGCGCCGGACACCGGGTCGGGTCGCTGGCCCGCGTGAATGGCGCGAGTGGCCAGGCCACCCGCGAGGTCTTCGTCGAAAATGCGCGTCATGGGCTCCGGGTGATTCGGGGGGAAGGTCCGGCTCAAGCTAGCGTCGGGAGCGGAGGTGGTCGAGTCGGCGCCGGGCGCACGCTGCGTCTCGGGGCACGGCGCCCCGCGGTGACGCCGGTGCCACCCGCCGTGGTGTGGCCGGTCTTTCCGCGCGATCCCGAACCGGCGGCCTGATCATGCCGGATACCTTCCGGCATTCCGTCGCGACCGCGAAAGGCGCTTCCGAGCGCGCCTGCCTCATCGTGGACGACGAACCCGGCATGCGGGCGCTGCTGCGCCGCGTCATGCAGGCCGACGGCTTCGAGTGCCACGAGGCCGGCTCCGGCGAGGACGCGCTGCGCGTGCTGGCCACGAATCCCGTGCCGCTCGTGCTCTCCGACTACCACATGCCGGCCATGGATGGGGCCGCGTTGCTGCAGGCCATTCAGCTGCGGGCGCCGGATACGGCGGTGGTCATCATCACCGCCACGGCCGACGTGCAACTCGCCGTGAAGTGCCTCGAAGGCGGAGCGCTGGACTATCTCACCAAGCCCTTCGCCGCCGATGAAGTGCGCGCCCGTGTGGCGCAGGCCATGGCCAAGCGCAGTCTGTTGCGTGAGAACGCCGCGTATCGCGCGCAGCTCGAGGCGCGCGTGGCGGAGCAGGCAAGTCAGTACGAAGAGCTGTTCCTCGCCTCGCTGCAGTCGCTGGCAGATGCGCTGGAAGTGAAGGATGCCTACACCTGGGGGCACTCCACCCGCGTGTCGCGCTACGCCATGGCGATTGCCGACGTGCTGCAGTTGCCCGACGCGCTGCGCACGCAACTTGAACTGGGCAGCCGCCTGCATGACATCGGCAAGATCGGTGTGCGCGAGGCCGTGCTCAACAAGCCGGGGCCACTCACGGGCGAGGAGTACGCGCACGTGATGGAGCATCCGGTCATCGGTTGGCGCATTCTCAGTCCGCTGCTGCGGGACATGCCGCATGCGCTGGCCGTGGTGCGTTCACACCACGAGCGCTTCGATGGCGAGGGCACACCGGATCAGTTGCTGGGGCCGTCCATTCCGCTCGAAGCGCGCATCACGGCCGTGGCGGACAGCTTTGACGCCATGACCAGCGGGCGTCCGTATCGCGACGGCATGTCGGTGGAGGAGGCCATGGAGGAACTGGAGCGCCACGCCGGCACACAGTTCGATCCCTGCTGCGTGACGGCCTTCAAGCTGGCCCTGGAGCGCGATCACGCACTGCGGCCGGACTGGAACGTGCGGCGGCGCCGGGAGCTGACGCTCGTGGCGTGAATCCGCCGACACTCGCGGGGCGGCCGGATCTTCAACAGCTCACGCAGAGGAATTGAGGGCGCAGAGTTTGCAGAGAACTGCAGTTGATGTTCAACTGCCTTGTCGCGGATTGCGCGGATGAGGCGGAAACAGCACGGATCAACTACCCCAAAAGGGTAGACTTCAGTGAGACTCCTCTGCGCCCTCTGCGCCCTCCATCCCTCTGCGTGAGCTGTTGACGATGCCAGCCTCGCGCCAACTAACCCAGCGGTACGCGGATCACGCGCGCTGCAATGTCCGGCGGCAATGCGAACTCAGGCCCACACACCACCACATTGGCCTCGCCGTCCGCCAGCACCGCATGCACCTCCTGCACGCCAAGCGAAGCGCCGGTCAGCACCGCGCCGCCAGCCAGCAGGGGCGCCAGCACACCCTGCACCAGGCCCTCGTAACTCGTAAACGGCGTGCACACCACGGTGCGACGTACGGGCGTGAACGCATATGCTGCCATGGCGGCGCGCGCATCATGCAGCAGTTGGCGATGCGAGATCCAGGACGCCTGCCCAGGCAGCATGAGACAGGGTTCGTCGTGGCCCGGGGTCTCCGTGTCGCCGATCAGGTCGAGCCCGAAGTGTGAGCCGAGGTCCACCACCTGCGTGAGCTGCGCCGCAGATACCGTGGCCTGAAGCGGTGCCGCGCGGAGATCGACACTCACGGAAAAAGCCGGGCTGCCGTCGTTGGAGCCCGCGGGGTAGAGGAACCCGGCCGGTTCCTGATTCTGAGACAGCACACGAAGTCCGCGCCCGTCGCTGGCAGCCAGCGCCACCAGCACCTCGGCCCAACGTGCAGGCCGCACAGCCACGGGCTCTGTGCCGAGTGCCCGGACCAGTGGAAGCGAACGTTGCAGCAGCGTGAAGCCGGCGGCCACCAGCGCCGAGGCCTCGTGGCCGTCCACGCGGCCACCGCCAGCGGCCAGGGCATAGGGGAGCAGTCCGAGCGGATCCATGCCGCAGAATAGCAGCGACGACCGGTGGGCGGACCTGGGCCGCCACCGTAACGCCGCGTCCGCCTGGTCGTCGTATTCCTGACAGCCTAGGACCCGCATTACTGTCGTGACTGTTGGTTCCCGCCGCGTGACACCCCTAGTTTCCACGTGGCCGGACAGACAGGACAGGACGGGCCGGCCGCTGGTTGCCGACCACCCCGGTCGGTCCGGCAAGATCTCGACGAGGAGACCGATGGCGTTCGACGGGTTGATGGTGAGTGTGTCCGGTGTGCGCGGGCGCGTGGCGGAAGCGCTCACGCCCGAGGTGGTTGCGACGTTTGCTGCAGCATTTGGTGCCTGGGCGTCGCGCAGCGGCAACCACAAGGTGGTGGTGGGCCGCGACAGTCGCGTGTCCGGTCCCATGTTCACCCGCATTGTGCACGGCGCCCTCGAATCGGTGGGTTGCACCGTCATCGACATCGGCATGGCCCCGACTCCCACCATCCAGCTGGCGGTGGAGCATCATCATGCCGCCGGTGGACTGGGCATCACGGCCAGTCACAACCCGATCGAATGGAACGCGCTCAAGTTCATTGGCCCCTCCGGACTGTTCCTCTCTGCCGCCGAAGGCGCGGAGATGCGGGCCCTGCTCGATTCCGGCATTCCGCGCGCCACCTGGGACAAGCTCGGTCACATCACGCGTGATGACGAGGCGGTGGCGCGGCATCTCGAGCAGCTGCTCGCGCTGCCGTGGCTGGACGTGGCAGGCATCCGCTCCCGCCGATTCCGTGTGGCCCTCGACTGCTGCCATGGAGCCGGCGCCGTCATCATGCCGGCGTTGCTCAGTGAGTTGGGCTGCGAGGTGTACGGCATCAACATGGAGAGCGACGGGCGGTTTCATCGGCCGCCCGAGCCGGTGGCGGAGAACCTTGGCGAACTCGAGGCGCTGGTTCGCGCCACGCAGGCCCATGTGGGTTTTGCAACCGATCCGGATGTCGATCGCCTCGCGCTGGTGCTGGATGACGGCAAGGCGCCAGGCGAGGACTACACGCTCGCCTTCGCCGTGCGCACCGTGCTGCGGCATCGCCGCGGTCCGGTGGTGACCAATCTCTCCACGAGCAAGGTGGTCTCCGACGTCGCCGACGAGATGGGCGTGCCGTTTCACTTCGCCAAGGTGGGCGAGGTGAACGTGGCGCTCGCCATGCGGGACCTTGGCGCCACCATTGGTGGTGAGGGCAACGGCGGCGTGATCCTGCCCGAGTTGCACCTGGGCCGCGACGCGCCGCTGGGCGCGGCGCTCATGCTGCAGCTCATGCACGAAGAGGGGCGCCCGCTGTCGCAGCTCAAGGCGGAACGCCCGCAGTATGTGATTGTGAAGGACAAGCTGGATCGCCCCGATGCACCGCTCGATGCGGTGTACGAGGCGCTGCGCGCAGCCTTTGCCGACGCGCGCGCCGATACGCAGGACGGTCTGCGCCTCGACTGGAGTGACCGCTGGGTGCACCTGCGCCCGTCGGGCACCGAACCCATCGTGCGTGTGATCGCTGAAGCGCCCACCGACGCCGACGCCCGCGCGCTCATCGCGCAGGCCCGCGGCCCGCTGGACGCACTCGTTTCCCTTTGACCTGACCGACCATGTGTGGAATCGTTGGCTACATCGGTGACAAGATCGCCACGCCGATGCTCATCGAAGGCCTCAAGCGCCTCGAGTATCGCGGCTATGACTCGGCCGGCGTGGCCATCATGAACGGCCGCGGTGTGGAAACACGCCGTGCCGCCGGCAAGATCGCGCGCCTCGAGTCGGTCATCGCGGCCGATCCGCCGCATGGCACGCTGGGCATTGCGCACACGCGCTGGGCCACGCACGGTCCGCCGAACGAGCAGAACGCGCACCCGCACGTGAGCCAGAACGGCAAGATTGCGGTGGTGCACAACGGCATCATCGAGAACGCCACCTCGCTCAAGGCCGGCCTCGAGGCCCGCGGCTACGTGTTCAAGTCGGACACCGACACCGAGGTGTTGTCGCACCTCATCGAAACGGCCTACGCCGGCAATCTGGAGGCGGCCGTCATCGAGGCGCTGCGTCAGGTGGACGGCACCTATGGCATTGCCGTCATCTCGAGCGACGAGAAGGACAAGATCGTGGCCGCGCGCAAGGGCAGCCCGCTGCTCGTGGGCATCGGCGACGGCGAGTTCTTTGTCGCTTCCGACGCCTCGGCCATCCTGTCGCACACGCGGCAGGTGGTGTATCTCGATGACGGCGACATTGCCGTGGTCACGCGCGACGGCTATCACGTGCTCGACCTCGACTCGGTCATTCGTGAGAAGCCGGTCACGCGCATCGACTGGGACCTCGCGCAGATCGAGCGCGGTGGCTATCCGCACTTCATGCTCAAGGAGATCTTCGAGCAGCCGACCACGGTGGAGAACACCATGCGTGGCCGACTCATCCTCGAGGAGGGCTTCTCCAAGCTCGGTGGCCTCAACATCTCCAAGGAAGACCTGCTGGCCGTGGACAACATCATCATCACGGCCTGTGGTACGAGCTGGCACTCGGCGCTCATCGGCGAGATGATGATCGAGGAGCTGTGCCGCATTCCGGTTGAGGTGGAGTACGCGTCGGAGTTCCGCTACCGCAATCCGATCGTCACGCCGCGCACGCTGTGCATCGTGATTTCGCAGTCCGGTGAAACGGCGGATACGCTGGCGGCCATGCGGGAAGCCAAGCGCCGCGGTGCGCGCACGCTGGGCCTGGTCAACCAGGTGGGCAGCACCATTGCCCGCGAAGATGACGGTGGCATCTACCTGCACGCTGGCCCGGAAATTGGTGTGGCCAGCACCAAGGCCTTCACCAGCCAGGTGGTGGCGCTGGCGCTCTTCACGCTCAAGCTGGCGCGACTGCGTGACCTCAGCGTGGCGCGCGGCCGCGCCATCGCCCAGGCCATGGCCAAGCTGCCCGAGCAGATCCAGAGCATTCTTGACCGGGCGGAGGAAATCGAGCAGCTGGCGGAGGAGTTCAAGCGGGCCACGAACTTCCTCTACCTGGGTCGCGGCTACAACTTCCCGGCCGCGCTCGAGGGCGCGCTCAAGCTCAAGGAAATTTCGTACATCCATGCCGAAGGCTATCCGGCGGCCGAGATGAAGCACGGCCCCATCGCGCTCATCGACGAGATGATGCCGGTGGTGTGCATCGCGCCGCATGACGCGGTGTTCGACAAGATCACGTCGAACATCCAGGAGGTGAAGGCGCGCAAGGGCAAGGTCATCGCCATCACCACGCGCGACGAGCCCAGCCTGGCCGGCAAGATCGACTACGAGTTCCGCATCCCGGAGACCGAGGATCTGCTCACGCCGATTCTGGCCTCGGTGCCGTTGCAGCTGCTGGCGTACTACATCGCTGTCAAGCGGGGCTGCAACGTGGATCAGCCGCGCAATCTCGCCAAGAGCGTCACGGTCGAGTAAGCGATTCCGCCTGCTGCAGGTGGTCGATGATGGCCCGGTACGTTGCCTCGGGGCCCCTGCCGTCCACCTGCCAGGCGTGCTGGGCCCATGTGCGAGCGGTCGTGTCGTAGCGCGCGTCGCGACGATGTACGTCCGCGCCGCGGGCGCAAAGCGCGACCACCAGGTCCAGGTAGCCCGCGTACGCGGCAACCTCCAGTGCCGTGGCGCCGCCCGAGTTGACGGCGGCCCCCCCCCCCCCCCCGTCGGCCCCCGTGTGACCCCCGCCCTCTGCCTTTTACCACTCCCCCTGGCCGTGGGCTCGGCGCCGCTCTTCTGCGCCCGCGCCCCCCGCCCCACCCACCGCGCGCGG
>JACVCT010000003.1:0-35640 GCA_016741895.1 Gemmatimonadaceae bacterium | reverse complement strand
CGCGCCGCGGGGCAGGGTGCGCCCCGCGCGCGGGGACCAAGCGGCGCCCCCCGGTCCCGGTGAGCCGGGGTCCGGGCCAATGTGCGGTGCCGTGGCCCCGGCAGTGTTGCCGGCGTCCACCGCCACGCCGCCGTCGAGCAGCGTGTGCACCGCGCCCTGCTGATTGTACCAGGCCGCCATGCCGAGGGCTTCGCCGAGCTCGTTCGGCGCATGCTCCCCCTGCGCCAGCAGCGCGCGCAGTGTAACCACTTGGCCCGTGCCGGCCAGGTCTACGAGGCTGAGCGCCAGGCCGCGCTCCAAACACCGCGGGACCAGATGCGCCGCGGCTTCCGGGCACCCGTTGTACAGGCTGTCCCGCACGTGGTTTGTGCGAAGCGTGGCGCCGCGCGCGAGCAGCAGATCCGCCAAAGCCAACTGTACGCCGGCCGCCCGAGGGTGCGCACTGGTGACCACGAGTCCCAGCGTGTCCGCGCCACCGCCGTACAGATCACAAGTGGCGTTGACATCGGCGCCGGCGTCGAGCAGGTACTCGGCAATGGGGACAATGTTGGGCGGAGTGCGCTGCCGGAAGTCTTCCACGCCGTTCGCCGCGACGTAGTGCAGCAGTGTGGCGCCGTGTTCCCGATCCGATCGCGCCTCCACCAGTGATGGGTCGCGTTCGAGGAGGGCGATCAGCGTCTCGAGATGGCCGTGCACGACGGCATCGGCCGCCTGTTCAAACTTGGTCGCGTCCACGCCCCAGTCTAGCGCCAATCGGAATCGGCTGCCACACTGGGGACATGAGCGACCAACCAGACATCATCCACCACGACGAGGACGGCCACCGCGGCCGCTTCCGCATTGACCGCGACGGCAAGCATGCCGCCGTCATGACCTACAGTCGCGGGCGGCCCGACCTCATCATCATCGACCACACCGAGGTCAATCCGGCCTACGGCGGGCAGGGCCTCGGGCAGGCACTCCTGGCCGAGCTGGTGCGCTGGGCCCGGGAAACCGGCACCAAGGTCATGGCCACCTGTCCATTTGCCTCGGCCCAGTTCACGAAGCGCCCCGAGCTGGCCGACGTGCTGCTCTAGGGGCGCCGAAGCCGGCCCGGCGGGTCGCACGCAGCCCCAGCCCCGGTTCCGGCCCTGATTATCTTTCAGGGCTATGACCGATGCTGTGACCCCGACCGAATCCGGCGCCAATGAGCTGCCGGTGGACAGCTCGCGCCTGGAGCGCGAGATCGCCCGCCGCCGCACCTTCGCGATCATCTCGCACCCGGACGCCGGCAAGACCACGCTCACTGAAAAGCTGCTGCTCTACGGCGGCGCCATCCATCTGGCCGGTTCGGTGAAGGCGCGGCGTGCCACCCGGCATGCCACGTCGGACTGGATGAAGCTCGAGCAGGAGCGCGGCATCTCCGTCACCAGCTCGGTGTTGCAGTTCGAGTTTCTGGGCTACCAGCTCAACCTGCTCGACACGCCGGGTCACGAAGACTTCAGCGAAGACACCTATCGCACGCTGGTGGCCGCCGACAGCGCCATCATGCTGCTCGACAATCGCAAGGGTGTCGAAGAGCGCACACGTCAGCTCTTCGACGTGTGCAAGATGCGTCGCACGCCCATCTTCACGCTGGTCAACAAGTGCGACCGGCACGGTGAAGACCCGCTCAAGCTCATTCAGGACGTTGAAGCCGATCTCGGGATCGACTGCTTCGCGGCCACCTGGCCGGTGTTCGAGAATGACACCTTCGTGGGCGTCTACGATCGCCTCAAGCGCGAAGTGCATCTCTTTGAGCGCAGTGGCGATCGCGGCGCGACACGCGCCGATGACACCATCGTCAGCATCGACGATCCCAAGCTGGTCGATGTCATGGGTGAGGGGGCGTTCGATCGCCTCATGACCGATATCGAGTTGCTCGATGCGGCCGGTCATGAGTACGACCATCAGCGGGTCATCGATGGCGCCCTCACACCCGTGTTCTTTGGTTCGGCGCTCACCAACTTCGGCATCGAGCCCTTCCTGCGCGAGTTTCTCGAGTTGGCGCCGGCGCCCGGACCACGCGAGTCCAGTGTGGGGCCCGTGAATCCGTCGCAGGCGGAGTTCACCGGTTTCGTGTTCAAGATTCAGGCGAACATGGACCCCAAGCACCGCGACCGCGTGGCCTTTCTGCGTGTGGTGTCGGGACATTTCGAGGCCAACATGCAGGTGCTGCATCAGCGCACGGGCAAGCCCATGCGGCTCGCTGCGCCGCAGCAGTTCATGGCCCGCGACCGGGTGGCCATTGAGGAGGCCTGGCCTGGTGATGTGATTGGCGTGATGGACCGTGGCAATCTGCGCATCGGTGACACGCTTGGCGGCGACGGCAAGCTGGAGTTCCAGGGCATTCCGCGATTCGCGCCGGAGCACTTTGCGCGCGCCATGCCGGCCGACCCCATGAAGCGCAAGCAGTTCGACCTCGGCCTGCGTCAGCTCACCGAGGAAGGGGCGGCGCAGGTGTTCTTCGCCGAAACCAGTGCCGGCTCACAGCCAATCGTGGGCGCGGTCGGTCAGCTGCAGTTCGACGTCATGGCCTTCCGTCTCGAGTACGAATACGCCGCACCCTGCAAGTTCGAGAAGATGAGCTACCGCTGGCCACGATGGCTCACCGGCCCGGCCAAGGACGTGGAGAAGGTGGCCACGGGGATCGGCCGCATGAAGGTGTACGACCACAAGGGCAACGTGGTGGTGCTCTTCCAGGATCAGTGGGCGCTGCGACGTGCACTGCAGCACGAAACCAGTGTGCAGTTCCACGAGACGGCGCCGTAAGGTCGAACGAACTCACGACCCCAAAACCTGAACCCACCACCCGGAACTGATCAGTTCCGAGTGGTGGGTTCAAGTTTTGAGTCCTGAGTCTCCCTGGCGGGAGTTATTCCGCTGCGGGTACCGGCTTCGGAATCGTGTCGATCTGCTTGCCCACGTGGCCGATGACAAAGCCGCCGTCTTCGGTGCTGGCGAAGTAGATGCGCAGGCAGGTCACCGGGTTGCTGCCCTTGCGCAGCTGGTCCGCGGCCTCCACTTCGCGGTCGCCATCGCGGAAGATGTACGGCGTCTTGCGCGTGGGATCGTTGGGGCCCGGCGAGTAGTCCACGCCGAGGTCGGCGAAGACTTCACCCAGCGGACGGCTGAGCGCACGGTCCTGACGACGGCGACCCACTTCGCCGAGGGCCTTGAGGTAGGACCAGGCCGTGTCGGGATCGGGGAATTCCGACTCGCGGGCCGAGCTGAGCGCCGACGGCAGGATGCGCAGCGCGTCGCTGTACATGGCCTGCGCACGCTCCACCGCCTCGAGCACAGACTGCGGGGCGTCACTGGCCGGCTTGCTGATGGGCTGACGCTCCTTGAGGGCGGCCAGCGTGGTGCGCAGCGAGCGCGCCACCGAGCGCTCGTGCTCGAGCAACTGACGGGATTCGACGAGACGCTCGCGCGTACGCGCCAGCTCACCTTCCGCGGCGCGCACGGCTTCCTCCAACTGGCGCACCAGCGAGATCATCTGCGTCTTGTCCATCTCCACGCCCGACTCGGCGGCCGCGAGGGCCTCGGCCGAATCCGGGCGCTTGCTGTACGCCGCGGCGCGCTTGTCGCGCAGCACGTCGGCGACGGCCGGGTCGGAGAAGGGACGGGCCACCGAGACTTCCGCGAGGCGCTGCACGAGGCGACGGCGCTCACCCGGCAGGGCCAGGGCGCGAGCCAGAACCAGCGGGTGCTGGAAGGGGTCGGACTCGAGCGTGAAGCCCGGCAGATAGGCACGGGCCGAGCCCAGGAAAACCGAGCGCGCATGACCACCCACGGCGTCGGACAGCGCGAAGGTGTCGGAGTGACGCAGCTGGAAGCAGAGACCCAGACCGAACATCTCGCTGGCAAACTGCTCGGGCGGCAGCACGAAGCCGCCATCGGGCAGCTCGGTGAGCAGCAGCACCGGCATGGTGCGCGCCGGGTCGCAAAGCACGAAGCGAACGAAGGCATCGAGGGTGCCGGCTTCGAGCTGGGTTGGGATGCGCTGCAGCGGACCGTCGTTGGACACCAGCGTAAAGGCGGCGTCGAGTTCCGACAGCAGGCGTGGCGGACGCACCGGCGGCGGAGCGCCGTTGGGCGCGCCACCCTCGGTGCCCACGCGGATGTTGACCTGGCGCTGCACGGCACCACTCGCGTTGGTGGTGCACACATAGGTCACATGGGTGGACCACTGCAGCGCGCGATCGAGCGGATCGGGCGCATGCACCACAATGTCCGCCAGCGCCGACCCCTCATCGCGAAATGGGGCCCACCGGAGAATGCGGCCGCCATCCAACGTGTGGTTGGAGGGCGCCTCCCAGCTGAGCTGTTGTCCCTGATCCAGTCCAAGCCAGGCCACACAGGCGGCGAGGAAGGCAGTATCAGCGTCTGTCGCCGCCGAGCGCGCCGTCAGTTCGAAGTGAAGAGCAAGGCGTGGTTGCACGGTGGTGTTGATTGACATTGTCCCCGAAACGGCCTGCGACTACCGTCGCACAACGCTCGAGTCCAACTTTGTGTGCCATGCGAATACTCCTCCAACGCGTGTCACGCGCCGAAGTGCGCATTCGAGAGAACGAGTCGGAACCTCACGGCCGTGTGACGGGCCGTATCGGGCACGGGTACCTGTTGCTGGTGGGGATCACGCATACCGATTCGCAGGCGGAGCTGGAATGGATGGCCGAGAAGATTCTTGGCCTGCGCCTCTTCCCCGACGATTCCGGGAAACTTAACCGGGATCTGTCGGAAGTCGAAGGCGAATTGCTGGTTGTGTCCCAGTTCACGCTCTACGGCGATGCTCGCAAGGGGCGCCGCCCCAGCTTCGGGGAGGCCGCCAAGCCCGAGATCGCCAGCCCATTATATAACCAATTTGTATCCCTTTTGCGCCAGCGGGGCGCTAAGGTTTCCACGGGCGAGTTCGGGGCCATGATGGACGTGGAGCTGGTAAATGACGGTCCAGTCACGCTTTGGCTTGAGCGGGAGGCGGGTGCCGACCGTTCGGATGTACCGTCCGCGTAACGCGCCAGACAGCGGCCGCGTGTGGTCTGCCTGGCGCGGACATTCCCGCGCCTGCCGTGCACGGCCGCTCAGGCCAGTGCCTGTTCCAGATCGGCGATAATATCCTGCACCTGCTCGAGTCCGACACTCACGCGAAGCAGGCCGTCACCGATGCCGACTGCGGCGCGTTCGGCCGGACTCAGCTTGCTGTGCGTCGTTGATGCCGGATGGGTGACGATGGTCCGCGTGTCGCCGAGGTTGGCCGAGTGTGAGCACAGTCGCAGACGATCGAGGGCGCGGCGGCCGGCGTCGAGACCTCCGCGCAGATTGAGTACGACAATGCCACCGCCCTGCGTCATCTGTCGACGCGCCAGGTCGTGCTGGGGATGTGACGGCAGGAAGGGATAGCGCACCGACTCGAGCGCCGTGTGTCCCTCGAAGTGCTGCGCCAGGGCCAGGGCATTGCTGCAGTGTCGATCCATGCGCACGGCCAGTGTCTCGAGGGACTTGCTGAGCAGCCAGGCATTGAAGGCGCTGAGCGCCGGTCCGGTGTGACGCGCGAAGAAGCGGCAGTCGGCCAGATAGTCACGCGCGCCGACAATGGCACCGCCGAGCACGCGGCCCTGCCCATCGATGTACTTGGTCGCGCTGTGCACGACCACCGTGGCGCCGAGCGCCAGCGGTCGCTGCAGATAGGGCGTGGCAAAACAGTTGTCCACCACCAGCGGAATGCCGCGGACATTTGCGAACTGCGCCAACCACGCCAGATCGAGCAGTTCGAGCCCCGGATTGCTGGGCGTCTCCACGAAGATCAGCCGCGTCGAGGGACGGACGAGACGCTCCCACGACGATGGATCGCCGACGTCGGCATAGTCGTGGCTCACACCCCACTTGGGCAGGATGCGGGTGAAGATCTGGTGCGTGGATCCGAACAACGCACGCGACGCCAGCACATGGTCACCGCTGCTCACGCGTGCGGCAATGGCCGTGAAGACGGCCGACATGCCCGATGCGGTGGCGATCCCGTCCACCCGGCCTTCGCGTACGGCCTCCGCCCCGGCTTCCAGCAGGCAGAGCTTGTGCACGAACTCGTCGGTGTTGGGACTCGCA
Organism: Gemmatimonadaceae bacterium; assembly: GCA_016741895.1. Lineage (GTDB taxonomy): Bacteria > Gemmatimonadota > Gemmatimonadetes > Gemmatimonadales > Gemmatimonadaceae > Gemmatimonas. The sequence continues at coordinate 29,517 of JACVCT010000003.1, read as the reverse complement.
TAGCGGCTGTACACATTGCCCGTCACTTCCTCCGCGAACAGGGCCCGGGCATGCTCCGCGTCATCGAAGCGGAAGCTCGACGTGAGATACAGCGGCACCGAATGTTCACGCTCCGCTGACACCGGATGCTGCGCGCGCACGGCCAGCGTTTCGAAGCCCAGGGCTGACGGATCAAACGGATGGTCTGCGGACATGACGGGATCGGGTCTGTGGTCGGGAGAACGCGGCATCGCCATCGTGGGTGCACAGGGCGCTGGTCGCGCATAAACTTAGCGCATGTCGAACAGCCCTTCGCTCCCGGTCCGCGTCATCCTGGCGTCCCAGTCGCCCCGCCGCCGTGAACTGCTCACACTCGTGGGGATCACGCACGACGTGCTGCCGGCCGACATCGACGAAACCGTCTGGCCGAATGAAGAGCCGGTCCCGCACTGCGAGCGCCTGGCGCGCAGCAAGGCCGAGACGCTGGCGGCGCAGCATCCGGAGGCCCTGGTCATCGGCTCGGATACGATTGTGGTGGTGGATGGCGACATCCTTGGCAAACCACGCGATCGTGAAGAGGCCATTGCCATGGTCACACGCCTGTCCGGCCGCTCGCATGTGGTGCACACCGCCGTGGCCGTGGCTCACCAGGGGGAGGTGCGCTCGGGCGTGGAGTCGGTCGGAGTGACATTTCGGGATCTCACACCCGAACTCATTGCCGCCTATGTGGACACCGGAGAGCCCATGGACAAGGCGGGGGCCTACGGCATCCAGGGCTTTGGCGCCACGATCGTGGAGCGTGTGGACGGGGACTACTTCGCGGTGATGGGGTTGCCGTTGGGGCGCCTTGTGGAACTGATCCGAGGGATTGGCTACCGGTACGTGTTTGGGCCGGTCACTGCTTGACGGTGTGCTTGCGGCGACATCCTCTGATCCTCACACCTTCAGTTCACCGGTCTCGCCGCAAGCACACCTGAATCAACCAAACCGCGTCACCAACTCCGCCAGCCTCCGCTCCGCGTACACCGCCTTCCACCGACCGAGACGCTCCCGCACATCCTCCACGGTGATGCGCGGCAGCCGGTTCTCGCGGTACGTCATGTCGAGCGGATAGTCCTCACCCGGATCACCGTACGCGTCGATCATGAGATCCTGCGCAAAATCGTACGGCCCGACGCGCTTGGGATTGGTGTAGCCGAGCAGTGAAATGACCGGGGTGCGAAGGGCCACGGCGAGATGCAGCGGGCCCGTGTCGGGCGAGAGGGCAACGGCTGCTCCATCGAGTATGGCGGCGAGGCGACGCAGGCCGCTGCCCAGCGCCGAGTGCGCCATGGGCGCCCGCTCGAGAATGATCGATTCCGCGGCGATCTCCCGCGGTGAACGTCCGCCCACCAGCACCGGCTGCAGGCCGTAGTCGTTCCACAGCGTGTGGCAGACCTCGGCCCAGCGCTCGGGCAGCCAGTCCTTGGCCGCCTTGCTGGTGGCCACCACGATCGGGGCGATCGGGCGATCGAACTGCGCCAGAAACTGCCGTTGCCACTGGCGCTCGTCCTCGTTCCACGGACCCAGCGTCCAATGCGGGTCGCCGTGGGCGGCGCCATGCGGCACACCGAGGGCGCTCAGGAACTCGAAGTACTGATCCTGCACGTGCTGCCCGACGTGCGGGGCAATGCGATGCGTGGTGAACAGCCAGTTGGCGTCGCGGGCACGCGCACGGTCAAAGCCCAGCTTGATGGGCGCGCGCGTGAAACCGGTGATGAGGCCAGCCTTGAAGTACACCTGCAGACCGAGCACCAGATCAAACGGGCGCTCGGCCAGTGCCGCACGCGTTTCCAGGAAGCCGCGCCAGCCCTTGCTGCGATCGAAGAGCACGATGTCGTCCACCAGCGGATGGCCGCGCACCAGCGTGGCCGGTCCGGGCTGCAGCACCCAGGTGATGCGCGCGGTGGGCTGATGCCGCTTGAGCGCGTGAATGACGGGCATCACGTGCACCGCATCACCGACGGCGCTCATCATCACAATGCCAATGCGGTCGAAGCGCAGCGCAGCGGGCAGTGGGGGCGTGGTGGCCGGTCGGGTCACGGGTGATGCAGCAGATGGTGGACTGGCGATGGCAGCGGGGCCGCCCACGCCACGGGGAGAACAGGACTCACGAGATCATGCCCGGCGAAACGCGCCCGCTGGAAGCGCCGCGGACGTCCACGTGTCCGATGCAAACACGTCCAGCGTCGCATCCGAGACGTTGCAGCCGAACTGTCTGCGCCACTTGCGCATGGAGCGAAGCAGGCGCGCCAGATTGCGCTGCATGGCCGGCGCGCCGACCCATGCCGCATCCCAGACCAGCACATCGACGTCGATGACCAGCGCCTGCAGGGCGCGTGCGGGCGAACCGGAACCCGGCAGGGGCCGCAGCAGAATGTTCTTGACGTTGAGGTCGGGATGCACGATACCACGCTGCGTCAGTTGCTGCAGCAGCACCGACGTCGCCTCGAGCGCCTGCGCCATCGGAATGGTCGGCGCGAGATCGGCGAGCACCGTCCCGAGGTCCACGCTGTCCTCGAGATAGCGGCTCACGACATCGACCCGCACGAAGCCCGCGCCCGCCGCGTAGCGCACGGCGCCGCGGATGTCGGCGGTTGGAATGCCATGCTGCAGGAGGGCCGCGGCGATCTGCATTTCGCGCGGCGCCCGTGTGGGACGCCGAAACCGGTCACCGGTGATCGGCGCCAGCAGGCCACCATGCCAGGCGTGGCGCACCACCACGCTCTGGCCGCTCCGCGGCAAGGTGGCCACAAACACCGGCGCGCGACCACGCAGGGCGCGCGGCTGCGGCATGCGTTCGGCCCAGTCGTACACACTGCCATGGGCGCGGACGATGTCCAGCAGGTCCTCGCGCACGTCGTCGTGCGCCAGTACATCACCGCCGGCCCAGAGGCTTGGCGCCGGCAACGGCAGCAGTGTCAGTCCGACCTCGGCGGACGTGGCGCTCATGCCCCCGGGGCCTCGTCGGTACCCGGCGAAACACACCAGGCGGCGCAGTCTCCACCGTCGCGCCGCGCATAGCGCAGGGCGGGCGCGACAGCGGCCCTGCGGCCAAGCATCGCAAGCTGCTGCGCGACGTGCTCGCTGACCAGGATGGCCCCACCCGGCGCCAGACTGCACAGGCGGCTCGCCACGTTCACCGTGTCGCCGATGAGAGTGTACTCCAGACGCCGCGGTGAGCCCACATTGCCGACGAAGGCGTCGCCGGCATGGATGCCGATGCCCACCGACCAGGTGGGTCGACCCTCACGGGTCCATCGGGCGTTGAGGGCCGCGAGATCGCGTTGCATGTCCTCGGCGGCGGCCAGCGCATGAGGCAGCGCATCCTCATCCGCATCGGGTGCGCCCCAGTAGGCCATGATGGCGTCGCCGATGAACTTGTCGAGCGCGCCGCCATAGCGGAACACACAGTCCACCATGGCCGTGAAGTACTCGTTGAGCTGCTCGGCCATCTGCGTGGCCGGCAGGGCTTCGGCTATGGCCGTGAAGCCGCGGATATCGCTGAAGAGCACCACCACATCGCGGCGTTCACCGCCCGGCACCACACGCGTGGTGTGCGCGGCAATGCGCTGCGCGAGCTGCGGACTGAAGTAGCGTTCGAAGTTCTCCCGCACCCGCTCGGCCTGCACCAGCTGCTCGGCCGTCGTCTCACGCTCCACTGCTGCCGCGGCGATGCCCGCAAAGGCCACCAGAAACGCAAGATCGTCGTCGTTGAAGACATCACGATCCCGCAGGTGATCCACGTACAGCACACCCAGCGTACTGCGTCCCTCGCCCAGCAGCGGCGCGGCCATGGCAGACTTGACGGCCTGCTGCAGCACGGACTCGCCGGCCGTGCGTGTATCGGTTCCGGCATCGTTGGTGAGCAGCGCCACCTGGCGTTCGGCCACGCCGTGGGCGATGGCGCGCGGGACCGGGCGCGGGATGGCACCGTGGCGATCACGCGCAATGCGCGTGTCCAGTTCACCGGATGGTCCCGTGAGCAGCACCGCCACCCGATCGGCGTCGAACGTGTCGAAGAGATCGGCGGCGATGGCTTCCAGCAGCGCATCGAGTTCACCGAAGGTGCCAAGACGCTGGGCGATCTGCACCAACTGCGTGAGACGCGCCGTGGCGCGGTCGGTGGCGGCCGCGACATCGGCCAGCGCCTGGGCGCGCGATGGCACCAGACGTTCGCGCAGCAGGGTGCTGCCGGGATCGACACTCGACAGCGAGGGCGTGGGGCGCAGCGGCACGAGTTCGGCACGCTGCAGCGTGAAGGTCACCGTCCCGAACGCGACGGTGTCTCCCACCGTGGCCACGGCACGACTGATCCGCGCGCCGTTGATCCAGGTGCCGTTGCGGGACGCGAGGTCAATGATGGACAGGGAATCCTGCGCCTCGTCCGCCTGAACCTCCGCATGGCGACGCGAAACGGCCGGATGCAGCACGGGCAGGTCGCAAACCGGATCGCGGCCCACGATCAGTGACGCGCGTCCCGAGAGGGCGAAGCGCCGGTCACCGGCCGTGGAGACGAGCAGCAGGGGCACGTGGCGCGCCGACTCAGGTGGCGGACGGCGTGGCGCCGGCGCGGCGCGCCCGACCAATGGCCGTGAGCATCGCGCGGGCCTTGTTGTCGCACTCCTCCCATTCCTTCTCCGGAACGGAGTCGTGCACGATGCCTGCACCCGACTGCACCGAGGCCACACCATTCGCGATGACACAGGTGCGGATGGTGATGGCCAGGTCCATGCGCTTGTCGCCGGCACCGATCACGCCCAGCGCGCCCGCATAGGCACCGCGCCGTTCGGGCTCGAGTTCGTCGATGATCTCCATGGCCCGCACCTTGGGCGCACCGGTCATGGTGCCCGCCGGGAACACGGCACGAAACGCATCGAGCGCGCTCGCGCCGTCCGGCAACTGTCCTTCCACCTGACTGACGATGTGAAAGACGTGCGAGTACTTCTCCACCACCATGAGGTCGGTGACCTCCACGCTACCGTACTGCGCGAGTCGGCCCACATCGTTGCGGCCGAGATCCACCAGCATGACGTGCTCGGCGCGTTCCTTCTCGTCGGCGAGCAGTTCCTCCGAGAGGGCGCGGTCCTCCTCGGGCGTACGTCCGCGTGGCCGGGTGCCGGCAATGGGTCGCACGGTCACACGTCCGTCAGCCACACGCAGCATCATTTCCGGCGAACTGCCCACGAGCTCAAGTCCATCGAGCTGCAGGTGAAACATGTACGGCGACGGATTCAATGCGCGCAGCGTGCGATACAGGGTCGTCGGATCGAAGTCCAACGGCACTTCCACCCGTCGGGCCAGCAAGGCCTGAAACACATCGCCGGCCAGGATGTACTCCTTGATGCGTTCCACCGCGGCAAGGAAGCGCTCACGCGTGAACGCCACCGTGCCGGTGGCCGGCGCGGCGTCGGTAGCCAGCTGCAGCGGTGGCAGCACCTCGGGTCCCTGCAGACGCGCGATGGTGTCCTGCATCGTCCTGCAGGCCTGTGCGTGCAGGGCTTCACACTGTGCGTCGCTTGCCTGCGCCGGCACCGGAACGGACACGATCACGCGCGCCTGTCCCAGCCAGTTGTCGATGACCACCAGCGCGTCGGTGAAGACGAAGCAGGCATCGGGCGCGTCAACGCCACGCGGCGGTGCATGCGGCAGGCGCTCGATGTGGCGCACCACGTCGTAGGAGAAGAACCCGAACGCGCCGCTCCACAACGTGCCCAGCTCGGGTGCCTCCACCGGACGCATGTCGCGCACGAGGTCGCGCAGGTCGGCAATGGGGTCTGCCGGGGTGCGCGCGCCGTGCCAGCCTCGTTCTGCCGTCCAGTCTTCCACCACGCCGTCCCTGAGGCGCCAGGCGCCCCGCGGTTCGGTGCCCAGGTAGGTGTAGCGTGACCAGGCTTCACCGCGGGTCACGGCCGACTCGAGCAGAAAGGCAAACGGGCCGCGCCGCAGCCGCGCAAACGCGGACACGGGCGTGCAGAGATCGAGCAGGCAATCCTGCCACACGGGCACGAGTCCGCCGGTCGTGCGGCAGGAGTCGGCGCGGGCGCGGAATTCGGCGTACGAGGACATGCGTGGAACTTCGCCGGAGCGCTCGCCATGGGGCAAGCGACGATCTAGCATTGCTTCATGACCGACGAGCCCAAAGGCCTCAGGGCCACGCCAGCTGGCGGCACGCGATACGAGACTCGCGTGGTGGATGTGGTGGTGCTTGCCCCGGCGCCCCCGGCCTCACGCGACCGCTGGCGCGTACTCACCCTGCGTCGCGCCGCCGGCGTGCGCTGCACGGGGGCCTGGGAGCTGGTGCACGGCAGCATCGAGGCCAGTGAGCGACCCGCCGAGGCCGCGAGACGTGAAGTGCAGGAGGAGACGGGGCTGCCGGTGGAACGGCTGTACAGTCTCACCGTCAATCCGTTCTATCTTCACGCGCAGGACACGGTGCAGTTGGCGGTCGTGTTCGCCGCCATCGTGCCCCCCGACGCCACGGTGCACCTGGGGCCGGAGCATGATGCGTACCGGTGGCGCACACCGCTGGGGGCCACTCGCACGCTGCAATGGCCGCGCGAGCACGACGCCGTGCGTTACGCGATGTGGCTGCTGCGCAGCGGCGACGCCGGCCACGCCGAGGATGTGCTGCGCATCTCGCCTGCAGTTCCTTCCCGCGGTTGACCTAACGCGGTCAATCCTTACGCCCACCCCGGTCGCAGTTCCTTCCCGCAGTTCACCTTACGCGGTCCACCTTACGCCCCTATTTCTTTTGGGCTCCCGACGCCCGCGCCCGCACCAACGCCCGCTCCCGCTCCACCCGCTGCAGCACCGCACCCCAGTCCGTGACGCTCGACACACTCTCCATCTGAGAAGTGATGGGCTGGTTCACGTCGATCTGTCCGTCGAACACGAACAGCGCACTCTGCACCTCGCGCTGCCGCAGGCGGTATTCACCGAAGCCCGGCGTGAGCGGCACGACATCGAGCGGACGGAAGTCGCGCCCGGTGTTGCTGATGATGAACTCCTGCGGAGAAAACCGCGTTTCGCCCTGCTCGAGCGCAAAGAAGCTCACGTACCACACGGAGTAGCCGGGCAGCCGGTAGCGATCCTTGATGGCCAGCAGCTGGGTCGCCTTGCTGATCTGCATGTCGCGCAGCGCCCGGTACGAATCCGGCGACAGCAGCCGGATGAGACGCTCGTCGAGCGGAATCGCCCGCACCTGCAGCCCGTTGGCCGGCGAGGTCTTGAGCGCGATGTCATCCTGCCGGAGTGTGCCAAACCCGGCCGGCACCCAATTGGGGTCCAGTGTGTCGGCGGGCAGCAGGGGGATCTGGGCGGCAGGGCGCGCGGTGCCCCCCGGGGGGGCACCCTGCGCCACCATGGGCCCGGCAGACGCACAGGCCATGAGGACGGCGGGCAGCAAGCCCAGGCCCAGCACGCGGGGCCAGCGCATCACGAGCAAGCGAGCGGTCACGGCGAGGTCCTCCAGTCGGGAAGAGCGAGCAGGTCCTGCAGCGCGCGCGCCAGTTCGTCGCGCCCCTCTCCGGTGCGGGCGCTGAACGGCACGATCTGATCCACATCCAGCCCAAGGCTCTTGGCAAGCAGTTGCACGCGGGCCTGAGCCTGGGCGCGCGAAAGCTTGTCCACTTTGGTCACGGCGACAATGGTGGGTACCCCGAGATCGGCGAGAAAGTCCAGCATGACATGGTCGTCGCCGGTGGGATCGTGGCGCACATCCAGCAGTTGCACCACGCCCCGCAGGTTGGCACTGTGCCGGAGAAAGCCCTCGATGAGCGGCCGCCACTCCGCCTTGCGTGACTTGCTGATGCGCGCGTAGCCGTAGCCCGGCAGGTCGGCAAGAATGAACTGCCGGTTCACGTCGAAGAAATGGATTTCCCGTGTGCGGCCGGGCGTGTTGCTCACGCGCGCAAACGCCTTGCGCCGCATGAGCCGGTTCAGCAGCGACGACTTGCCCACGTTCGAGCGGCCCACGAAGGCCACTTCGGGCAGTGTCGTTTCCGGGCGCCAGCCGTCCTGGGTGGCCATCGGGCCGAGGTACTCGAGGTGACGGATGACGAGCGGATCGCTGCCAGCCGACGGGGCGCGCTGCTCCTCCGCCAGATCGTCAGCAGATTCCGGGATGATCTCCGGGGTGAATTCCCGTTCGCTCATGTCAGCACCGCAGAATCCGGCATCACGACGGCCGCTTCCGCCCGTCCGCCACCACTGCCGGCGGCCGCCGCGCGAGGTGGCGTGCGCAGCGCGAGGTCGAGCACATCGTCCATGGTCCGTACCGTGTGCCAGGTGAGTCCTTCGCGGACCTCGGCTGGCAGCTCGGCGAGGTCCTTGGCGTTGCCCTGCGGAATGATGACGTGAGTGAGCAGATGCCGGTGCGCGGCCACACCCTTCTCCCGCACGCCGCCGATGGGCAGCACCCGGCCACGCAGGGTGACCTCGCCGGTCATGGCCACGTCGCCGCGCACGGGGATGCCGGTGAGCGCGCTGGCCAATGCCGTGGCGAGGGCAATGCCTGCCGACGGACCGTCCTTGGGCGTCGCACCCGCGGGCAGATGCACGTGAATGTCGCGGGTGCGGTGGAAGTCCGGTGAAAGCCCCAAGGCCGACGCGCGCGCGCGAATGTAACTGAGCGCAGCCGCGGCGGATTCCTTGAGCACATCACCCAGCGTACCGGTGAGCTGCAGGCGCCCACGACCCGGCACGACGCTGACCTCGATTTCCAGGAGCTCGCCGCCGGTGGCCGTGTACGCGAGACCGGCCGCCACACCCACTTGATCACTCAGGCTGTGTTCTTCCGGTGTGTGCGGCGCGGGGCCCAGCAGTGCCGGCAGCTCGTCCACCGTAATGTTCGCGGAGCTGTCGTCCGTCCAGCTGCGCCGCGCCAGCTTGCGCGACACCCGGGCCAGACGCCGCTCGAGATCACGCACGCCCGCCTCACGGGTGTAGCTGCGGATGATGGCCTGCAGCACGACGTCATCGATGTGGACCCGCTCCACCGGCACACCGTGCAGCGCCAATTGCTTGGGCACGAGGAAGCGGCGCGCGATGGCCAGCTTCTCGGGTTCGAGATAACCCGGCAGGCGAATGATCTCCATGCGATCACGCAACGCCTCCGGAATGCCCGCGAGCGAGTTGGCGGTGGTCACGAACAGCACCTGCGAGAGGTTGTAGTCCACCTCGAGGTAGTGATCGTTGAAGGCCGCGTTCTGCTCGGGGTCGAGCACCTCGAGCAGGGCCGCAGCCGGGTCGCCCCGATAGTCGCTGCCCAGCTTGTCGATCTCGTCCAGCAGAATGACCGGATTGACCGACTCGGCGCGGCGCATGGCCTGCAGAATGCGACCCGGCAGCGCGCCAATGTAGGTGCGGCGATGGCCACGGATTTCCGCTTCGTCACGCACGCCACCCAGGGCCATGCGCACGAACTTGCGACCCAGCGCCGACGCGATGGAACGACCGAGCGAGGTCTTGCCCACGCCGGGCGGACCGACAAGGCAGAGAATGGGACCGGGCAGATGTCCCACCCGTGCCAGCACCGCGATGTGATCGAGGATGCGCTCCTTGATCTCCTCGAGGCCGTAGTGATCGCCCTCGAGTGACGCCCGCGCCACTTCGAGGTCGGTGGTGTCGGTGGTGCGCTGCGACCAGGGCAGGGCCAGCACCCAGTCCAGCCAGCCGCGTGAGACGGCGGCGTCGGGCGAGGTGGGCGCGCTGCGCTTGAGACGGCGCAGTTCACGCTGCGCCCGCGTGGCGACGGCCTCCGGCAAACCGCGCGAGGCGATCTGCTGCGCCAGATCCTCGAACTCGTCACCATCCTCTTGGCCGAGTTCGCGGTGAATGGCGCGCAGCTGCTCCTGCAGGAAGAAATCCCGCTGGTTCTGAAACAGCGAGCCGCGCACCTGTTCATCGATGCGCCGCTCGAGCTTGAGCAACTCGAGCTCGGCCGCGAGCAGATTGACCAGCTGCGTGGCGAGGTCGTCCAGCGACTCGGCGGCCAGCAGCGCCTGCCGCTGCTCCACGGGCACATGCAGATGGGCCGCGATGCCAAAGGCCAGACGGTCTTCCTGTTCGATGGCCTGCAGCACGCCGACGATCTCGGGCGGCAGGCGGCGCTGCAGCGCCGTGTACTCCTCGAACAGGTTGAGGGCGTGCCGGATGCGGGCACGCGTCGAGTCGACCTGGGCCTGCTTGGGGGCCCGCGTGAACGGCATGGGCTCGTAGCGTGCCTCGAGGCGCGGCCCGTGCTGCACGGTGGCCCGCGCCACCGTGGGGCGCACGAGACGGACGCGCTCGATGGCGTCCACCAGAATCTTGGTGGTGCCGTTGGTGCCGCGCGTGACCTGCTGCACCCGTGCACGCACGCCCACCCGATACAGGTCGGCGGGGGCGGGCACGTTGATGTCGGCGCTGCGCTGGGCCACCAGCAGCAGTTCGCGGGTGCCGTCGAGCGCGGCATCCACGGCGGCCACCGAGGCCTCGCGGCCAATGAGCAGTGGCATGGCAACGTGGGGGAACAACACCACGTCGCGAAGCGGAAGGACCGGCAACCTGGGGCTGCCGGTCCTCGAGGGGCGTTTCGTCGTCAGGCTTCCTTCTTCTGCCGCTTGGGCGCGATTTCGAGGAGCGGCGGCCCACCGTGCTGCACCGCAGCCTCGGTGACCCGCACTTCCACGACATCATCGCGGGTGGGCAGTTCGAACATGGTATCGAGCAAGGTTTCTTCGAGAATGGCACGCAGGCCGCGGGCACCCGTGCCACGCTTGAGCGCCTTCTGGGCCACGGCGCGCAGCGCGCTGTCCTCGAAGGTGATCTTCACCTCTTCGAGGTCGAAGAGGCGAGTGTACTGCTTGGTGAGCGCGTTCTTGGGCTCCTTGAGAATGGAGACCAGGGCCTCCTCGTCGAGTGCCTCGAGCGGCACGCAGACGGGCAGGCGACCCACCAGTTCCGGAATGATGCCAAAGCGCAGCAGGTCATCCGGCTCCACTTCGGCAAAGGGTGTCTTGGGCGTCGTCTGCTTGAGCGCCACCACCTTGCTGTCGCTGGCGGCGTCGCCCTTGCGCGCATCGAAGCCCAGCTGGCGACGACCCGTGCGGGACTCGATGATCTTCTCGAGTCCGTCAAAGGCCCCACCGCAGATGAACAGGATGTCCTTGGTGTTGATCTGGATGTATTCCTGCTGCGGATGCTTGCGCCCGCCCTGCGGCGGCACGCTGGCCACCGTGCCCTCGAGAATCTTGAGCAGGGCCTGCTGCACGCCCTCACCCGACACGTCGCGCGTGATGCTCGGATTCTCCGACTTGCGCGCGATCTTGTCGATTTCGTCGATGTACACGATGCCGCGCTCGCATTCGGCGACATTGAAGTCACCGGCCTGCAGCAGCCGCACCAGAATGTTCTCCACGTCTTCGCCCACGTAGCCGGCCTCGGTCAGCGTGGTGGCGTCGGCAATGGTGAACGGCACATCGAGAATGCGGGCCAGAGTCTGCGCGAGCAGGGTCTTGCCCGTGCCCGTGGGCCCGATGAGCAGGATGTTCGACTTGTCGAGCTCGACGTCGTCTTCGCGGGCCGAGCCGGCGGCGTTGATGCGCTTGTAGTGGTTGTAGACCGCCACCGACAGCGCCTTCTTGGCCTGCTCCTGCCCGATCACATACTGATCGAGGATGTTCTTGATTTCACGCGGCGTGGGGACCTGCGTGATCGATTCGGCAACCTCGCGCTCCTCGTCCTCTGCCAGAATCTCGTTGCAGAGGGCGATGCACTCGTTGCAGATGTAGACCGAGGGGCCCGAAATGAACTTCCGGACGGCGTCCTTGGACTTGCCGCAGAAGGAGCAGCGCAGGTGCTTGTCGTGGGACATAACGTTCCGGTACAAGGGGCGGCCGAGGGTCCGTCTTCGCGCCGATCGGGGACGAATTGGGACACCTCACGCAACTGCTAGAGTTAACCCGGAGGGCGGTGCAGGGTCAAGCGAACAGCCCCCATATGACGCAGTGTCGGTCGCTGACCGCCTGATCCGCACTGTTCACTAGGTCCCATCGGTCCTGTGGCGCGATCGGCCGGTGGGTGCGAGCTTGGCACATCCCTGCGAGTGCGTCCCTTCGGGCCGATCCCTTTGGCTGGATCCGGCATGGTCACACCGGCTGATACCCCCGAATCCCGCCTTTGGTACCGGTGCCGCACATGTGGCTGTTCGAGAGCTTTCTGGTCGTGCACATCACCACGGGTGCCATTGGCCTCGTGCTGTTCTGGATTCCGGCGCTCAACCGCAAGGGCGGGAATTGGCACCGCCGAATCGGCACCTGGTTTGCCCGCCTCATGCTGGTCACCGCCACCATGGCGATGGGCATGGCCATCACCACCATGGTCGATCCCATCACCACGCATCCCCGGCAGGTGGCGCTGAATTGGTCGGCCGAGCGCATTCAGGGCATTTTCGGCTGGATGATGCTCTATCTCGCCATCCTCACCGTTCAGCTGGTCTGGCATGGCGTGGTATCGGTGCGCAACAAGCGGAATCATGCGGCCAACCGCCACCCGGGCAATCTGGCGCTCAACGGGCTTACCATTGTGGCCGCCATCGCCTGCGCCATTCGTGGCTGGCAGATCAATGAAGGCCTCATGATGGCCTTTGCCATCGTGGGCGTGGCGTCCGGGCTCACCAACCTGCGTTTCATCTACACCGAGGCGCCGGGTCGGCTGGCCTACCAGCTCGAGCACGTGAAGGCCATCGTGGGGTCCGGTATCTCGGTGTATACGGCCTTCATGGCCTTCGGCTTTGTGCGCTTCAATCCCGGGCAGGCACTCAATCCGCGCATGTGGGCCATTCCGCTCACCGTGGGCCTGGCCATGATCATCTACCATCAGGCGCGCATTCGCCTCAGTCTCCGCTCGGCACGCGTGACCCCTCGCACGTCGTGACGCCACCCGTCACCACCACCACGTTGTGGCGCCCACCGGCTCCGGTGCCGCGCGCGCCGGTCCCGTCGCTGTTGCGGCTCATGTGGAGACGCGAGAAGGACCTGCTCAGTCTCCTGCCCGATCTTGCGTATCGCGAAATGATCACGCCGTTGGGCTATACACGCCGCGGCATTCTGCTGTTGAACGATCCGGTGTGGGTGGGGCGCATTCTTGCCGACCACGACACCTTTCCCAAGAACGACCTGTTCGTGGAGGCGCTGGAGGACCTGGTCGGCAACTCCATGTTCGTGACCAGCGGCGATACCTGGCGTCGTCAGCGGCGCATGGTGGACCCGGCCTTCTCGCACATGCGCATCAATCGGGCGTTCGACTTCATGGCCGCCGCGGTGGACGACTACGAGGCCCATCTGACCAGGCAGGCCGCCGCGGAGGAGACATTCTCGCTCGACGCAGCCATGAGTCATCTCACGGCCGACGTCATCACGCGCACGATCTTTTCCGTGCCGCTCTCGGGAGACACGTCGCAGGATGTGTTTGACGACTTCATGCGCTTCGAGCGGCAGGTGGGCTCGATCGACATCAAGCGGCTGTTGTGGGACAAGCCCTGGTCGCCCACGACGCAGCCGGAACCGGTGCGTCAGGCCTGCGCGCGCATCCGCATGCATCTGGGCGCCATGCTCGACACCCGGCTGCAGCACCCGGAGTATGACGATATTGCGGGGGCCATTCTGGAGGCGCGCGATGCCGAGACCGGGCAGCCCTTCGATCGCGAAGGGCTGATCGATCAGCTGGGGGTGTTCTTCCTCGCCGGGCACGAAACCACGGCCAGCTCGCTCACCTGGGCGTTTTTCATTCTTGCGCAGCGTCCCGACATGGCGGAACGCATTCGCGCCGAGGTGGCGCAGGTGGTGGGCGACGGACCGATGCTGCTGGAGCACACCAAGCGACTGCCCTTCGTGCGCAACTTCTTCCGTGAGGTGCTGCGGCTGTATCCGCCGATCACCTTCCTGCCGCGCGTGGCGGGCACGGACACCGAGATCTCCGGCCGGCGTGTGAAGCGCGGCACCATGCTCATGATCGCGCCGTGGAGCATGCACCGGCACGTGAAGCTGTGGGAGCAGCCGGACCGTTTCGACCCCGATCGCTTTCTGCCGGAGCGCGAGTCGAAGCAGGTGCCTGGGAGCTATCTCCCCTTCGGCGCGGGGCCGCGCATCTGCGTGGGCGCGGCCTTTGCCACCATCGAAACCGCGCTCATCATTGCGCGGCTGGTGCGGCGCTTCGATTTCGAGGCGCTGGATCCCGGAAGCGTGCGTCCCTACGCGCGACTCACGACGCGCCCGGCAGAGGAAATTCGTGTGCGGGTGCGCGCGCGCGCCAACACGCCCTGACGCAGCGCAGGGGCGATGAATGCACAAACGGCAGGCCGGAATGTCTCCGACCTGCCGTTCAATCCCTGCGTTGGACGCCGAGATCAGCGCGCGACCAGTTCCGCCTGATGCTGGATGACGTTGTCCACGAGGCCGTACACCTTGGCATCGTCGGCGCTCATGAAACGATCGCGATCGGTGTCCCGCTCGATCTGCTCGATGGGGCGACCCGAGTGCTTGGACATGAGCTCGTTCATCTTGCTGCGCAGATACAGGATCTCGCGAGCCTGAATCTCGATGTCCGACGCCGAACCACCGCCACCGTTCTGCGACGGCTGGTGGATCATGATGCGGCTGTGCGGCAGGGCGCTGCGATGGCCAGCGGCGCCGGCGCAGAGCAGGAAGGCGCCCATGGAGGCCGCCATGCCCATGCAGGTGGTGTGCACGGGTGCCTTGATGAACTGCATGGTGTCGTACATGGCCAGACCCGCCGACACCGAGCCACCCGGCGAGTTGATGTACAGGTGGATGGGCTTCTCCGGGTTGTCCGCCTCGAGGAACAACATCTGCGCAATGATGATGTTGGCCACGTCATCATTGATCGGCGAACCGAGGAAGATGATGCGGTCCATCAGGAGGCGCGAGAAGATGTCGTACGTCCGCTCCCCTCGGCTCGAGCGCTCGATGATGTACGGCATGTAAATCGATGCCATGCTGCCTTCTCCGGTACGGGTGACTGCGGGGTCGGGGCTTACGCCGCCGACACGGGGTTCTTCTCGAACAGCCAGGCGAACACGCGCTCCTCGGTGAGCTCACGCTCGATTTCCTGGAGGCGGCCCTGCTTCTGGAGTTGCGCGTACACCTGGCCAGGATCGGCGTTCCGGGCCTTGGCGAGCTCTTCGACACGGGCGTCCACGTCGGCGGCACTGGCCGCCAGCGACTCGCGCTCGGCAATGGTGTCGATGATGAGGTCACGACGCACCTGATTCTCGGCCATCGGCATGAACTCCTTGGCGAAGTTCTGCTTCTGGTTGTCGGGGACGCCGTACATCTGCATGTAGCCGTCCACCAGCTGCATGACCCAGGCCTTGGGCACGTCGAACGGATTGGCCTCGGCAATCTGCTGGATGAGCTGACCGCGCACATCGGCATCGGCCTCGCGGCGCGCGTGATCGCCCATGTCCTTGCGCACCGCGTCGCGCAGCGCGTCGATGGTGTCGAAATCGCCGACTTCGCGCGCAAAGGCGTCGTCGAGCGCCGGCAGCGCCTTGCGCTTGACGTCCTTGAGCGTGACACGCACCAGCTTGCTCACGCCGCGCTGCGACTCGTCGGGGAAGTCATCGGGCCAGCGCACCGAGCGCTCGGTGGTGCCACCCGGCGCCGTTTCCATCACCAGTTCCTCGATGCCGGCAATGGCCTGACCGCCGCCGAGAACGATGCGGTATTCCTTGCCTTCGGGCAGCGAGCCGTCGGCTTCGGCCGTGGACAGCAGCACGGTGACCATGTCGCCCGGTGCGGGCTTCTCTTCCACCGGCGCCCACTCCGCCTTCTGCTCACGAATGCGCTCGATCTGCTCTTCCACGAGCGTGTCGGTGACGACGGTCTCGGTGCGGTTGAGCGTGAAGCCCTCGAGCTTCTCCAGCGTCAGCTCCGGACGCACCTCGCAATGCAGCTCGAACTCGAGCGGCTGGCCGGGCTCGGCCTTGAGGTGGTGCACATGCGGCTGCGCGGCCAGCTTGAGGCCCTCGCGGTCGATGGCTTCGCGGAACGCTTCGTTGATGACGAGCTCGATGGCTTCCTGGCGCACGGCCTCGGGAAACTTCTTGCGCACCATCGACGGCGGCGCCTTGCCCGGACGGAAGCCCGGAATGCGGACCTGCGTCGCGTACTTGCGCGCCGCCTGGTCCTCGTACGACGCCACGGTATCAGCCGGCACCGTGATCTGCAGACGCCGGGAGACCCCGGCGGTTTCGGTCGGGGTAATGGAAATGTTCATCCCGGAAAATCTAGTGGGGCGGGGAAGGCCTTCAGAAGCCCCGCGGGATGCCCCGCGAGGCGACTGCGTTGTACCTACACCTTGGCTGTGGCGCGCGGCGCGACGGGACGCGCGGCGTCACTGCGCGCGGCTTCCTTGCGTGGTGCGGTGCCGATGAGATCGGCCACGATTTTGCCCGACGCAATCACACCCGGCAATCCCGCGCCCGGGTGGGTGCCGGCGCCGCAGAAGTAGAGGTTCGGGATGTCGGGCGCGCGGTTGTGCGGGCGGAACCAGGCCGACTGCGTGAGCACCGGCTCCGGACCGAAGGCACTGCCCATGTAGCTGTTGAGCGTGTGTTCGAAATAGCGCGGATCGATGCGACGCTCCGTCACGATGTGACGTGACAGCTCGGGCAGATAGCGCTCCTCGAGGTAGGCCATGATGCGATCGCGGTATCGCGGCGCCATGGTCTCCCAATCTGTCCCGCTGCCCAGATGCGGCACCGGCGAGAGCACATACCAGCAGTCGTGTCCCGGAGGCGCCAGCGACGGGTCGGTGGCGGTGGGGCGGTGCAGATACAGCGAGAAGTCGTCGGCCACGATCTTGCGCTCGAAGATGTCCTCGAGCAGTTCGCGGTAGCGCGGCCCCATGAGAATCTCGTGGTGCGCAATGTCCTCGTACTTCCGGTTGGTCCCGAAGTAGATGACGAAGAGGCTCATGGAATGCTTGAGCTTCTCCACCCGCCGGTTGCTTACCTTGGGCCGCTTGTCGGGCGCGATGAGTGTGCGATATGCCTGCACGAGATCGCCATTGCACACCACCGCGTCGGCGGCCACGCGTTCGCCGCCCTTCAGGCGCACGCCGGTGGTGCGACGCGCATCGCTCACCTCGATTTCCGCCACTTCGCTGGACAACCGGATGCGGCCGCCGAGGTCCTCGAAGGCCTGCACAAGGGCGCGCACGAGCGCGCCGGTACCGCCCATGGCAAAGAGCACGCCCCACTGCTGCTCGAGCTTGTGAATGAGGGCGTACATCGAGCTGGCCGCATACGGATTGCCACCCACCAGCAGCGGGTGGAACGAGAACACCTGCCGCAGCCGCTCATCGCGCAGATAGGTGTTGGCCATGGCCGCCACCGACTTGTCCGCGCGCGTGCGAATGAGTTCAGGCAGCACCTTCACCATCGAGCCGAACGTCAGGAACGGCTTGTCGATGAGCGGCATGCCGACATTGAAGATTTCCCACGACTTCTCGCGGAATCGCTCGTAGCCCGCGCGGTCGGCCGGCGAGAACTCCTCCACCTGGCGCAGCAGATTCTCGCGGTCGCCGTTGTAGTGGAAAACCGTGCCGTCCTCGAAACGGATGTTGTAGAACGGATCGAGGAGTTTGAGCTGGATGTAGTCGGCCGTCTTGCGCCCCGTCAGGGCGAAGAGCTCGTCGAGCACCCAGGGCGCCGTGATGATGGTGGGGCCGGCATCGAAGGTGAAGCCGTCCTGCTCGAACACGTAGGCGCGGCCGCCCGGCTTGTCGAGCTTCTCCACGATGGTGACGTCGTGGCCCTGAGCCTGCAGGCGAATGGCTGCGGCGAGACCGCCGAACCCGCTCCCGATGACAACGATGCGCATGAACGACCGGCGAAGAGGAATCGTGGTCCGCCACGCGCCGAGCGGGCTTCGCTCAACGACGCAGCAGGACGGCGAGGTGCCAGAGGTGGATCACCAGCGCACAGAGCATGGCGACGGCAAACCCTTCGGGCGACGGATCCGGGCGGCGGTGAAAGATCATCGCCGCCACCAGCGAGCCGCCGGCACCCAGGAACGTTAGCAGCGGGACCACACCGGCGGTGTGGGGTGACGCCTGACGCGCATCGCGTCGCCGCTGCCAGCCAATCAGCACCACCGCTTCGAGCACGATGAATACGAGAATGCCGACCGGCAATAGATCAGAATCAAAGACCGCCGTCAGTCGTTCCAACGTGCGCCGCCGTGTGACGGGGGGATGACTGCGGAATGCGGGCTCAGCGGCCCGAGGGCAGGGGCACGCCGCTTGGGCTCACCCGCCGCTCGAGCCCCGGCGACTGGCGCAGCGCGGCCCAGAGCGGCACCGCCATGGCGATGAAGCCCAGGATGCCAGCCGGCACCATGTCCCAGCGCAGGCAGATGGCAATGGGCAGCAGACCGTTCACGGCGTAGAGCACAAAGGGCAGGCGATGCGGGGCGACCTTGGCCGCCCACACCGACGGTGGCACGACGGCCAGCATGGCCCGAGCCACGAGAATGCCCGTCAGCAGCCAGCCCAGCCAGTTGGTGAGCGGCATGCCGTAGAAAATCGGGGCACCAATGAATCGCACGAAGGGGTGGCGATCAGCGAGCGTGCCCATTTCCCAGAACCAGTGGTTGGTCTTCACCATGGCCGGGTCCATCGACACGTCCCACAGGGTCAGCACGACGCCACCCACGAAGGCCCACCACCACTTGGAGGTGCGATCATCCTTGGCCGGCAGGATGCGCGCGCAAATGGCCAGTGACGCCACCAGCATGTAGAACCACGAGGTGGGGATGTTGAAGGGCACCCGTCCACCGATCTTGTAGCCTAGCTGGCTCGAATACTCGTACGCACCGAAGGGATAGTCCCAGCGCGTGCCCGCGTACTCCGAGGCAAAGGCCAGCACGAAGGCAATGGCAAAGGTGATGAGCGCCTTGCGCGTGCCGATGGCCCAGGCCAGGAAGGCCAGACCCGCCACCGCGCCCAGCGTCACCGTGATGGCGCCGCCGTAGGTGAAGCCGATGGCCATCGCCTTCTGGTTCTGCGGGGTCTGCAGCCACTCCGGAAACGGCGGCCGCAGGAAGGTGGCAAAGGCAAACGCCGAAAACACGCTGGCCAGGGCGTGCCAGAGCAGAGTGAACGACGAGATCCGCAGCAGGGGCGAGCGGTGCGCGTCAGGCGTGGAAGCAGTCGACATGAAAGAACCGTCCTCGGGCCGTGTCGGCCCGTTGAAATCAGGCCAAACGCACGCGGGCGTCCGTCCGACCGGCACTGATGCGGGCCGAAGCGGCGTTGGGCTCCCAGGAAACCCGGGGCCCGTGGCCCAGCGCAGAGAAGTCGGGCGAGGGCGCACGATAGCGCCACGCGTTCCACAGGATGCCGAGTCGGGCCATGCGACCGAGGCGCGCGCGGGTGCTGAGCGTGTCGTAATGCTGCGCTTCGATGGCGCGCAGGATCCCCGCGTAGCCCACCGCGCAGGCGGCGGCGCAGCGCTGGGCATCCACGTCGAGCAGGGCGATGCCGGGCATGGCCGCTTCGTACAGGGCACGCGCACGGCTCACCTCGAAGGCCATGAGCTGCGCCCAGGCCGGATCGAGGGCGAGCGATACACCACGCTCCAGGACATCGTCAGGGCGGAGGCCGAATCGCGCCATGTCCTCGGCCGGCAGATACACCCGTCCACGCTGTGCGTCCTCGCCCACATCCCGCAGGATGTTGGTGAGCTGCATGGCCGTGCCGAGGGTGCGCGCGTAGCGAATGGCCTGCTCACGCATGGCGGGGCCGGCGGGCACGCCGAACACGTAGGTGCACATCTCGCCCACGGAACTGGCCACGCCCTCGCAGTACTGTTCGAGCTCGGCCCAGGTCTCGTAGCGCTGCGCCACCAGATCACGGGCCACGCCGTCGAGCAGTTCGAAGAGCGGGGCCGGCGACACGCCGTAGGTACGGGAGACCCAGGCCAGCTCGCGGAAGATGGGGCCACTGGGGCGGCCGGCGAGCGCGTCTTCGAGTGCGGTGCGGTAGGCGCCGAGCTGGTCACGCAGGGCCGTGACGTTCCCGCCGTCGGCGTGATCGACCAGATCATCGGCCACCCGGCAGAACGCATAGAGCGCATAGGCGGCCCGTCGCTTGTGCTCGGGCAGCAGCTTGCTGGCCAGCGAGAAGGTGCGGGCGTGTGCGGCCGTGATACGGGCGCACTCCGCCGCGTCGACGGCCCCGTCGATGGACGGGGCGGCCTCCAGCGCCGGATTGAGGCGCGCAGGATCCGGCTGGCCGTGCCGCAGGTGGGAGGGCGTGTGGCTCGGACGAATCATGCGTGGGGGGGCCGCGGGGTCGAACAGCGCATCAGGGCGTGGTGGGGCAAGGGGCACGAGGGATGGAGGTTCCCTGCAGGGCTTCGCGACGGCACGTTACCCGAAATCAACGCAAAACGGCCCAACGGGTTCCTGACGTGGCGGGGAGTCGAGCGGCCCCTGACGCAATGTGGGCAGCCGCGCTGTCTGGCGCATCTCCCCCTGCTGCAAGGTGCGGCTTCGGACTGCAACTGTCAACATGAGATTACACATTAAAGTGTCCACTTGTCGTTACAGCATTCGGCACCTCAGAAACACGAACGGGGAGGAGCTTTCGCTCCTCCCCGTTCCACAACTTCCAAGACGGCGGAGACTTACCGGCCGCGCAGGTTTTCGTTGTTGTCCCGCTCAACGAAGGGAATGGGATAGCAGGTGTCGTTCCCCACGTTGCCGTAGCCGGGCTTGAAGTACGGACGGCCAGCGGCGGTGATGGTACCCGCCACGGAGGCCGGCGACCGGCGCATGTCCGCGACCCGCTTGCCTTCGAGGTAGAACTCGAGAGCGCGCTGGTTGAACAGCTCCGTCTTCACGCTGACCGCGTCCGTCGCGCCGTTGTAGGCCGGACGGCCATTGGCGGCGCGGCGGGCGTTGATGAGCGCCAGCTGCGTCTGCACGTTGCCCGAGGCTTCTGCCGCGATGTAGTCCGCTTCCAGCTTGGAGGCGAGACGCATCGGCGAGTCGAAGGCCGGGTACTTGGTCTGCTGGTGGAATCCACCCGGCACGGCATCCTGCGGCGCCGCCGTGGCCGGCGGCGTGCCGCCCTCCACGCGGTAGGTCACCCGCGGGTCACCCTGGCGATACCAGGGCGCGACGCTGATGGAGCCACGCGTGAAGGAGAAGATCCACAGATCGTTGCTGAGGCGATTCCGGTTGGCCAGGTCGTCCGTGAAGCGCAGGTTCGACACGAAACCAGCCGGCACCAGAGCGGCGTCAGCGGCGGCGCCGCTGTTGTCACCCTTCTGCAGCTTGGCACGGGCCCGACCCACCAGCGCCGCGTTGGCCAGCTCCACCGCAGCGGCCGACCCATTGGCACGACCCACCGTGTTGGCGCGATCGAACCAGAAGATGGCCGAGTCCAGCATCTGCGCCGTGGTCAGTTCCGGACCACCCGAGAAGGTGCCGGTGCAGAAGTCCGACGCCATCTGCAGGATCGCGAAGCCACGGAACGTGGCCGCACGCGCGAGCGAGATGTTGGTCTGCGGCTCCGGCAGGCTCAGATCGAGCACCAGCTTGGCCGACGCAATCGCACGCGAAAGCGGCTGCCAGACATCGGTGTTGAGCGAGCCGTTCAGCGGCGTGATGTTGCGGAAGCCGAACTCGTTGCGGGTGGGGAAGGTGTCGGAGACGTTCGCCTCTTCCGAGAACCAGCCGCCGTACATGGCGAGCAGACCGATCATGTCCACGTAGTTCTGCTGGGCCGACAGGGCCAGCGTGTTACCGCTGGCCGTCGGGTCCACCGTGGACGCGTCGATGAGGTCGGGGTTGGTGACGGAGACGAAGTCGCTCGTACAGGCGGTGGCGCCCAGAACCAGCAGGGCTCCCGCCGTGGTGCGCGTAACCGCGCGGGCAATCTTGTGCATGATGGCTCGCGGTTCAGAAGGTGAGGTTGAAACGGAGGACCGCGCGGCGCGGGATCGGCGCCGTGAGGAAGTCTTCGCGCGCGAATCCGTTGGTCTGCGAGTTGACTTCCGGGTCAAAGCCGGAGAAGTCGCTCCACAGCTTCACGTTCTGCATGGCAAACGTGACCGAGGCGCTCTGGAAGCGGTTCGCGATGCGCGTGGTGAGCGACTGCGGCAGGGTGTAGGTGGCCGAGAGCTCACGGAAGCGGATGAAGTCGCCGCGCTCAATGAACGCGCCACGCGCGTCGTTGATGGGCACCGCCCCGCCGGTGACTTCCGACACGAAGGGACCGAAACGCCGGATGCGCTCCTCACGCGAGAGCAGCGTGGTGTCGAGGCGCACGTTCGAGCGCACCAGCTGCGTTTCGCGGAAGAAGCGCGTGTTGTTGTACACCGTGAAGTCCTTCTTGGCGTCGATCATGGCCGTGACGCGGAAGTTCTTCGCGATGGTGAAGGTGTTGGTGAGGTTCCACTCGAGCGTCGGGAACAGGTTGCCCACCGGCGTCAGCGTGTCCGTCACCACCGCGCGGCCGTTCTGCAGGTCCACGCTCTGCACCGTCTTGGCCACCATCACGCCCAGCTGCTGACCCACGATGGTGCGGCCCACGCCGCCCAGCGCGAACGGCGACTGGCCGCCAAGGCTGAGGAGTTCGTTGTGCAGCGTGTTGGCCGCACCGCGCACGTCCCAGCGGAAGTTGCTGCTGTTGATGGCCTGCACGTTGACCGCCAGCTCCCAGCCGGAGTTGAGTACGGAGCCCAGGTTGGCCAGCGGGTTGTTGTTGAAGCCAAGCGACGGCGGAATGGGACGGGCGATGATGAGGTCGTCCGTCTGCTTCCGGAAGTAGGTCAGCTCGGTGGACACGCGGTTGTCGAGGAAGCCGGCGTCGAGGCCCGCCTCGAACTCGGTGCCACGCTCGGGCTTCAGGTTGCTGTTGCCGGGGTTGCCCAGCACGGCACCGGCACCCGTGGACCCGGTGATGTTGTACGACGCGGCCGCGAGGGTCTGGAGGGCGTCACCCGGCTGCGGCGAGCGGCCCGTGGTGCCCCACGCGGCGCGCAGGCGCAGCGTGTTGATGGTGCTGGCCAGCGGAAGGAAGAAGTCCTCTTCACCGATGGCCCAGGAACCACCGATCTTGGGCAGCACGAAGGTGGGGGAGTTGTCACCGAACGACGAGTTGCGGTCGATGCGCACACCCACCTGGAGGAAGCGCTTGTTCTGGTTGCCGATCTGCAGCTGGCCGAGATAGCCGTACTGGCGCTGCTCGGTGAAGCCGCTGCTGCCGGTGGTGGTGGCGGCCGAGTTCACCGAGTTGTTGGCGTTGGTGACGAAGCCGATACCCACGGCCTGCACGTTCTGATTGCGCGTGGAGATGGCCTGGAGACCGAACGAGAGGTTCGTTTCCCACGCCGTGCCCCACTGCTTCTTCATGTTGCCGAGATAGTCGAACGTGTAGCGCTCGGCCGTACGGTGCGTCTGCGTGTTGCTGCCACCGTCCGTCTGCCCGCCATACCAGAGGCTGTCGTTGCGGGGGAAGAAGGTGGTCTGCAGGTCGTTGGCGATGTCCATGCCGCCGGTGAAGCGGTTGGTGAACCATGCCGTGGGCGAATAGTTGGCCGTCACCGCAGTCGTCGCACGCTTGCTGAGCAGATTGCGCTTGACGGAATTGATGGCGTTGTAATGGCGGTTGGAGAACCAGCCGTCCTGCGTGGCGTCGCGGTTGGGCGCGTCGCTGCGCGTCAGCGGGCTGCCAAGGAGTGCGCCACCCAACCAGCCGAAGATGTTGTTGTCGTTGTCCGGCAGCTGAGTCTGGGTCTGCACAAGACCAAGGCTGGCTTCGATGTTCAGCTTCGGGTTGGCAATGTAATTGGCGTTGGAGCGCACGTTGTAGCGGTTGAACGACTCGTTCGGGAAGGTGCCCGTGGAGTTGTCCGAGCCGTACGACAGGGCGTAGCCGTAGTTCTGGCCGCCGCCACGAATGCCGTAGTTGAACACCTGCTCGTCGCCCTTGCGGAACACGCCCACGCGCTCGAGCGGGTTGTCCGAGACCAGCGTGCCCACCGCCTGACCGCGGCAGAGCGGGTTGGTGCTGGTCGCGGCGACCGACGCCGCGGAGCAAGTCGCGAAGTTGTCTGGGATCTTGATGTGATCCACGCTGGCCTGCCCCTGCTCGAAGCGCAGCGTCTGCTGGAACGAGTTGGAGCCCGTGCGGCCCTTCTTGGTAATGATCTGGATCACGCCGGCCGAGGCGTCGGCGCCGTAGAGGGTGGCCGCGGCCGGGCCCTTCACGACTTCGATGCTTTCGATTTCTTCCGGATTCAGGTCGTTGAAGCGATCGAAAGCCTGACCGGACTGACCGGAGCCGATGATGCCCTCATTGACGCGCACACCGTCGATGAAGATGAGCGGCTGGTTGGAGAGGTTGATGGACGAGGCGCCGCGGATGCGGATCTGCGTGGCCGTGCCCTTGGTGCCCGACTGGCTGCTGAGCGCCACGCCGGGAACGCGGGACTGGAGCAGATTGGCGACGTTGGTGACCGGGGCGTCCTTGATGACGTCCGCTGCCGTGACCGAGGCCACGAGCGCAGCCTGCGCCTTGCGCTCCTGGTTGCCGGCGGTACCCGTCACGACCACCTCGGAGAGGTTGATCACGGACGCCGACATCTCGAGGTTGAGCGTGGCCGTCTGGCCGGCCACGACCCGCACGGTATCCTGCTTGGCCTTGTAGCCGATGCGGAACGCTGAAACTCCCGTCACGCCGGGACGTACGTTCAGGAGGCGGTACTCGCCTTCCCGGTTGGTCTGCGTTTCGAAGGCCGTACCCGAGATCACCACTCGCACGTCGGCGAGGGGGGCCTTGGTCGCGGCGTCGGTAACTTTCCCGCTGATCGTGCCGGTCTGGGCCTGGAGCCCCGCGGCAGGGAGAGCGAACAGCAGGGAAGCGGCGACGGCCGCCAAGCGAGAAACCTTCGCTCGGTGGGACATCAACATCTCCTTCCTTGACTAGGGATGGAACCGACAACGGACGGGTTGTCGGTTGGGTCACAAAAGTCCGGCTGCCAGGGGTGGGACGAAACGCAGCCGAGTGATCCTTCTGTGACCGGGCGGAATATCGTGGGATATCTCACTGCTTTGTAGTGGGAGGGACGAATTCCCGTGACGCGGCCGTGTTGCTGCCGTGACGGGACGAGTACCCCACACCCTTGCCCATCCCAACAAGTGCCGGACCGAACGCGTCACACGCCTGGTCCCCTGTCCCAGCGGTGACCAGGCGGTGGTCACTCGTCTGCGGCGCGGCGCGCCAGCATTGGCATGACATTGTAGGGCCTTCCCGACTTGACGGGCCATGTGCCCGTGGGCACGTTGACGTCGCCGTCTCCGCCCTCCTGCCCACACGATGACGCCCTACGTCACCTTCCTGTTGTACGCGCTGGCTATCGTGGGCTTTGTCGGCCTGGCGCTGGCGCTCAACGCCTGGCTCGGTCCCAAGCCCAAGGCCAGTGCCACCAAGCTCGAGCCCTTCGAATGCGGCGCCCTGCCGGTCGAGGCGCTCAACGTGAAGGCGGTCCCCATCAAGTACTACGCGGTCGCCATCATCTTCTTGCTGTTCGATCTCGAGACCATGTTCCTGTTCATCTGGACGCTGGGCGCCCGCCCGCTGTCCGGCTTCATGGTCTTCACGTTCTTCTTCTTCACGGTGTTGCTGGTGCTCTGTCTGCTATATATGTACCGCAGTCGCATCCTCGACGCTGTGACCGAGTAAGCGCATGTACGGCAAACGGTTACCCATTCTCGACATGGGCCCGGGGCTGGCGGGGGCGACGGGTGTCGGCTCGCTGCCGCTGGGTGGCGGCGCCGGTTCGGCTTCGCTGGCCCGCCCCGGGCAGTCCAAGGCGGCCTCCTTTGAGTTCCTCACAACCCGTAAGGATGAGCTCGTCGGCTGGGCGCGGAAGTTCTCGCTCTTTCCGTACCCCTTTGTCACGGCCTGCTGCGCCATGGAGTTCATGGCCGTCAGCGCCTCGCATTACGACACCGACCGTTTCGGCGCCGCGCTGCCGCGCTTCTCGCCGCGCCAGGCCGACCTGCTCATGGTGGTCGGCACCGTGACGCAGAAGCAGGCGCCCATTCTGCTCAAGGTCTATGAGCAGATGTGCGAGCCCAAGTGGGTCATGGCCTTCGGTGTCTGCGCGAGCACCGGCGGCTTCTATCAGAACTACGCCTCGCTGCCCGGCATCGACCGCATCATCCCGGTGGACATCTACGTGCCGGGGTGTCCGCCGCGCCCCGAGATGGTCATCGACGGCATCATGCGCCTGCAGGAGAAGATCGCGGCCTCCCCGCATCCCATCATCAACGAGCGTTTCTGATGGGCACGGAGGCCTTGCTCGAGCGGTTGCATGCGCAGTACGCGCCGGTCACTGCCGATGGGGACAGCGCCGAGGCTCCCGTGGGCGCGGTGCGGTCCCGCGGTGTGTCGCATGGGGTGCTGGTGTTGGAGTTGGACCGCGAGGCGCTGCTGGACACGGTGCGCGCGCTGCGCGACCAGCACGGCTTCGACCTCTTTCTCGACGTGACGGCCGTGGACTGGCCCGACGCCCCGCTGCGCTTCGAGGTGGTGTGGCATTTCTACAGCACCGCGGACAAGGTGCGTGTGCGCCTCAAGACGCGAGTGGCGGCTGACGATGCCGAAGTGGACTCGCTGACGTCGCTGTACGGGTCGGCCGGCTACATGGAGCGCGAGTGCCACGACATGTACGGCATCCGCTTCCGCGGCAACGACGACCTGCGTCCCATTCTGCTGTACGAGGGATTCCGTGGGCATCCGCTGCGCAAGGACTACCCCAAGCAGAAGGAACAGCCCCTCGTGCCGTACCGCCCGCCCCAGAGCGCCCTTGTCCGCTGACCTCGTGACCTCGGCCATTCCGAGCCCGATCCGTACGACGCTCACGCCGTCGCGCGAGGACACGGTGGTGGTGAACATCGGTCCGTCGCACCCCGCCACGCACGGCACGGTGCAGATCGTGGCCGAGCTGGATGGCGAAAAGGTCCTGCGCACCGACGTGCACTGCGGCTACCTGCACCGCGGCTTCGAGAAGGAGTGCGAGGACCATACCTGGCACAACCTCATCCCGTATGTCGACCGGCTGAACTACTGCTCGGCGCTCATCAACAACTTCGCCTACTGCGAAGGGGTGGAGAAGCTGATGGGCATCGAGATCACGCCGCGCACGAAGTATCTGCGCACGCTGCTGGCCGAGTACTCGCGGGTGGCCGACCACCTCACCTGCGTCGCCGCGCAGCTCATGGAGCTGGGGGCGATGACGGCCTTTCTGTATCTGGTCACCGTGCGTGATCACATGTACGAGCATCTGGCCGCCATCACCGGTGCCCGGGTGACGTATTCGTACGGGCGCATCGGGGGGCTGGCCTACGATGTGCCGCCCGGCTGGTTCGCGCGCCTCGAGGAAATCCTCGTGGAATACGAGGACTACGTGGCGCGTGTGCATGCGCTGGTCGATCGCAACCGCATCTTCATCGATCGCATGCGTGACGTCGGCGTGCTCAGCACCGCCGATGCGCTGCACTGGGGCTTCACGGGTCCGGTGCTGCGTTCGACGGGGGTGCCGCGTGACCTGCGTCGCGACACCCCGTACCTCGCCTACGCCGAACTCGATTTTGAAGTGCCCGTGGGCATCAAGGGCGACAACTACGATCGCTACTACGTGCGCATGCGGGAGATGGACGAGTCGGTGTACATGATGCGTCAGCTCGTTGACCTCATGCCCGAGGGGCCCATCAACGTTGACGACCATCGCTGCGTGTTCCCCGAGAAGCAGCTGGTGTACACGGAAATCGAATCCCTCATCAACCACTTCAAGCTGGTCATGGAAGGGCCGGTGGTGCCGGCGGGCGACGTGTACGTGGCCCACGAGGGGGCCAACGGTGAACTCGGCTTCTACATGGTGTCCAACGGCAGCGGCACGCCACACAAGGTGCACGTGCGCTCCCCCTCCTTCGTGCACATGGGGGGCATCCACCGCATGCTCGATGGCTATCAGCTGGCCGACATCGTCACCTCCTTCGGGTCGGTGAACATGATCGGCGGCGAATGCGACCGATGACCACGCCTGATTCCGCGATGAACGGCATGCCCAACGGCATACAGCATCTCATTCCCGAGTTCGAGCGCTGGAAGCAGCGCTATCCCGCCGGGTTCGAAGGCTCGCTCACCATTCCCTGTCTGCAACGCATCCAGCAGGAACGGGGCTACATCGCCGACTCGGATATCGACGATCTCGTGGCCTATCTGGGCGTTTCGCGCATCCAGGTGGACGAAGTGCTGGCCTTCTACACCATGTTCACGCGCGAGCCGCTGGGCCGGCACCATCTGCAGGTGTGCCACAACGCCTCGTGTTCGCTGCGCGGCGCCGAGGGCCTGGTGCGCTACCTCTGCGGCAAGTTGGGCATTCAGCCGGGTGAGACCACGGCCGACGGCAAGTTCACGCTGAGCACCGTGGAGTGTCTCGCGTCCTGCGGCACCGCCCCCATGATGATGGTGAACGAGACCTATCACGAGGATCTGACGCCGGCCAAGGTGGATGCCCTGCTCGAGGAACTCGCACGATGACCGCGCCGACTGCAGAAGCGCCGACGCTCTCGGGGCGAAAGTTCTTCATGAACTTCCCGGTGACGGCCGACTCCCACACACTCGCAGCCTACCGGGAACGTGGCGGCTATCAGGCGCTGGGCAAGGTGCTGGCGGGCATGCAGCCCACCGAGGTCACCAAGGAGGTGGCCGCGGCCGGGCTGCTGGGTCACGGCGGCGCGGCGTTTCCGGCCGGGCGCAAATGGGGCGTGGTACGACTCAACGACGGCGAACCGCACTACGTGTGCATGAACGCCGACGAGGGCGAGCCGGGCACCTTCAAGGACCGCTGGCTGCTGGAGCATGTGCCGCACATGTGTCTCGAGGGCCTGATCATCGCGAGCTTCGCGCTGATGGGGCGGCACGCGTTCATCTACATTCGCGGTGAGTTCGATCTGCCGTATCGCCGCATGCAGGCGGCCATCGAGGAGGCCTACGCAGCCGGCCTGCTGGGGGAGAACATCATGGGCTCGGGCTACTCGCTCGACGTGGTGCTCTACCGCGGCGCCGGTTCCTACGTGTGCGGCGAGGCATCGGCCATGCTGGCCTCGCTGGAAGGCAAGAAGGGCTGGCCGCGCAACCGGCCGCCACGCCTGACCGTGAAGGGCCTGTACCAGAAGCCCACCGTGGTGAACAATGTGGAGACGCTGGCCAACGTGCCGGTGATTCTCACGCTGGGAGCCGCCGAGTTCAAGAAGACGGGCATGCCGCGCAGCCCGGGCACGCAGATGATCTCCATCTCCGGGCATGTGAAGCGGCCGGGCGGGTCCGAGGTCGAGTACGCCAACTCACGGCGGCCGTTCCGCTCCGAGGGTGCCGGCGGCCTGCTGGGGGACGCGCGCCCCACTTGGCGCA
>JACVCT010000143.1 GCA_016741895.1 Gemmatimonadaceae bacterium | reverse complement strand
GGTGGCATACCCTGCTCCGCGCCGGCATGGGCGAACCGATCGACGCGCCCCGGCGGCGGTGGCTGACACAGGTCACA
The DNA here is from genome assembly GCA_016741895.1 of Gemmatimonadaceae bacterium. Taxonomy (GTDB): domain Bacteria; phylum Gemmatimonadota; class Gemmatimonadetes; order Gemmatimonadales; family Gemmatimonadaceae; genus Gemmatimonas. Next base: position 10,540 of record JACVCT010000143.1, on the reverse strand, counting down.
AGACAGATTGCGTCGTACCAGCAAATCGAGAATCAACTGTATCAGGGGCCGGCGCTGGCGGCCTATCTGCTCACGCAGGACACGGTGCACGCCGCGCTGCTACTCAGGAGTCAGCCCGATACCACAGCCTACCCCGAGGTTCGGGCGGCCATGGCGCTGCAGCGTGGTGACACGGCCTCCGCGCGCAGACTCCGGCGCAATTTCAGCGATGTATCTCGGGTGCGGTACAGCAATTTCGGCCTCGCCGGCCTTCGCACCCTGCAGCGGGTGGAGGTTCTGCTGGCGCTTGGCGAACCCGGTGAGGCGCTGGCGCACTGGCAGGTGATGGACCCCCGGGCGTTCAACATGGGGACCGTGGAGCCCGGTCTGGCCATGTACGTCCGCTCGCTGCTGCGCCGCGCCGAGCTCGAGGAGCGGCTGGGCCAGCGCGAGGCCGCGGCCGCCAGTCGGCGTCTGCTGCTCCAGTACTGGTCGGCCGACGATCCGCTCACGACCGCCACCCGTCGCGCCGCACGCATGGCCCTCGACGCGGCGCGCTGACCCTCCGGTGACGGCGCCGGCGAGGGCGCTAGATTGCAGGCATGGAGCCCAGCCTGCTGCCCGTTGGCATCGTCACCGTTTCGGACCGCGCCACGTCGGGCGTGTACGAGGACCTGTCAGGTCCCGCCATTCGCGAGGTGTTCACGCAATGGCTGGCGACGCCGTGGCGCGCCGAGTATCGCCTGGTGCCCGATGAGCAGCCGCGCATCGAGGCCGCATTGGTGGAGTTGGCCGATGTGCAGCGCTGTCCCATCATCGTGACCACCGGTGGCACCGGCCCGGCGCCGCGTGATGTAACGCCCGAAGCCACAGTGGCCGTGTGTGATCGCGTGCTGCCGGGCTTTGGCGAGCAGATGCGCGCCGTGTCGCTGCGCTCGGTGCCCACCGCCATCCTGTCGCGTCAGCTGGCGGGCACGCGGGGTTCGTCGCTCATCATCAATCTGCCGGGCAAGCCCGCGGCCATTGCCGAGTGCCTGGGTGCCATCTGGTCGGCCATGCCGTACTGCGTGGAGCTGCTGGGCGGACCCAAGCTGGCCTTCACGGAGTCGGCGCCCCGCTATCATCGTCCGTCGCCGTAACCCGATCATCATGACGCGCCGACGTCCCGTTCTCTCCATCCACCAGCCCGTCTCATGAGTCTTGCTCCCGAGCTGCTCGCGATTCTCGTCTGTCCGCAGTGCAAGGGCAGCCTGTCGCACTTCACGAGCCCCGATGAAGTGCTGGTGTGTCGCAGCTGCCGTCTGACGTACCGCGTGGATGACGGCATTCCGGTCATGCTCATCGACGAGGCGCAGCCACTCGACGAGACGCGGTATCCGGAGCTCACGCCGTGACGTCGCGCGCGTGGCAGGACGCCACGCGGGTTGTGCGTGCCGGACTGCCGAAGGCCACACCGGGTGCGCCGTATCTGCCGGGTCCGGTGTTCGCGGCGCCGTTTCATGCGCCCGGTGATCCCGCGCAGTCACCGTTCACCTACGGTCGCTTCGACAATCCCACCTGGTCGGCTTATGAGCAGGCACTCGCAGAACTCGAGGGCGGGCCCTGTGTGTTGTTCCCGAGCGGCATGGCCGCCAGCGCTGCCGTACTGGCCACGCTGCTGACGCCGGGCAGTCTGCTCATCATGCCGGAGGAGTCGTACTACACCACGCGCGTGCTGGCCACCCAGGAGTTTGCGGGTGGCTGGGTGGCGGCGCAGAACGTGCAGGTGGTGCAGGCCCCCACCAGCGGTTCGGCGTTGGTGGACGCCGTGCGTGCGCACAGCGGACGCGTGCGGCTGGTGTGGCTGGAAACGCCCACCAACCCCGGGCTCGATGTCTGCGACATTGCCGCACTCGCCGATGCGGCGCATGCGGCGGGTGCGCTGCTGGTGGTGGACAACACCACCGCCACGCCGCTGCTGCAGCAGCCGCTGGCGCTGGGCGCTGACCTCTGTGTGGTGAGTGACACCAAGGCCATGACCGGTCATGCCGACCTGGTGTTGGGGCATGTGGCCGTGCGTGACGTATCGCTGGTGGAATCCCTGCGCACCTGGCGCACGCGACTGGGTGTCATTCCGGGTCCCATGGAGGCCTGGCTTGCGCATCGCTCGCTGGGCACGCTGCATGTGCGGCTCATGCGGCAGTGCGCCACCGCGCAGCGCGTGGCCGAGTTGCTGGCGTCGCATGCTGGCGTGACCAACGTGCGCTACCCGGGATTGCCGGGAGATCCGGCGCACGAGGTGGCGGCGCGACAGATGTCAGGGTTTGGTGGCGTGATCAGCTTCACGCTCCCCACGGCGGCCGAGGTGGAGCGCTTCTTTGCCGCGTCGGCCCTCGTGTATGAAGCCACGAGCTTTGGCGGTCTGCATACCAGTGCCGAGCGACGGGCTCGCTGGGGTGGTGACGTGGTGGCCGAGGGCTTCGTGCGGCTGAGTGTCGGTCTCGAGGACGCCGATGACCTGGTGCAGGACATCGCGTCGGCGCTGTCGGCGGCCCTGTCGTGAGCAATACCGCAAAGTCCAACCCCGAAGCTCCGCGCTCAGCGGCACTGCTGTCACTGCTGGTGACGGTGCTGGTGGGCGCGGCGGCGTGGTGGTGGTTCAGCCGCGCGGCGGATGCCGGCGTGGAGCGACTGGCGCGCATCGACAAACTGCGCACGCTGTGCACGGGCTACTACGCGCAGGCGCGTGATCGGCAGGACAGCATGCGGGTGGATCGCCTGCCGCTGCCTGATACGGTCGATGCCGGCTCCAAGACCGCCATTGATCGCTGCGGTGATCTGCGCGGTCCGGAAACGCCAACCAGTCTGCCCAATCCCCGTGAGCTGGGCGAGGAAATTCCGCGAGGGTTGCGCTGATGGGGCCGCGTTGATGCGTACGCGCACGCGGCGTGGAGACGGCGCATGAGCGTGGAGACCCGCGCCTGGTTGTGGCTGCTGGTGGCCGGTGTGCTCGAGGTGGTGTGGGCCATCGGTCTCAAGCAGAGCAACGGCTTTCGCAAACCCGATGTGGCCGCCTTCACCGTGGTGGCCATGATTGCGAGCTTCTACGGTCTGGCGCAGGCGCTCAAGGTGCTGCCCGTGGGCACGGGCTACGCCGTGTGGACGGGCATTGGCGCGGTGGGCACGGCCATCGTGGGTGTGCTGTATTTCGGGGAGTCGCGAGATCTGGGCCGCGTGCTGAGCATGCTGCTCATCATCTGCGGCATCGTGGGGCTCAAGCTGGCGTCGCGGACCTGATCACATCGGGGTTGCGCAGCTCCACGGCCGGCGGCGCGTCCGCCTTGTCTCGCGCAGCCCGTGAGGCGTGGGCCGAGCGGATGAAGTCACGATACCACTCGGCGCTGCGCTTGAGCGTGCGCTGCTGTGTCTTGTAGTTCACATGCACGATGCCGAAGCGCGGACGATAGCCGCTGGCCCACTCGAAGTTGTCGTACAGGCTCCAGGCGTGATAGCTGCGCACGTTGGCGCCGGCGGCGAGCGCATCGGCCACGGCGGCCAGGTGGGCGCGGTGATAGGCAATGCGTGACTCATCGTGCACCACGCCGTCCTCACCGGGCGCGTCGGCAAAGGCACAGCCGCTTTCACACACATGCAGGGGCAGGCCCGGGTACTGAATGGACAGACCCGTCAGCACGTCGTGAAGCGCCCGCGGCCAGATCTCCCAGCCCATCTCCGTGCGGGCGCCTTCGCTGCGGCCAAAGGCGGACAGCAGCGGTGACACCGACTCCTGTGTGACGGTGAAGTCGGCGTGTCCACCGGTGCCGCGCGTGTCGGCCCGCAAACCGAAGAACAGCAGCGGCAGATTGTCCGGCAACTGTTCGCCGGCGCTGATGATGAGCCGGTAGTAGCAGTTGATGCCAATGAAGTCGAGCGGCGTGTGCACCGCCTCCATGTCGCCGGGCTGAATGTCGAGCGCGCGCGCCGGAATGTTCTCGAGGAACACCTCCGGATAGGCGCTGTGCATGAGCGGATCGACGAAGATGCGATTGAACAGCGCCTCGCCGTAGCGCGCCGCTTCGACGTCCACCGCGGACTGCGTGGCCGGCTCCACCGGGGCCATGGCAAACACCGACCCGACGGCCACATCGGGGTTCACGGCCTTGACGGCGCGGTACCCCAGCGCATGCGCACGCACGACGGTGTGCACCGAACGCAGGAAGCTGCGCAGATTGCGCCGGCCGGGCGCATAGCGACCCAGCAGATAGCCGCGCGAGGTGAAGATGTACGGCTCGTTGAACAGTGACCACTCGGAGACCCGATCACTCAACCGGGATGTGACGAGCGCCGCGTACTCCGCGAAGCCGCCGCCGGCGTCGCGCCCGGCCCAGCCGCCATGGTCCTCGAGGGCCTGCGGCAGATCCCAGTGATAGAGAGTGGGAAAGGGACGCAGGCCCCGCTGCAGCAGACGATCGACGAGGCGATCATAAAAATCGAGTCCGGCGGCGTTGACCGGCCCGCGGCCGCTGGGCTGGATTCGCGGCCAGGCGATGGAGAAGCGGTAGCTGTCCACACCCAGCGATGTGATGAGCTCCACGTCGGACTCCCAACGCCGGTAGTGGTCGCAGGCCACCGCCGCGGTCTCGCCACGCTCAATCGCGTTGGGGCGCGCGGCAAAGGTCTCCCAGATGGATGGGCCGCGTCCGTCGGCCTCGAGAGAACCCTCGATCTGGTACGCCGACGTGGCAACACCAAAGCGAAAGTCCGTGGGGAATCGTGCCGCGAGGCCAGCGTTGGAATCAGTCACCATTCGTCATATGCCGAGTTGGCGTTGAGGTTCCCGTGGAGCGACCCGCAATGGCGCCGATCGCCAGCACCGAGACGTTGAGCACGAGTGCGAAGAGTCCCGGATTGATATCGTACAGGAAGGATGGCAGGGTTGGCCACCATGCGGCGAGTCGTGCGGCCACGGCGAGATCCGGCCACAGCGATGCGCCCACGCAGAGCTCGCCGACCAGAATGCCGGCAATGATGAACGAAACCCGAAGACGACCCGGCGCCCAGAGGGCCAGGGCGAGCGCCGGTGCAATCTGCGCCACCATGGCGTAGGCGAGCAGCAGAATGGGCACGAGGGCGGTGTTGGATTGCCGCGACCACCACCAGGCCACGAGCGCCACCGCCGGTACAAGCCAGCGCGCAATGCGAAGGTCGTTGGCCGCTGTCTGCTCATCCGGGCGCGAGAGCGGGGGGTGCCGCAGCTGCACCAGAATGGTGGCCATGGTCATGAGGATGATGGCCGATGGCACGAGGGCGGTGAGCAAACCGGCCGTGCCCACCAGCAGCATCATGAAGGGCCCCATCACACTGCGTGTGCTGCGCAGCAGGGCCAGATCGATGTCGGCGCCCGTCAGGCCCGGCACCACGTCACGCGCCGCGAAACCCACAAAGAACACGAACAGCATCACCAGCTGATACAGCGGCATGGTGATGGCCGTGCGTTCGAAACCTCGTGGGCTGCGCGCCGTGAACAGCGACGCAAAGGTATGCGGCCAGAGGTAAAAGCCCACCACGGACACCAGCACCGTGCTCAGGAACCAGCTGGGCGAAAAGCCGCGGGACGGCAACACGAAGAACTGGGGATCACGCGCGATCTGCGCGTCGAACATGGCGCCAACGCCGCCGTACACCGCCTGCGGAATGAGCAGCCCGAGCGCCACCACGGCCACGAGCACCAGCACATCCTTGGCCAGCGCGGCGTAGGCCGAGGTCTTCATGCCACCAAGCACGACCCAGGCCACCACAGTGACCGCCCCGATGCTCACGGCCAGCTCGCGGGAGAGGGCGCCGTAGGCACTCTCGTGCACGAGAATGCTGAGCCCGCGGAATTGCAGCACGAGATAGGGCAGCAGCGACAGTACACCCACCAGAGCCACGAAGCGGCCCAGCAGCGGACTGGAGAAGGCGCGCGCAAAGAACTCCGGCTGCGTGAGCACGCGGTCCGCCCGTCCTCGTTGCCAGATGGCCGGCAGCAGCCAATACGACATCAGGTAGGCCAGTGCACCATAGCCCAGTATGTAGAACGTGGGCGCTCCACGTCCGTAGGCCCAGCCACTCGCGCCCAGCAGCGTGAAGGTGGTGTAGATCTCGCCGGCGAGCAGCACGAACACCAGCACGCTGCCGAAGCTGCGTCCGCCCAAGGCCCATCGCTCGAGCGGGGACGGCGCCGGTACGGCATCGCCGTCTGTCGGTGCCCGCTCCGCGATGGACGACAGGGAGGCACGCGGCATGACCGACAGCACCGCCGAGGTTGTGAGCAGTGCCGCGAGCATCCAGGTCAGTAGCGCCGGAAAGCCCAGCAGGGTCTCTCCAGGGGTGTTGGCCAACCAGGGAGCTGCCGCAACGATGAGTACCGGCACGGCGGCCAGCCATCGCCGCCCGCCGGACGTGGTGCCGGAGTTCACGCGCTCATGGCCAGCGGTCGTGTTCCTGTTGCATCCTGCGGGGCACCCAGCAAATCGAGCGTGGCGGCCTCGAGATAGCGCAGGCCGATGTGCAGCGACTGCTCGTCGAGGTCAAAACGCGGATGATGATGCGGGTGCGTGAGACCGCGCGCCTCGTTGCGTGCGCCGACAAAGGCGAACACGCCCGGTGCGCGCTGCTGGTACGCCGAGAAGTCTTCGCCGCCCATGGTGGGACGCAGTGGCACCAGGGTGTCGGCGCCAAAGGTGCGCGTCACCACCTGGACAAGACGTTCAGTGAGGGCCGCGTCGTTGACCACCGGCCGGTATCCGGGCTCGTAGGTCCACTGGTAGGTGGCGCCAAAGGCCTCCGTGATACCCCGCACGATGCGCTCCATCTGCTGCGGCACCGTGCGACGGAGCTCGGCGTCGAAGGTGCGAATGGTGCCGGCCAGATAGGCGCTGTTGGGGATGACGTTGAAGGTGGTGCCAGCTACGAACTGGGTGATGGACACGACCACCGGATCAAGCGGATCAACCGCGCGCGAGACCACCTGCTGCAGCGCGGTCACGACCTGTGCGCCGATGGCAATGGGATCGATGGTCTGGTGCGGCGCTGCCGCGTGACCGCCCGCGCCCAAGATGGTGCAGCTGAAGGTGTCGGGCGCCGCCATGGCCGGGCCGCTGATGAGGCCGATCTTGCCCACCGGCACGGGCGACCAGAGGTGCAGGCCGATGACGTGATCCACGCCATCCATGACACCGCGCTGCACCAGTTCCTCCGCGCCGCCGGGTGAAAGCTCCTCGGCGTGCTGGAAGATGAAGCGCACCCGGCCCGCGAGTTCCCCGCGTCGCGCGGCGAGTCGGGTGGCCAGGCCCAGCACAATGGCCGTGTGCCCGTCGTGTCCGCAGGCGTGCATGACCCCCGGCACGGTGGAGCGATAATCGACGTCATTCTCCTCGTGAATGGGCAGCGCATCGATGTCGGCGCGCACCGCCACCGTGGGGCCGGGCTGCGCCCCGTCGAGCTGAGCCACGACACTGGTGGCCGTGGGCCGGGTGATGGCGAGGCCGGGGATGCGCTCGAGGGTGTCGGCGATGAACTGGGCGGTGCCATGCTCCTGGAAGGCCACCTCGGGGTGGCGGTGCAGGTGGCGGCGCCAGTCGATGACGCGGGAGCTGAGGTCGTCCATGGGAGGGCCGGTTCGGGGGGCCGGTTCGCGGGCCAGCAAGAGGGTGGCGCGGTGATGTAACCGTCGCCGTCCTGAGAGCGTAGGTTTCGGTATGCCCTTCGCGCAAGCTACCCAGTCACCCGCCGCTCCGCCTGCTGCTGCGCCGGCGCCGGCGGCTCCTCAGGCTCCTGCCGCCCCAGCCGCGGCTCCCGTTGGCGTCCGGGTGGGCGAGGCCACCATTCCCATCGACGCGTCGCGACTGACAGCGGCCGATGTGGAAGGGCTGCGTGCCCGACGCTCCGAACTGTCCACGCAGATCAACAGTGCCATGCGACGGCGCGATGAGCTGCTGCGCAAGATGGACCGGGCCGACGAGGCTGCGCGTGAGGGCATGCAGCCGCAGCTTGCCGTACTCAACGCGCGCATCGCGGAGTTGGAGCAGGCCATCGCGCTCAACGGACAGATGCTGGCGGCGGCGCCGCTCACCGGTTCGAGTCGTGAACCGGAGGTGCGCTACGGTCCGTTCTCGTCGGGTCAGTTGACGGCCATTTCCATTGTGGGCACGGTGACGGTGCTGATGCCGCTGGCCTTGGCGTTGTCGCGCCTGCTGTTGGCCCGGGCGCGCAATCCGAAGCCGGCGCCGGTGGTGCTGGAGAGTGCCGCGCGGCTCGAGCGGATGGAGCAGGCGATTGATGCGGTGGCGGAAGAAGTGGAGCGAATCAGCGAGGGACAGCGATACGTGACCCAACTGATGGCGTCACGGGAGAGAGTTGAGATTGGGAGAGGTGAGACCTCGTAAGGTGGACCGCGTAAGGTTGAACCGCGGGAAGGAACAGCGGGCGAGGTTACCGCAGTTGGGGCTTGCGTTGGGGTCGAGGGCGGTCGGGGTCGGGGTTTGGGTCGGGGTCAGGCCGGCAGGTCGTCGATGCTGCGATCGGCCAGCAGGGTGACGTTCGGCAGGATCTGACTCGTCGGCCCCTTCTTCATCACCACACCGGTCAGGCGCTCGTAATTCAAGCGGAACAGCGCAATGGCATTGGGCACATCGTGCTCGCTGCGCAGCCGCACGCTGATCCAGCCCGAGTGCGGCAGGGTGTGATGGGCCATGGCTCGGCCCGCCGCCACGAGATCGCGGCGCAACCGCACGGGCACCAGCAGATCGGCCACACCACCCACGTGCACGTGACCGATTTCCCGGCCACCCACACGGAACTCCACACCGCCAAAGCGATGCGGGGAGATTTCCACTCCCTCCCACTGCCCGACCACGCCGGCTATGACGGCGCCGAAATCGATGGTGCCCATGATGGCTCCTGAAGCGCGGGTGTGCTGCGCGTGTGCCGCGTGCGTACCGTAGCCGTGCCGCATCGCACGCTCACGAGCTTGCACCCAATCCGGTCCCTCGGCAAGTTCGGGGCAACCGTTCCGCCAGCGGGCGCTTCATGCCGTGCCGTCAATCCAACCGGGCGGCTGCGGCGTAGCTCTCGTGTATGCTGCTACCGTCCGCTCACCCACATCCCGTTGCGCACTCCTCGTACGAGCCGCCGTCATCCCTGCGCGTTCCGCGTGCGGGGGCTGGTGAACGGGACCGTGGGAACCTGTCCAATGGTCCCGGGGATTCGCCTTGGCACATGACCGCTGATCCCCATTCGCCCGCCGATACCGCGAGTCGCAGTGATGTCGAGCTGCTGCGCGCCATGGCTCAGGGTGACACGCGCGCTGCGGCGCCTTTCTACGATCGCCACGCGGCGCTGGTGTTCGGTCTTGCGCTGCGCATGACCGGCCAGCGCGCCGATGCCGATGATGTGGTGCTGGACGTCTTCGCCCAGGTGTGGCGTGACGCGGCCCGCTTCGACGGCACGCGCGGCTCGGTGGTGGCCTGGCTCACCACCATCACCCGCACCCGCGCGCTTGATCAGCTGCGCGCACGCAAGCGCCGCGATGCGGCCGAAGAGCGTGCCGTGGTGCTGCACGACGAACCGGTGGCCATGGGCTCGGCGCCGGATGCGCCCGGCGAGGTGCTGGAGGCGCAGGAACGGGCCACGGCGGTGCGCGCCGCGCTGGTGTCACTGCCGGCGCCGCAACGCCAAGCCATCGAACTCGCGTTCTATCAGGGACTCACACATCACGAGGTGGCCGCGACGCTGCAGGAACCCCTCGGTACCATCAAGACCCGCATTCGACTCGGTCTGCTCAAGCTGCGCGAGCGACTTGCCGGCCATGCCCCAGAGGCCGTCTCATGACGCATCCATCTCTCGACGCACTGCGCGACCTGGCGCCGGGGTACCTGCTGCAGGCTCTCACCGATGTGGAGCGCGCGCAATTCGAGCGCGCGCTGCGCGACCCGGCGCTGGCGCCGGAACTCGAAGCGGAGCTTGCAGCCCATCGCGAAACCTTTGCCATGCTCGCCGAGGGTCACGCAACCCCCGCGCCGCCGGAACTGCGTGAGCGGGTGTTGGCTCGCATCGAGTCCGAGGCAGCCTCGCAGCGCGCCGCACCACCGGCCGCCACCCCGGTCTCGAAGGTGGCGCCTGCGCCACAGACCGGACCGCGCATTCGCTGGGTGCCGGCGCTGCTTGCCACCGCACTGGCTGCCAGTGCGGTGTTTGCCGTGGATCTGCGCCGGCAGGTGCAGCAGCTCGAAACGCAGCTCGGCATGCAGGCGCTGGCGCTCGATTCCACGCGGCAGCGACTCGCGCAGCGCGACTCCACGCTGCAGACACTCACCGACGGGGGCAACGACCTCGTGCTGGTGCGACTCGCGCCCAATACGCAGGCGGGCCCCGCGCTGCAGGGGTACTGGAGTCCGCCCACCGGCAAGGCCGCCATCCCCGCACCGGGCGTGCGGCCCATTGCCGGGGACCCCGCCCCCTCCTCATGGAGAGCCTCCGTCCCCACACCCGAGCCACCCACCCGTTCCCGTTCCGTGCGCACCGGGCCCCACGTCCGTCGCCA
>JACVCT010000142.1 GCA_016741895.1 Gemmatimonadaceae bacterium | reverse complement strand
ATACATGGCCGTGCGCGTGGGACCGAGCACCCGCACACCGCGATAGAACAGCAGATATGCGATGACGAGTGCGCCCACTCCGGCATACACCACGGCGCCCCAGGCCTTCCAGTCGAGCGCAGTCCAATCCAGACGCAGCAGGTCGGGCACGGCCACGGCACCAATGAGCAACGCCCCGCTGGCCATGGTGAGGGCCGAGAGATGCAGCGGGTGCGCGCGCTGGGTGTAGGGCTGCAGCAGCACACTGAATACGGCCCAGGTGATGCTGCCCATGGCGATGAGCGCGGCGCCCAGCATGACCGTGCCACCGCCCTCGAAGCCGCGCGTGCTGCCCACCACGCAGCCCACGCCCACGAGCTGCAGCGCAATGCCCGCCCAGCCAATCAGCGGCAGGCGTTCGCGGCCCAACAGACGTGACACGATGGCAATCCAGGCCGGTCCCGCCGCGACGATGAGGGCAGCCACGCCGGCCCGGGTATGGGCCATGCCGAAGATGAACAGCAGCTGATAGATGCCGTTGCCCATGAGACCGAGGCCGAGGAGCTTCCAGGTGTCCCGTTTGGTGGGCCAGGCGCGATCGCGCACGGTGGCGGCCACCAGAAACAGCACCGCGGCGGCGAGGGTAACCCGGGCTCCATTGAAGGCCAGCGGCGTCATGACGGCGAGGCCGGCCTTGACCACGGAGTAGTTGACGCCCCAGATGACGGCCATGAGCACGAGCCCGAGGTCGGTGGCGCCGAAGGCCGGGCGCGCAGCGGAAACGGGGATCGTCGGGGACGTGGCCAGAGACATCCCGAAATCTAGGCGGGGCTCCGCCTCGGGCGGGAGCCGATTAGCTTTGCGCGATGCATGTATCCTTTGCGCTGTTTGCCGACGCCGCCAACCTCTCGCAGGAAGGCAAGCTCAATATCCTGGGCATCTTCGATGCCCTGCATGTCACGCAGTTTCCGGCCCTGCACCCGCGCGCGACCTTCGTGCTGCGCATGAAGGCCTCCACGCGTGACGCCGGCACGCACCCCATGCTGCTGCGCTGGATCAATCCGCGCGGCGTGGAGCTCTGGCACTCGGAGGCGCAGCTGGACATCGGCGCACCGGCGCCGGGACAGCAGGAGATCGACATGCCGATCATCGTGCAGCTCGACCTGCCGCTGGACATGCTGGGCGAGTTCACGATGCGGGTGTCCGTCGATGGGCGGGAAGCGGCGGTGTCGGTGCTGCACGTGCGTGGCACGCCGCCGGCGCCGGTGGTGCCGGCGGGAGCGGGGCAGCTGCCTGCCTGAACAGCCAACCGCGACAGCCAACCGCGACAGCCAACCGCGACAGCCAACCGCGAAACAGCCAACGGCGATAGCCTTCGCGCCGGAAGCCTGTACTTCAGCAGCCACAACCCGGAAGCCTCAACTGCAGGACCTGCAGCTAGGGCTTCTGCCGTTGAGGCTTCCGAGCATGCGGGCTGCCGGATCAGCGCTCCCGCGGTTTGCTGTTTCGCGGTTGGCTGTCGCAGCTGGCTATCGCAGTTGGCTATCGCAGTTGGCTTTTTGCCGCCCCCACGTACTCTGCGGCCAAATACTCCGGCCGTTCCTCCACCACGCCGCCGCGCCTGAGCGCACTGTGCACCATGCCGCCCTCGCCCGTCGCCAGGCCTACGTGCGTAATGCGCCGATCCTCGCGGTCGGAGAAGAAGAGCAAGTCACCCGCGGCGTGCGGGGCGTGCAGATCCACCGACGCGCACTGAGTGGCCTCCGCCTGCTGCCAGGCATCTCGTGGCAAGGCCACTCCGTGCAACGCGTAGCAGCGCTGCACGAGTCCCGAGCAGTCCACGCCCCACGGTGTGATGCCGGCCCAGCAGTAGCTGGTGCCGGCGAAATAGCGACGCGCCGTATCCACCACCGCCCGACCATCTGCCGGGAATTGCTCGGCGAGCGCGCCAACGGGCAGCCACGCACCAGTGAGCACCTCAACCTCCGGCGCGAAGCGCGCGCCAAGCGGCAACGGCTTCACACCCGACGCCGCGCGCACCACGCAGCCCAGTGAGACATGCCAGGCCGATTCGTCGCCGCGCGTGGGTGCGAGATAGCCGACATGCGTCCAGCCCTCATACGCATCGGGGCCACGCACGCGCAGCCACGACCCGCGCTCCTCGAGCACGGCAAGCACCTCTCCCGCCAGCAACTGTGAAGTGAGCGCGGAAGAGACGCGGGGCTCACCGAAGAGGGGGGCGAGGGCGGAGTTTACGGTCTGATTGGACATGCCATGAAGCTATTGGGAACAGCAAACGGCGGAACGGCAAACGGCGGAACGGCAAACGGCGGAACGGCAAACCGCGACAGCCAACCGCGAAACAGCCAACGGCGATAGCCGATGGTCCGGAGGCCTGCACGCTCGGAAGCCGCAATGGCAGAAGCCCCAACTGCAGGACCTGCGGTTGAGGCTTCCGTGTTGCGGTTTCTGGCGTCAAGGCATCCGGCGCAAAGGCTATCGCCGTTGGCCGTTTCGCCTTGTGGCAGTCGCCGTTTGCCATTCCGCCGTTTGCCGTTCCGCTGTTTGCCCTTCAGCTATCGCAGTTTGCTGTTCATCGCGGAAAGCAGCGACCCCACCCTGCTCTCCATCTCCGCCAGCGTGAACGGCTTCGCGATCACCGGCCGTCCCGTGAGACGAATGAAGCGCGAGGCGCTGGCACTGTGCAGATCGCCCGTCATGAACACCACCCGCGAGGCCTGACGGGGGAACGAGGTCTGCAGGGTGTCGTACACGTCCTCTCCCGACAGCCCGCGCATGCGCAGGTCCAGCAGCACCAGATCGTACTCCGTCGCCGCCAGACACTCCAGCGCGGCCGCTCCGTTGTCCACGCCGTCCACCGCATAGCCCTTCTTGGTGAGATAGCGCTGCACAGCCATGCGCAACGTGTCCTCGTCCTCGATGAGCAGAATGCGACGCACGGGTGACGACGCCTCACCCGCGGGAGCCGCGTCATCCCGATCCGCCTGCAGCAGCGGAGCCTGGGGCTCGCCCGGGCGCGCAGGGGACGGTGTCAGGGCTTCACCAGCCGACAGCGCCGGCAGTCGCACGATGGCCGTGGTGCCCTCACCGGCAACCGACTCCACGGTCAGCACGCCGCCATGGTCGCGCACAATGGTATGCGCGATGGTCAGGCCCAGTCCACGATGCCCCCGGTGACCTCGGGTGGTGAACATGGGTTCGAACACACGTGAGAGCTGTGTAGCGGGAATGCCCGGCCCCGTATCGATGACACGCAGCACCACTCCGCGCGCATCCCGCGCCGTGCGCACCATCATCTTGCGCAGACCCGCCCGCTCCATCAACGCCTCCTCGGCGTTCACGAGCAGGTTGGACAGCACCTGCTGCAACTGCAGCGGATCGCCGTGCACCGTGGGAATGTCGGACTCGAGCTCGGACAGCACCCCCACCCCCGCGGCGCCAAGCCGAAAGCCGTGATGCTCGAGCGCACGACGCACGAGGGCATTCACATCCACCCCCGTGCGTGGCCCGCCCGCCTCGGGCGCCTCACCGGTGGTTTCAAGCAGATGCCCGACAATCTGCGAGGCCCGACGTGCCTGCTCGATGATCTGTTCGAGCGCCAGCTGATCCTCGCGCCCGAGTGTGGGCGAAGACACCTGCAGCTCGGCCACCGCCAGGAGACTGGTGAGCGGATTGTTCAGCTCATTGGCCATCTGCCCCAGCGACTGGCCCACGGCAGCGAGACGGGCCTGCTGCAATTGGGTCTCATGCAGGATTTCGTCATTGGTGATGTCCCGCACGATGCACAGCGCACCGGTCACCGCCCCATTTTCGTGCAGCGGCGCCGCCGTCACCATCGTCAGGCGCGAACCCTTGGCCCCCAGGCAGCGCAGCTGCAGCTTGCGGTGCTCACCAGACAGCACGGCCGCCATGTCATGACGCGCCAGATCGTGATCCACCGGATCGACCAGCGTGAGATACGGCGCACCAATGATCTGCTCGCTGCTGAGACCGGACTCGTTGAGCATGCCGCGGTTCACCGAGGTGAAGCGGCCTTCGGCGTCCACTGTGAAGATGGCGTCGGTCGCATTCTCGATCACGCCACGATACAGCTGCTCCGAGCGCTCACGGGCCACTGCATCCGCGCGGTGATCGGTTACATCGCGCAGACAGGCCACCGAACCGATGATGACACCCAACTCGTAGAGCGGCGCCGTGGCCACCTGCACGGTGCGGCGCGTGCCATCACGGCGCAGCACCTCGCATTCGTAGCGCGGCTGTTCGCCGCGCATCACCGCCAGCTCGTTGGCGCGCACCACCGGCCACCACTCACCCGGCAACAGCGGCTCGGCGGTCTCTCCCACCAGATTGAGGCGCTGGAACAGCGCATGCGCCGCCGGGTTGGCAAAGGCAATGCGCCCATCCACTTCGGTGATGACGATCGCGTCGGACACGGTGTCGAGCACCTTGCCGTGCTGCTCGGCCAGGCGGGACGACTCCGTCACGTCATCGAAGGTGATGACCAACCCGCCGGCCGGATGCGGCGAGGCCAGCAGCGCAAAGAGACGCCCCGTGGCGAGATCGCGCACCGCCTCACGAACGGGCGTGCCCTCATCGAGCGCACGCTCCATGAACGCGTCGAGCGCGCGGCCATCGGCCTCGTCACCCGGCCCCACGAGCGCATCGCGGAAGCGAGTTCGCAGCAGCGCCGACACCGAGCGGCCGCACATCTCGGCGGCCCGCGTGTTGCAGCGCACCACACAGCGTGCCTCGTCCAGCACCACGATGCCGCTGGCGGTGCTGTCGAAGGCCACCTTCCATTCCTGGGTGGCCTTTTCGATTTCCTCGAACAGGCGCGCGTTGACGATGGCCACCGACACCTGGTCGGCCAGTCGCTTGAGCACCTTGGCGTCGTCCTGGTCAAAGGGGCGGTCGCGATTGATGACGGCAATGCCGCCAATCGTGCCCTGACCCGTGACCAGCGGCGCTATGACGGTGCGCTGGATGCGCGCCAGGTGCTGCACCGTCTTGTTGAGCGACACCTCGCCCGAGAACTCGTTGGCCAGCACCAGCTCGTTGTTCTCCACCGCGCGACCAATGAGACTGGACGCCACGGGGAGATGCACGCCGCTCAGCACATCGGCGCTGCCGTGCGCGGCCACGATGTGCAGGTAGTCGCCGTTGCGCAGGGCGATGCAGGCGCCTTCGACGCCGAGCAGCGACACCGAGTGCCGCAGAATGAGGCGCAGCACCTCGCCCAGGCGCAGCGACTCGCCGACGGCGCGCGCCACGTCGGCCAGTGCCTCGGTCGTGCGTCGCTCCCGCTCACTCTCGGCGTAGCGGCGCGCGTTGGCCAGCGCCGTTGCCGCCTGTGAGGCCATGGTGGACAGCACTTCCTCGTCTTCGGCCGAGAAGACGTTGATGTGCGAGGAGTGCACAGCCAGCACGGCCAGCAGGCGGATGCCCACGCGCACCGGCACCACGATGACGGAACTGGCCGGTGTGGCCTCACCCACGATGTCATAGAACGACAGCGGTGCCGTAAGGCCCGCACGCTCACGCGCCCGGTCGGCATCACGGTCGCCAACACGCAGCGAGCGACCGGTGCGCGCCACTTCCGCCACCAGACCGTCACCAAGACGCACAATGGCACGTGGCCGCTCGGCGCCGCGCACAATGCGCAGCGTGGTGGTGAGCAGGTCGTTTGTCAGATCGGGCACCATGAGCGCCACGCCATCGCAGCGCACGGCGCGCTGGGCCTGACGCGCAAGTTCGCGCACGATCTCCTGTTCGTCGAGCGAACGGGCCAGCGAGGCACCCGCCTCCTGCAGCAACTGCAGGCGGGTATGTCGCTGCTGCGCCACCGCCTCGAGGGCGTCATGGCCAACGCGCGCGGCGAGATGCCGCACAATGGCGGCCAGATCACGCTGGCGAAGATCGCTGGGACGGCGGCCATCGCGCGGGTGCGACAGCTTCACGAACCCCAGCACCTCACCGTGCGGACCGCGCATCACGCCGATGATGAGATCCGTGGGCAGCCAGCGATCGTCACCGCCGGCAGGCGACGGGTCGGCCCCGTAGAA
The DNA here is from genome assembly GCA_016741895.1 of Gemmatimonadaceae bacterium. Classification (GTDB taxonomy): domain Bacteria; phylum Gemmatimonadota; class Gemmatimonadetes; order Gemmatimonadales; family Gemmatimonadaceae; genus Gemmatimonas. The sequence goes on along the minus strand of JACVCT010000142.1, from coordinate 4,593 downwards.
CTCGAGGGCCACCCAGGGGTCGCTGCCATCGAGCAAATACAGGTCGCCGACCCTGAAGCGATCGAGATGCTGCAGGCGTCGCCGCCACACGGCGCCGGGCAGGGCCTTGAGCGGCATCGGCCCCGGTGCGCCGACCTGCGGGAACACCTGCGCGTCGGTTTCCACCACGAGTGTGGTGTTGAGCGACTGGTCGCGCAGCGAGATGACCACCTGCTCGAAGCCCAGGTCCTGCAGGCCATGCACGGCCGCCTGCACACGCCCCGCCGTGGAATCAGCGCGGTCGATGGATTCCAGCACCCCATGCAACGCGGGCTGGGTGGTGGCAGCAGGCAGGAATTGGGGCGGAGAGACCATGGCGTAGAGAGACGAGCCAGCGGCCTCGACCGTTACAGAATTGGACGCGTCCAGTCTAGAAGGTCCAGAAGCGGAAGAAATCGATGCCGATTTGCGGCGGCGTCTGCTGGAAGGTGCGGGAAATGCCCAGTCGCCCGCAGGCCTGCGCCGAGGAGCCGGGTTCGAGACCGGCCTGCACCGACAGGCCACCCTCGAAGCGACGTTCGACCTTCACCCCGAGGCCCTGCGCAAACAGCGACAGCGCATCTCCGCTGCCGGTTTGCGGCGCAAGGCCGCACAGGCCCGTGCTGAAGGTAAGGAAGGTGTTGCGCGCCACCTGACCGCCCACCCCGACACGGGTGGACGCGAGAATACCCAGGCCATTCTGCCGCAGGTTGGCGGCATCGCCCGGATTGAGCGCCGTGGGCTCCACCTGCACCACGTCGAAGCGGCCGCCGGCCAGACGGCTGGACAGATACGAACCCGCCAGACGCAGCGCCAGCGTGGCGCCCTGCTCGGCATAGGTGCTGCCCAGCACAGTATACGCGGGCTCACCCGTGACCAGGTAGCTGAGCATGTCACTCTCGGGCAGCGGCGGATTGTCGGCGCTGGTAAGCGCGAGCGTGGGACGCTCCACGGTGCCGCCGATGTTCACGCGAATGCGCACGTCCTGCCGATTGGAGTTGGCACGTGTTTCGCGCACCGTGTGCAGCGCGGCAATGTCGAGCGTGGGTTCGAGATCTGGATCGCCGAAGAAGCGCACCACGCCCCGCTCCACCTCGAACGTGGGCCGCGCAATTCCAAGATTGAGCTGATACGAGCCGCGCTCCACGGTGAGCGAGTCGGCCAGTGCCAGGCGCGCGCCACGGGCGTCGCGCGGCGCGGAGCGCGTGAGCCGCAGCTGCCCACCGAGCTTGAGGTTGGCCTCGGGCGAACGCAGCCACACGTCATCGCCGATGCGCAGGCGCACATCGTCGAGCTGCAGATTGCGCATGATCATGCTGGGCGCATTGGGAAGCAGCGCATTCACACCAAGCCGTGTGGTGTCGATGAGGTCGAGATCCTCCGGGATATCGAGGGCCCGGCGCTGCGCCAACTGGTTGATGTACACCCGACCACGGTCCACGCGCACGGCGCCACGCAGCACCGGTGCCTCGCTCGAGCCTTCGAGCGTGATGGGACGTGTCGTGGTCAGTGTGAGCGACGCCGACCGGGCCTTGTCCACCGCGAGGAAGTTGTTGGCCGCCAATTGCAGATTGAACGAGGGCTTGGCGATTTCGGTGATACCGATGGTGCCCGACAGTCCCAGCGAATCCGTGGGCGCGCCGCTCACGGCGCCGAACCGCCGGATCTGAATGGTGTCGCCCAGCAGGCCGACGTCGGCTGACGCCTTCTCGAGACGGATACCGAGGTTTTCGAGCGAGAGTGAGGCATCGTCCACCCGCAGCTGCCCGCGCAGACGGGGGCGATCCCAGGTGCCCGTGAGGGCCACATCGGTCTCCAGCGTACCGCTGGCACGGGTGACGTCGGGGAAGAGGGATTCGAGCAGGGACAGATCGGTGCGCGCGCTTTCAATGCGTCCGGTGAGCGGCTGGTCGATGGTGCGCCGCTCGCGCGCGGCGAGGGCGAGGTCCATGGGCAAGGAGGCCGACATGACCAAGGCGGACTGCCCGCCCACACGCAGCGACCCCTCCACGCCCAGGCGCAGCGAATCGTAATGCGCCCGCGCAAACAGCTCACCGAATCGCACGCGTCCCACCACCGCGTCAGCCAGACGCACGGTGCCGTCCATGCGCGGGGCCTGACGGGTGCCCGACAGCGTGAAATCGGCGTGCATGATGCCCCGGGTGGGCGCCCGTGAGGCCGCACCCGCGCCGCCGCCCGTGCGCAGCAGGCGCCCGATGTCACCCAGCGGCACTCGATCAGCCAGGAATTCACCGCGCACCGCGCCGCTGTCGCCCAGCTGACCGCGCAGCAGCAGGCGCCCGGTGTCACTGTGCAGCAGCACCAGCGAGTCGAGCACACCGCGCCCTTCACCCATCAGCCGGAGCGTGGCGGGCGCCGCCAGCGCAAAGCCACGTGGTCTGGCAAATCCACTGTCAACACGCACCGAGACGGTGTCGAATCGCACATCGGTGCTGTCACCCACTCGTGTCACGCCACCCGCCACCTGCAAGCGGCTTTCCGACGGGGTGCGCAGCGCGACAGAAAAGCGCTCGGCGAGACCGCCCTTGAGGGTGGAGCGCGCCGTGGCCGCCGAGACGTCGAGCCCCAGCAGCAGCGCCGAATCGGCGGTGGCGATCAGCATGCCGTTGGCGCCGCGCAGCACGTCCGCCACCTGCAGATCAAAACCGGCGCGCAGCGAGCGCGTGCCCGCCACCACCACATCACGCAAATCGGCGCGCGCATCCAGATCGAGCCCGCGCGCATCAAGCGAATCGACGGAGCCGAGCAGCGTGCCGCTCATTTCCACCGTGCCGCGCAGCGTGTCGCTGGGCAGAATGAACGGTGTGCGTGTGCTGTCACGCGGCGAGAGCCAGGGACGCAGGCCCCCAAGCGAGTCGATCACGAGATTGAAACGCAGCGCGTCGCGGCGCGCGGCGTCGAGCCCCAGACCACCGCGGGCCACGAGGCGCAGGGCAGAGCTCTCCACCTGCAGCGTGTCCACGCGCACGTGGCCCGAGTCGAAGAGCACCGACACGGTGCCTCCGAAGAGCCGCGCGTCGGCAATGCGTGAGAACTGATCGACGGTGGCCGTGAGCGGCCCACGGATGCTGCGAGTGATGAACTCGTCGGTGGTGCTGTCCACGGTGGCCTGGAGGTCCACCACACCCGCCATGGTGAGCGCACTCGCGGGCAGACGCGAGTCACCAAAGAGCGATTGCAGATTGGCGCCGCGCGCACGCCACGCGCCACTTGCTCCCATGACCGGCACCAGCGCATCGGCCTTGCCGGTGAAACTCACCTCGCCTCCCTCACCGGCCAGTGTGGCCTGCAAGTCGAAGGCATCGGCCATGCCCGTGGCCACGATGCGCCCCACCGCCGATCCGCGCAGCGGCATGTCGGGGTAGGAGCGCGACAGTGTGGTGTACGACAGCGGCACGGCCTGCAGGTCCACGTCGAAGAAGGTGCCCTCGGGCACCAGCGTATAGCGGCCGGCGCCGGTGAAACGCGACGGCTGCCCCGGTCCGTCCACCAGTTCGAGATCGGCGTTGCTGAAGAAGGCGTCGTACCAGAGCGAATCGAGGCGCACGCGGCCACGCGCAAAGCCATTGAGTTCCGCGAAGAGCGGATTCACGTACCGTGGCGTGCGGAAGTCGATCTGCTCGATGTCCAGATCGACACCCTTGAGCACCGCTTCGGCGGGCGCAAAGATGTTGAGCCGCCCGCGCGCCCGTGCGCGGCTCACCGCCCCGGGCACGTGCTCGTCGAAGTACGCCAGCTGCGCGTCGTCGAGTTGCCAGTCGGGCAGAAATCCGCCGCGACCGGTTACCCGTCCGCGCAGAGCGCCCTGCCAGTTGAACGGAAAGGGCTCGCCATTGAACCAGCGCAGCAAGTCGGTGTGCGCCGGCTCGAGCTGCAGGTCCACGTCCGACAAACGGGTGACCGGCCCACCCACGCCCCAGGTCATGCGCCCCAGAAGACGCGAGCGCAACGAGCGCGCGTCCATGTTGGTGATCTGGTAGTCGATGATGTTCAGGTTGCGCGGGTCATTGCGCATGGTGAGAAACGCGCGCCCGCCGCCCACATGCGGCACCGTTTCGTCGATCCACGCCAGATCGGAGAGCGACACGGTGTCGAGTTGCAGCCGGATGTCGTAGCGCACCGGCAGGTCACTGCCCCACACGATCTTCGCACCGCCGTGTGCGCGCGAGCCCGGCAGCGCGAAGCGGGCGCTGTCCACGAAGAGCGAATCGCCGAGCTTGTGGAATCGGCCCCTGAGGCCCTGGAACCAGAAGGGCGGATAGACCCACATCACGTCCATCTTGCGCACGGTGAAGAACTGGCCGGCGCTGTCCGGATCGGCGAGACGGGACCGCCCGAGGGCCACATTGCCGCGCACGAAGCGATAGACCTGCACATAGCGTCCGTCTTCGGCGCGGCGTTCGCCGTCGAGTCGCGTGAGATTGTAGCGCAGCGCGCTGTCCCGCTTGGCTCCGCGCAAGGTATCCGACAACTGCCACGGCAGGCGCGCCACGAAGTTGGCCTCGTGCAGCGTCGTGGTGGCGATGACGATGTAGCGGCCGAAGCGGCTGGGTG
>JACVCT010000141.1 GCA_016741895.1 Gemmatimonadaceae bacterium | reverse complement strand
TGGGCGAGTGGGTCATGGCCATCGGCTCGCCGTTCGGGCTGGAGAACACCGTCACCGCCGGCATCGTGAGCGCCAAGCAGCGCGACACGGGGGACTACCTGCCCTTCATCCAGACCGACGTGGCCATCAACCCCGGCAACTCCGGCGGGCCGCTGGTCAACCTGCGCGGCGAGGTGGTGGGCATCAACGCGCAGATCTACTCGCAAACCGGCGGCTACCAGGGCCTCGCGTTCTCGATCCCCATCGACGTGGCGCTGAAGGTCAAGGACCAGATCGTCGCCACCGGCAAGGCCAGCAGCGCCTCCACACTCGAGCGCTGCGCCTCGGGCAGCCGCGGCACGATGGGCACCGCCTCACGCGCCGTGGCCGAGGCCACGAGACTGCTGCTGCTGCCGGACAGCGCCAGGTACAGCGTCTGCGTCAACTGCTCCACACTCGCACCGCTTTCCGCGGCGCGCACGCGGTCCACCTTGAAGGTCTTGCGGTGCTGCGGGGACTCCACCGTCCAGTCCACGTCCACAACGCCCGGCGTCTGCTCGAAGATGGCCTTGACCTTGGTGGCCGCCTCGAGACGCGCGGCATCGTCGGCGGCGTACACTTCGGCCACCAGCGTGGAGAGCACCGGCGGTCCCGGTGGGATTTCGGCCACCTTGGCCGAGGCACCGTAGCGCCGGGCAATGGAGTCCACGGCCGGGCGCACGGCCACGGCGATGTCGTGACTCTGGCGATCGCGCTCGTGCTTGGGCGCCAGGTTGACCTGCACATCGGCCACGTTGGGACCGCTGCGCATGAAGTAGTGACGCACGAGTCCGTTGAAGTTGAACGGCGCCGCCGTGCCCGCGTACACCTGCGTGCTCACGACTTCGTCCACCGTGCCCAGATAGGCGGCAATCTCCGATGCCGCGCGATTCGTGGTTTCGAGCGACGTGCCCTCGGGCAGGTCGAGCACCACCTGGAACTCGCTCTTGTTGTCGAACGGCAGCATCTTGACCTGCACCGCCTTGAGTCCGACCAGCGCCATGCTGCCGAGCAGCAGCACGCCCACCACGCCGTAGAAGGCGAAGCGCGTACCACGACGCTCGATGAGCGGAGACATGATGCGGCGATAGAAACGCCCCGTGCCCGTTTCGGTTTCAGCCGGATGGGCGATGGAACCGTGTCCGGCCACCACATGCCCCTTGAGCAGGCGGTAGGCCATGTACGGTGTGACGATGAACGCCACGGCCAGCGACGCCAGCATGGCCACCGACGCGCCCACGGGAATGGGACGCATGTAGGGACCCATCATGCCACTCACGAAGGCCATGGGCACGATGGCCGCAATGACGGTGAACGTGGCGAGAATGGTGGGGTTGCCCACTTCATCCACGGCATCGATGGCCGCCACGTCGGCCGGGCGGTTGCCCATGGCCAGGTGACGATAGATGTTTTCCACCACGACAATCGCGTCGTCCACCAGAATGCCGATGGAGAAGATCAGCGCAAAAAGCGTGATGCGGTTGAGCGTGTAGCCCAGCGCGTAGTACACGAAGAGCGTGAGCGCCAGCGTGACCGGCACCGCGACCAGCACCACGAGCGCCTCACGCCAGCCCAGGAAGAGCCAGATGAGCAGCGTCACGGACACGGTGGCGATGATGAGGTGCAGAATGAGCTCCTGCGCCTTCTCGCCAGCCGTTTCGCCGTAGTCGCGGGTGACATCGAGCTGCACACTGGCGGGCAGCAGACGCCCCTTGGCCTGATTCACGCGCTCCAGCACGGCGTGCGTGACCTCGGTGGCGTTGGCGCCCTGGCGCTTGGCCACCGCCACCGTGACCGCAGCCTCGGCGGCGGCATCGCCGGCGCGATGCGACACGTACGACGTCACCTCGCCAAAGTCGTCGCGCACCTCGGCCACACTGCGCAGATACACGGGGCGGCCGGCGCGGGTGGCCACCACGACACTGCCCACTTCACGGGCGTCGGTGAGTGGCGCGCCCACCGCGATTTGTACCACACTGTCGCCGGTGGTGAAGCTGCCGGCGTCGAGGCGTGCGTTGGCGCTGCGCAGGGCCATGGCCACCTCGCCGGGCGATACGCCGGCCGCAGCCAGACGCGCCGCGTCGAGCTGCACCGAGATCTGTCGCGGCGCCCCGCCGGTCACAAACGTCTCGGCCACTTCGGGCACCGTGCGGATTTCGTCTTCGAGGTGCACGGCCACCTGACGCAGCGTGTTGGCGTCCACGTCCTTGCCGTGCAGCGTGAGCGCCATTACCGGCACGTCATCGATGGAATGCGACTTGACGATGGGCGGCAATGCGCCAAGCGGCGCGCGGTCCATGCTACCCGCCAGTTTGGCCTGCACCTTGGTCACGCTGCGTTCCTGATCCTCGCCAACCTTGAAGCGCACGGTGACCATGGCGTAGCCGTCGCCCGACATGGTGTAGACGTGATCGACGCCGGGAATCTCCATCATGCGCTGCTCGACGGGACGCGCGAGCAGATTCTCCGCTTCAGATGGCGTGGCGCCTGGCATGGCCGTGATCACGTCGATCATGGGCACGGAGATCTGCGGTTCCTCCTCGCGTGGTGTGGCGAGCATGCCCAGCACACCCACGGCCAGCGACGCCACAGTCACCAGCGGCGTGAGCTTGGAGTTGAGGAAGGCCTTGGCCACGCGGCCTGAAATACCCCAGGACGTGGACATGATCAGTTGCCGCCAGTATTCGTGGCGGCAGGCACCACGATGGTTTCACCGCTGCGCAGACCACTGGTGACTTCCACCAGGGCGCCACGGTCATCGCCAATGCGAATCCAGCGACGCTCATCGGCGCCGTTGTGTCGCACCACGACGCCCACCAGGTCACCGTCGCGCACGAGGGCGCGCTGCGGGATGGCGAGCGCCTGCCTGCTGCCCGTGGACAGCACGAGTGTGACGGCACTGCCGGCGCGGCGCGCTCCGTTGCGGTTCTCGAGCAGCGCGTTGACGGTGTAGAGACCGCCCGCACCGGCCGGCAGGACGCCCTCGATGCGCGCGGTGGCGCTGTCGCCGTCCACGGTGGCCTGCACACGCTGACCGCGTGCGACGTGGCGCGCCACGTCGGCCGGAACGGTGACGCTGAGGCGCAGCGAGGAGATGTCCTGCAGCGTGATGAGCGGTGCACCCGGCGCGGCAAAGCTGCCCGCATCGACCATGCGCAGCGTCACCATGCCGCTGAAGGGGGCACGCACCGTGGCGTAGCTGCGCACCGCCGCCAGTTCACTGTTGCTCGCGCGCGCCGCGCGCAGTCCGGCGTCGGCCCGGGCCAGACCGGTCATGGCGGCGTCGTACTGCGCCCGGGTGGCAGCCGAGTCCTGATAGAGTGCGGTGAAGCGGGCGGCGTGTGTGGCGGCCTCCTTCTGCATGGCCTCGGCGTCGGCGATGGCGGCTGCCACCTGCGCGGCTTTGGCCTCGAGGTCGCGCGCATCGATCTGCACGAGCGCCTGCCCGGCGCGCACGATGTCGCCTTCCTGCACGAGGACCGCGTTGACCGTGCCCATCAGCTTCGTGCTCACGGTGGCCTGCTGCAGGGGCTCCGCCACACCGGCCGCGGCAAAGGACGTGGTCAGTGTGGTGTCGGCGACCACGAGCGCGGTGCCGGCGAATTTGGTAGAGGCCACGCCCTCGTTCGTGCCGGTCGCAGCATGTTCGTCACTCTGACCACAGGCTGCGAGGGCAAAGGCTGCCGCCAGCCCAGCCGCCGTGAAGCGGAGCGCTCGCGTGGAGGAGATGGAGCGCGGCGTGGACCGCGCCGCCTGAAGCAGCGTCGTTGTATCGGTCATCGGATTACTCCCGAGCGGTCGAAGTGGTGGAGGAGACGGCGGACGAGGTATTGGCGGCGTCGGAGGGCGCAGGGTCGAGTGCGGCGAGCTGTCCCGGATCGACGCCGATGGCCAGGCGGTGGGCTGCCGCGGCCACAATGACGTCGTAGCGCGCGGCTGCCTGCTGCAGGCCGGCGCCGGTGGCGCTCGTTTCGGCGGCCAGCAACTCGGCGATGGTGGCGAGGCCCCCGGCGTAGCGCTTGTCCACCAGTCGCAGGGCCTCGCGGCTTTGCGCGGCGGCCTGCGTCATGAGATCGAGTCGTTCGAGCGCCACCTGCAGGGCACGCTGCGTCTGCGAGGCCTCCAGTTCAGCCTGGGCACGCGCGGCTTCCTGGCCTACCGCGGCCTGCTTCGCGCGGGCGCGGGCCCCCGCGACGTCGGCGAGCTCACTGCCGCCGCCGAACAGCGACCAGGACGCCATCACGCCAACCGTCCAGTTGGGGCGACCGGCGTACAGCGCCGTGGGGGCGTTCCAGTCATAACGGGCGAAGCCGTTCACGCGCGGCAGCAGGGTGGCCCCGGCGCGCCGTGCATCGAGCCGCGCGGCATCGAGACCGAGGGTGGCGGCCTCCACGTCGGCGCGGGACGCTGCCTGCGCCACGCGGGTGCTGTGGTCATCGGGCGTCGTGGCAGTGCCGGTGGCGTCCACCAGCATGGCGCGCAGAACGGAGTCGGCGGGCAGGCTGTCCGGAAGACGGATGGTCGCGGCGTCGGCCGCATTCGCGCGGCCCAGCAGCATCGCGAGCTGCTGCGCGGCGGTGGTGGCGTCGTTGCGGGCGGCGCTGAGCTGCGCGGCCACATCGGCGGCGCGCACGCTGGCCTGCAGGGCATCGGCCTTGGTGACGAGGCCCTGTTGCACCATGCGCTCCACCTGACGAACGCCGGCGGAGGCTGCGACCTGGGCTGCCGTGAGCATGCGGACCTTTTCTTCGGCGAGCACTGCGCCGTAGTAGGCGCGCACGACCTGATGACGCACGGCGTAGTGCGCCCAGTCGGCCGCCGCACTGCTGGCGCGCGCTGCGGTGCGTGCCGCCCGCCATCCCACCAGCGCGTCGGCATTGAGCACCGGCAGCTCAAGCACCACGCCGCCCTGCACATTGTTGATTGGGGCGGGGAAGTTGAGGCGTGCGGGATCGAAGGCGGCCGGCGTGACCTGTCGCTGACGGAGCAGGGTGCCGAAGGCGCCGATGGGGTCGGTGGTGCGGACGAACCCGGCTTCGACGCGGGCCGAGGGCAGAATGCCCTTGAGCGGCAGTCCGGCGCGGGCCTGCTCGGCCTCGGCGCTGGCGCGGGCCTGACGATTGGCAAAGGCGCGGTTCTGTGCTTCGGCCAGGGCCTCGCTCAGCCGGAGCGGGGTCTGGGCCTGGGCCGCGCGGCCCGCCACGGCTCCCGCAAGGGCGAGGGCGAGGAGGGCGGCTGGGAAATGGAATGGAGTGCGCATATCAAGATATTACCATATGCGCATATAAAGGACAAGGCCTGTCTTTCTCCCGGCCGTTTTCCTGCCACCTGCACACGAGCCCCGAACCAGTTTCCCGGTTCGGGGCTCGCAACGGTCGGCTTCCGACAAAAGGCTTCTGCCCTACGGCTTCCGCCGTACCGCTTCCGCCGTTTGCTGTTCTTCCCTAGTTCTTGCCCAGATGCTTCTCGATGAACGCCCAGGTCAGGTTCCAGGAGTCGATCTGCTCGGGCGAATCATCGCGCTCGAGGGTCTGGCGATTGACACGGCGGTTGAAGGTATGGCCCACGCTGGTCGGGCCGGGCGTCGGGTTCACGTACACCTTGGTCTCGGCCAGCTTGGGCTGCCGCGCCTGCAGGGCGTCGATGAGCGGACGCGCCTCCTCGAAGTTCACGTCGGTGTCGTTGGTGGCCACGTGCACGAGGAGGGGATACTTGAGGCTGTCCACCCAGTAGTAGGGCGAACGGCGCACATACTCCTCGCGCTTCTCAAAGGGCAGACCACGCACCGCCGCCTGCGTGGAGAAGGAGCGCTGATAGGACGGGCCCTTGTAGGACAGGCGGAAGAAGAGGTTCGTGACCGGCACCATGGCCACGCCCGCCTTGAACGGCGAGCCCTGCGCCTCGCGCGTGAGCAGCAGCGTGGTGATGTAGCCGCCGTGGCTCCAGCCCATCACGCCGATGCGGTCCGGGTTCACGTAGGACAGGCCCTTGAGCACCGACACCGCCGACTCCACGTCGTCCACTTCCATGCCACCGTAGTCGATGGCATTGTGGTGCTCCTTGCCGAAGCCGGTGCTGCCGCGGTAGTCGGGCGTGATGATGACGTAGCCCTTGGCCACCGCCTCCTTGATGAACGGGAGGTAGTTCTGGTCCATGTTGCCGTGCACGCCACCGTGCACCCACACCATGGCGCCATGTGCCCGGGCGCCCTTGGGGTTGAGTGGCTCGAAGAGATACGCCGGGATGGTCATGCCGTCGGCGCTGCTCTTGTAGGTCACCTTCGAGAACTTCATGTGCCCCTTGCTGCGGGCCTCGAAGATGCTGTCGGTGACTTTCTTGGCGCGCATGGCGCCCTCGTAATCCGACACCGGGTGATCTTCCGGCCGGTTGCTGACATAGAGCAGCGAGTCACGACCGGGCACGATGGGGACCACCTGACGGGCGCGGCCACTGTTTTGCGCCTCGGCGGCGGTGAGCGCGAGAGGCAGCAGGGCCAGCGTGGCGCCGAGCACGAGTGGCGTCACACGACGCGGCGCGGCGGACCATGAGGAACAGAACATGCGCATGGGGCAGGGGATGGCAGGATGGGGGCGGCCGCCTCACCGTCGAAACGGCCTCCCCTAATTGAACGCACAGCGGGCCGCTTCGCTGAACCCCTGCCGCCCACAGCCTCCCGCTAGCGCGCGATCCAGCGCGGACTCTGCTGGCGCAGCATGTCGTCCGTCAGCCGGGTGAGCCCCGAGCCGTCCGGGCGCACCGTGTACAGCTCGAGATCCTGGTTGTCGGTCATGTTGGACACGAAGGCGATGCGCTGCCCATCGGGTGACCAGGCCGGCTGCCGGTTGCGCCACGGAAAGCTGAACGCGCGCTCGGCGCCGGTGCTGAGGTGCCGGATCATGATCTGCGACTGCGACGGCGACACCGTACGCACATAGGCAATGGTCTGGCCATCGGGCGCCCAGGCCCCGTCGATGTCGCTCACGCTGGTATCCGTGAGCTGCCGGAGCCCGCTGCCGTTGGCGTTCACCACATGCAGATGCAGACGCCCCGGCTCACCAGCCGAGAACAGGAGACGCGTGCCGTCGGGCGACCAGGCCGGGGTGCTGTAGCCGTAGCGCAGTCCGGGGGCGAGGGCCAGGGACACCGCGGTCTCATTGCGGCCATCCACGTCGGCCACGTAGAGCTGAGTGTTGCCTTCCTCGGTCATCTTGATGAAGGCCAGGCGCTGCCCGTTGGGCGAGAGAGCCGGCGAGAACTCGGGACCAGTGGCCAGGGCAATGCGCCGCGGGGCGCTCGTGCGCGTGACCAGGAAGAGATCCTGAAAATCGTAATCGTCGAGCGAGCGAATGGCGGCGTACACCACACGCTGTCCGTCGGCGGACACGGTGGGCTGTGCGCCGGAGATCGTCTGGCCGAACAGGTCACGCACGACGCCGGTGCGGTCGTCGCGCACCTTGAGTTGAGATTCGTTGATGTTGCCAGGCACCGCCTGCTCGAAGAGCAGGTCATGCGAGGCCTCGAGGGTAGGGCCTGGCTCAGGTGCCGCAGGACTGTCATACGCGCAGGCCGTCAAGCTGGTCGCAGCACTCAGCGCCAGGACCGGCGCGATGCGACGTAAGGCTGTCAGGTTCATGGAGACTCCGGAAAGTGGACGCCTAGCCATACCGGACGCCGCTCCCGGCCGTCACCGGCCCAAAGGGCCAGCACCGCTGGCGGGGCCTGCGTAAACTTCTCCGCGTCCCTCCGCCGCCGGTTGTCCTCCGCGCCGCGGACGGTGTTTTCCGCCCGCCTCATCCCATTCCATGTCCCTGCCTTCGTCTACTCACGCCACCGCGTTGCGTACCACGGCTACGGCAATCGCCGCCTGGGTCGCGTTTACTGCGCCGCTTTCTGCCCAAAGCCTGCCGGCGGATTCCCTGCTCGTGCGCAGTCTCGTGGCGCGCAACATTGGCCCGGCCAGCATGAGCGGCCGCATCGTGGACATCGCCGTCGCTGAGGCGCCACGCGTGCTGCGCGGTGGCCGACTTGGCACCACCATGTATGTGGCCGTCGCCACTGGTGGCATCTGGAAGACCACCAATGGGGGCCTCAACTGGTCGCCGGTCTCTGACGCCATTGGTGTGGGCTCCATTGGGGCGGTAGCCGCCGCACCTTCCGACGGCAACGTGGTCTGGGTGGGCAGCGGCGAGTCCAACAACATGCGCAGCTCGTCCTGGGGCATTGGCGTGTTCAAGTCCACCGACGGTGGACGGACGTGGTCCAAGCCCATGCTGCCGGGTACGCAGCACATCGGTCGCATCGTCATCGATCCACGTGATCCGAATGTGGTGTACGTCGCGGCCAACGGCCCGCTCTGGGGCCCAGGCGGTGAACGCGGCCTCTTCAAGACGACGGACGGCGGAAAGACCTGGACCAACACCAAGTCGCTGTCCGAGACCGCGGGCTTCACGGAAGTGGTCATCGACCCGGCCAATCCTGACGTGCTGTATGCGGCGTCGCAGCAGCGCGAGCGTCGTGCCTATGGCTTCCTGCCGGCCGGCGCCGAAGCGGCCGTGTGGAAGACCACCGATGGCGCGAAAACCTGGACGAAACTCGGCAGCGGTTTGCCCACCGGTGAATTGGGACGCATTGGCCTGTCCGTGTGTCGTTCACGGCCCAACACCGTATACGCGCTCATTCATGCCAAGGGCTCGGCCAACGGGCTCTATCGCAGTGACGACGCGGGCAGCAGCTGGCGGCAGGTCAACAACAGCAACGGCATCGCATGGTTCTATGGGCAGGTGCGCTGCGATCCGACCGATGCCGAGCATGTCATCAAGCTGAATGTGGGCAGCACGGAGTCGTTTGACGGTGGTCGCACCTGGCGGCCCTTTGCGCAGGGCGGCGGTGTGCACGCCGATCACCACGCGCTCTGGATCAATCCCGAAGACGGCGATCACTACGTGCTTGGCAACGACGGCGGTGTGGACATCTCCAATGACCGCGGCCGCAGCTGGTACAACGTGGAGAACATCGTGGGCGCGCAGTTCTACGCCATTTCCACCGACGATCGCTGGCCGTTCTATCACGTGTATGGTGGTCTGCAGGACAATCAGACCTGGGGTGGCCCCAATCGTACGCGCAATGCCTTCGGTCCGACCAATGCCGACTGGTATCGCATGGCCGGCGGCGACGGGTTCTTCAATGTCGTGGATCGCTTCGACCCGGATATCGTGTACGCCGAGTCGCAGAACGGTGGCATTCAGCGCTTTAATGCGCGCACGGGGCAGCTCAAGGGCATCAAGCCGCCCGCCCGGGACGGCGAGAAGCACCGCTACAACTGGAGCGCGCCCATCGTGCCCTCGCGGCACCAGAAGGGTGTGGTGTACTTCGCCGCGAACCACCTGTTCAAGAGCACGGACATGGGGGATTCGTGGAAGACCATCAGCCCTGATCTCACCCGCAATATCGATCGGGACCAGCTGCCCATGCGTGGCAGCGTGCCGCCCAAGGATGCACTGGGCCTGCACGAAGGCACGGCCGCGTTTGGCAACATCAGTGCCGTGAGTGAGTCGCCGCGCCGCGCGGGTGTGCTGGCAGTGGGCACCGACGACGGTGTGGTGCAGGTCACGCGTGACGACGGCCGCAGTTGGCACAAGGTCACCAGCTTCCCGGGTGTGCCCGACACCACCTATGTGAGTGGGGTGCAGTTCTCGCGGCATGCCGAGGGCACGCTGTATGCCAGCTTCGATGGGCATCGCAGCAACGACTTCAAGCCTTACGTGGCGCGCAGCACCGACTACGGTCGTACATGGACCAACATCAGCGGCAACCTGCCGCCCATGGCCACGGTGCAGGCGGTGCGCGAGCACCATCGCCAGTCCAACCTGTTGTTCGTGGGCACGGAGTTTGGCGTGTATTTCACGGTCGATGGCGGCGCCAACTGGACGGCACTCAAGGCCGGCATGCCCACCGTGCCGGTGTGGGACCTGCAAATCCAGGAGCGCTGGAACGATCTCGTGATCGGCACGCATGGACGCGGCGTGTACATCATCGACGATCTGTCGCCGCTCGAGCATCTGGCCGAAGCCAAGCGCGCGAGCGTGGCCTATCTCTTCCCCGCGCGCAACGAATTGGTGTATGCGCCCAACACCAGTCGCAACTCGGGCATGGGCTCGACCGGCTATGTGGGGCAGAATCCTGGGCATGGTGTGCGACTCGCCTACCTGCTGAACAGCGTGTCGGCCGGCGATTCCGCATTCATGGACATCGTGGATGGCCGAGGTCGTGTGGTGCGGCGTCTGGTGGTGCCGTCGCGCGCCGGCCTGCACCGGCCGGTGTGGGACATGCGCGTTGGTGCGCCGCTCACGGGAGACATGCCGCGCACGTCGGCGCCAACGGGTGGGCAGGGCGGCGGCGGTGGTGGCGGTGGCGGTGGTGGCGGTGGATTCGGTGGCGGATTTGGCGGCTTCAATCGTGGCGCGCCCACCTATCTGGCGGTGCCGGGCACCTACACGGCGCGACTCACCCTCAAGCCGGCCAGCGGCACGGCGACGGTCCTCACGCGCAAGTTCACGCTGCTGCCCGACCCAGAGCAGCAAATGGCTCAGGGGGCGGTCGAGGAACTCGATGCCTGCCGTGTCGAGGTGGTGCGCTTCC
>JACVCT010000140.1 GCA_016741895.1 Gemmatimonadaceae bacterium | reverse complement strand
GGTGGTGACGGTGGCCAGTGGCATGTCGGACACGGCGCGCCGCGAGGCCATGCGGACGGATCATCGGCTGCTCATGGGCAGCGTCGGCAAGACCTATGTGGCCGCCGTCGCCCTGCAGCTCCTGCGTGAGGGGCGTCTCGATCTCGATGCGCCCGCCGCGCGCTATGTGGGTGGACAGGGCTGGTTCGACTCCATCGCCCACGCGCCGTCGATCACGGTGCGGCAGCTCATGACGCACAGCTCGGGCGTGGTGCGCTACGAGTTTCGCCCGGAGTTCACGGCCGCGCTGACGCGGGATCCGGGCCGCGTGTGGGACCCGCGCGATCAGGTGCGCTATCTGCATGGGCAGACGCCGCCCTTCACGCCGGGCAACGGATGGGAGTACTCCGACGCCAACTATCTCATCCTCGCGCTGGTGCTGGAGGCCATCACCGGCCGTCCCATCGATGCCGAGATTGCTGCGCGATTGCTCGGGCCGTACGCGCTGCGGGAGACCCTGCCGTCGGATGCACGCGAGTTGCCCGGCGTGTCGCAGGGCTATGCGGGCGCACAGAATCCGTTTGGCGGCCAGGACGCGATGCTGGACGCACAAGGTCGCATGATCGTGAACCCGCAGTTTGAAGGGGCCGGTGGCGGGTACGCTGCCACCGCGGCCGACGCCGCCCGCTGGGGCGCGCTGTTCTTCTCGGGACGGGCCTTTGGTGAGGCCTTGCTGCCGCAGGCGCTCACTGGTCCGGCGGCGCGTCTCGGCCCCGGCACACGCTACGGGCTCGGCATGATTCTCCGAGACTCCACCGTGGCCGGCCCCATGCGCGGCCACAGTGGATTTTTCCCGGGCTATCTCACGGAGCTGCGCCACTATCCGGCCCGTGGCCTCACCGTCGCACTGCTGGTGAATGCGAGTGCGGTGCGCGCCACGCCGCCCATGGCCCGGTGGGTGGACGAACTGGCTGCCGCGCCGTACCTGCGTGGGCAGGGCGTATCGCGCTGACGGCCGCTGTCGCCCGTCAGTCCACCAGCCAGCGGGTCACCTCATTGGGCAACGTGTAGTCCAGTGGCATGGGCTCGCGATTGAGCACGATCTCGATGAGCGTGGTGGTGAATGGGTGAAACAGCGTGGTCTCGTCATCGATCCTGTTGCGCAGCTCGATCTGTGCATCCCAGCGCTTGCCCGGTGTGCCCGGCGCCACGTTGAGCATCTCCGATCCGGCACCGTAGTAGGTCACGAAGTCGGTGCCGGTGGTGGCAATGATCTTGAGCATGAAGGTGCCCGTGGTGAGATCACCCAGATCGTCGAGTTTGACGTGGAAGCAGCGCAGGCTCTTGTCCCTCGCGAATACATGCACGTCCACGGCGAATTCCTTCCAGCGCTGCTTGTGCTTGTCGCCCACGAAGAACTGGAGATTCCAGTCGGGAATGGGATCACCCCGTTCGTCCACCGCCCGAATGACGAACTGCTGATAGGGGGTGAGGCTCTCGAGCGCCGCCCTGGTCCGTTTGCGCGCGTCCTTCATGTACTGTTCGAAACTTGCGGCGCTGTCCACGGCCAGGGCCTTCTCCACCAGCTCGATGAGCAGGTCGCCGGGATCCTTGACGATACTGCCGTGATCCTTGCCTTCAATGGGGATGAAATCGATGTCCACATTGCGAAAAGGCTCGGTCTTGGCACGTGGCGCCTTGGCCTCACGCCGGCGTTCCGTGAGGTCGAGCACAAACTTGCGCGAGTTGAGCGGCGTGCCGGCCCAGCGCACGGTGCCGTCGGTACCCGGTTCGTTGATGAGCTTGCGAATGCCGCCGTAGGCCTTCGTCCCGCAGAAGACGAACACGAAGGGTGTGCGCTTGGTCGGACCGTAGAAGGGTGCGTCGCCGAAGAGATCGCGGTGCGCGAGGTCCCAGGTGAAGCGACTGCCCAGCTCGAGGCCGTAGAGCACCTCATCACCGGCTTCCATGAAATCCGGCGACAGCAGATTCTTGTCGCCCTTGAACACCGAGCCGATGAAGCTGCGCCCCTTGTGCGCGAGCGGTGAACCGAAGGTGGCGGGGGCCAGCGCGATGAGATTGCGCAGCGGTGCCTGTGCGGCCCCATACTGCGTGAGCCACGCGCGAATCACCAGCATGCCGGTGGAGTGCACGATGGCGTCGAACGCCTGGCCGTCCTTGAGGCTGGTCTGCAGGCGCAGGGCGCGATCGAAACCCTCGGCGATGTCCTTGATGGAGATTTCGTTGGTCAGGGAACGATAGCTGCAGATGTGCACCTGACTCTCATCGTAGCCGAGTCGCCGGACCAGGATGTCACGCCAACCGCGAAAGCTCTCGCCCTTGTCGCTGTATCCATGAATGATGACGATGGGACGCTTGGGCATTGCCGGGGTCTCCATGAGGTTGAATTGATTGCGAATGCCACCACGATACGACCGACACTCCCACCCGTCCATTCTCCTGACCGGTTGTCGGCAGATCCCTGACACGCCGCGCACCGATGCAGCGTATGCTGAAGGGAGCGGCAGTCCCCTGTCGCCCTTTGTGGTCCCCCTCAGGAGGAAGCATGCTGGCGTCTTTCATGCCGGATCCGCTCCACGCGGCGCTCGTGCACATGCCGGTGGCGTTCGCGGTGTTGGCCCCACTGGCCGCGCTCGCGGCGTGGATTCTGGTGAATCGGGGGGCGGATGTGCCACGCACCTGGGGCATGGTGGTGGCGCTGCTCGCTCTGCTTTCGGTGAGCGCCGTGGTGGCCAAGTCCACCGGCGAGGACCAGGAGGAGCGCGTGGAGGAAGTGGTGGCCCATGCGGCCATCGAGACCCACGAAGAGGCGGCGGATGTCTTCACCACCGGGTCATTCGTTCTGCTGGTGGTCGCCGGCGCCGGGCTCGTGCGCGGGCAGGTGGGACGATGGGCGCGCCTGACAGCGACGCTGGGAACGCTGGCCCTGCTGTGGGCGGGCTATCAGGTGGGACATTCCGGCGGACGGCTGGTTTACCAGCACGGGGCTGCATCGGTGTACCGTGAGGCCAGCCTCAGTCCCGCACCTGCAGGGCCTGAGGCCGAACGCGACCGCTAGGGGTCTCGCAAAGCGATTACGCAAAGCGATTCCGCGCCGCTATCCCGAGCGCATACTTAGGGGATGACCTCCTCCGTCATCCCCCGCATGGCCCTCTGTCTCACTGCGCTCGTCGCGGCGGACAGGCTGTCCGCACAGTCGTCGACCTTGTCCGCACGGCGCGCCGTCGCGCAGGCTGCGCCCGATACCAGCGCACCGCTCATTCGCCGCACCGAGTATGGTGTGCCGCACATCACGGCCTCGAACTTTCGTGGCGTCGGCATGGGACTGGGCTACGCCATGAGCGAAGACTACGGCGAGCGGGTGCTGCGCGTGCTGCTGCGCAACAAGGGCTGGATGGGAAGGATCTTCGGCGCCGACAGTGTGGGAGGCGACTGGAACGCGCTGCTGGCCATGCAGCGCGTGCGGGAGACGTATCATCTGCTCGATGCCGACACGCGCGCCGTGTACGAGGGATTTGCCGACGGGGTGAATCGCTGGATTCGCGCCAACCGTGCCGCGCTGCCGACATGGGCCGAGCCCGTGTTCACGGGCCATGACGTGGCCGCCGGTGACATCGGGCAGGCCAACGTGGCCGCGGCGCAGCGCCTCGTGCTGCGTCGCCTGCGCAGCGACAGTCTGTCATCCACGCCGTCTGGCGCGCGTGAAGAGCCCGCCTACAGTGAAGACGGGTCAAACGCCTGGGCCCTCGCGCCAAGCCGCACCACCTCGGGGCGCGCCATCCTGCTGCGCAATCCGCATCTTTCGTGGACCGCCGGCTACTGGGAAGCCCACGTCACCGTGCCGGGCAAAATTGACTTCTATGGCGACTTTCGCATTGGCGGGCCGTTTGGCGTGATTGCCGGCTTCAACCGTGATCTCGGCTGGGCCACCACCAACAACGCCACCGATCTCGACGAGGTGTACGCGCTCGATGTCGATCCGGCCGACAGTCTGCGCTATCTCTTCGACGGCGTGTCGCAGCCCATGCGTGCGGAGTCACTCACCGTGTGGGTGCGCGGCGCCGCAGGTCTCGAGTCACGCACGCGTACACAGTGGAGCACGCCGCTTGGTCCGGTGGTGCATCGCACACCCGGTACGATCTACGTGGTGCGGGCCGGCCCGGCCGGCGAATATCGCGGCGGGCAACAGTTCCTGGCCATGATGCGTGCGCGCTCGCTGCGCGAGTGGAAGGCGGCGCTGGCCATGCGCGCGCGGGCCACCAGCAACCTCACGTATGCGGATCGCGCAGGCAACATCTTCACGATCTGGATGGCGAGCCTGCCCAGCATTCCGCACGCGGCCACCGGCGACAGCCTCTTCACGCGCGCCCGCACGTCGAATGACATCTGGACGCGACTGCTGCCGCTCGATTCCCTGCCGCAGTTCCTCAACCCACGCGGCGGCTATGTGCACAACGAGAACGACCCGCCGCATTTCGGCAACCTGCGCGCTGTGCTGGACACCACCCGCTTTCCGGCCAATGTGGAGCGTGGCTCGTTCGACCTGCGCAGTCAGCTCGCCGTGCAGCTCATCGGCGGCAGCGACAAGCTGTCCCTCAACGACGTCATGCGGCGCAAGCATTCCTACCGCATGCTGCTGGCCGACCGCGTGAAGCCGGATCTGCTGCGGGCCCTTCGTGCCGACTCCGCCACCCCGGCACTGGCGACTGTGGCTTCGCTGCTCAGACGCTGGGACAACACCGTGTCGCCCGAGAGCCGTGGCAGCACACTCTTCGAAACCTGGTGGCGCCTCTATGCGGCGGCCGCGCGCGACAGCGCCTTTGCCGAACCCTGGCGCTGGGCGCAGTTGGCCACGACCCCGCGCGGCCTGGGTCGTCCTGATCTCGTGCGTTCCAGCATGCTGGCCGCCATCGACAGCATGCAGGCTCGATGGGGCGCGGTGGACGTGGCCTGGGGCGAGGTGCACCGGGTCCGCCGCGGCGCGGTGGATGTACCCGTGGGTGGCTGCAGCGGTGCGCTGGGCTGCTTTCGGGTGCTGGGTTACGAACGCGCGCCAGACGGCAAGCTCGCCGCCAATACCGGCGACGGCTGGGTGCTGGCCGTGGAGTTCGGGCCAACGCGACCGCGGGCCTATTCGGTACTGGCCTATGGACAGAGTGACAACCCGACGTCGCCCCACCACGCGGATCAGGCCGAACTGTTTGCACGCGGGCAGTACAAGCCGGTGTGGTTCACGGAGGCCGAGATCCGGGTACACACGCAGCGCAGCTACCGGCCGGAGTAGCGCCCGGTACAGCCAGCGCGCGGCGGTCGTGAAACCGGAGTGACGGCGCTCCGTTATGGGGGGCATGAGCGACGTCACTCTCAGCCGTACCAATCTTCCGGTCGATCTGGAGACGCGTCTGGCCGGCTATACCGCCACGCCCGTGACCACCGGTGAATCGGGGGGCAGCGTGCATCGTCTTTCGGCACCCGGTCGTCCGAGCTGCTATCTCAAGCTGGGTCGTGGCGCCGTGGCCGACGACATCACCCACGAGATGCTGCGGCTCACGTGGCTCGATGGGCGACTGCCGGCGCCGCGGGTGCTGCATTTCGTGCGTGATGACGACCACGCCGCACTGCTTTCAACCGCGCTGCCGGGCGTGGCGGCCGCCGAGTGGCTGGCGGAGCGTCCGGATCGTGCGCCCGAGGCCCTGCGCAGCATGGCGGATTTTCTGCGCCGGTTGCACGCGCTGCCTGTGGAGCACTGCCCCTTCGAGGCGGGGCATGGGCTGCGCCTGGCGGCCGCGCGTCAGCGGCTTGATGCCGGCCTCGTGGACGAGGAGGATTTCGACGAGGCGCGGGCGGGCATGTCGGCGCATGCGGTGTGGTCGGACATGCAGGGCATGCTGCCCTTGCCGTTCGAGCGTGTGGTCACGCACGGCGACTTTTCGCTGGATAACATCTTCCTCGACGATGGCCGCGTGACCGGCTGCCTCGACGTGGGCCGGCTGGGTGTGGCCGACCCCTATCAGGATGTGGCGATACTGTGGAACAACCTGTCCGAGTACGGCGGCGAACTGCAGGAGATCTGGCTATCGGCCTACGGTGCCACGCCACCGGACACCGCACGCCTCGCGTTTCACTGCTGTCTCGACGAGTTCTTCTGATCGGCCGGTGTCAACTCAGCCGACGTCGAGGCTGATGCTCACCGGGCAGTGATCGCTGCCCATGACCTCGGCGTGGATGTCGGCGGCGCGCACCTTGCCCTGCAGCGCCTTGGACACCAGCACATAGTCGATGCGCCAACCGATGTTTCGCGCGCGCGCATTGGCGCGGTGGCTCCACCAGCTGTAGTGGCCATTGCCTTCGCGGAAGAGACGCAGGGTGTCCACGAAACCGGCGTCCACAAAGGCCTGAAAGCCCGCGCGCTCCTCGTCGGTGAAGCCCTTTTTGCCCTTGTTGGGCTTGGGGTTGGCGAGATCGAGTTCGGTGTGCGCGACATTGAGATCGCCGCAGAACACCACCGGCTTCTTCTTCTCCAGCGCCTTGCAGTGCGCGAGAAACGCCGGGTCCCAGTGCTGGTGCCGGAGCGGCAGGCGGCTCAGGTCCTCCTTGGCATTGGGCGTGTACACCGTGACCACATAACACTCCTCGAACTCGGCCGTGATGACGCGGCCTTCCGTGGAGGCATCGCGGCCCTCGTCATCCACGAGGTTGTACTTCTTCACGATGGTCTTGGAAAAGCCGTTCTGCACCGACAACGGCTTGATGCGTGAGAAGATGGCCGTGCCCGAATAGCCCTTGGTGCTGGCCGAGTTCCAGTACTCGTGATAGTCGGGCAGGTCGATGTCCACCTGGCTTTGTTCCGACTTCGTTTCCTGCAGGCAGAGCACGTCGGGGCGATGCGCCTCAATGAAGGGCAGAAAGACGCCCTTGTTGATGACGGCGCGCAGGCCGTTGACGTTCCACGAGTAGATCTTCATTGGACGACAGCGAGGGTGACGGCGGGCACCCTGCCCGGTGGTACAGCGGGTGGCGTGCAGACGTCGCGAAAGATATCCTCGTGTCCATGAGTCCGCACCCACGCGACGACGCGCCCCATCCGGCCGACCAGCACGATCGCATCCGCATCCGCGGCGCCCGAGAGAACAACCTGCAGGGCATCGATCTCGACCTGCCCAAGCGGCGACTCACGGTCTTTGCCGGCGTCTCGGGCTCCGGCAAGTCGTCGCTGGTGTTCGGCACCATTGCTGCCGAGTCGCAGCGGCTCATCAACGAAACCTACAGTGCGTTTCTGCAGGGCTTCATGCCGTCTATCGGACGTCCCGATGTGGACGCGCTGGATGGACTGACCACGGCCATCATCGTGGATCAGGAGCGCATGGGTGCCAACGTGCGCTCCACCGTGGGCACGGCTACCGATGCCAACGCCATGCTGCGTGTGCTGTTCAGCCGTCTTGCCACACCACGTCTGGGTTCGCCCAACGCCTACTCCTTCAACGTGCCGTCGGTGCGCGCCGTGGGCACCATGACGGTGGAGAAGGGCAGCGCCAAGACCGAAAAGAAGGTCTTCGAAGTGCTTGGCGGCATGTGCGCGCGCTGCG
Source organism: Gemmatimonadaceae bacterium (assembly GCA_016741895.1). Taxonomy (GTDB): domain Bacteria; phylum Gemmatimonadota; class Gemmatimonadetes; order Gemmatimonadales; family Gemmatimonadaceae; genus Gemmatimonas. Next base: position 3,165 of record JACVCT010000140.1, on the reverse strand, counting down.
AAGGCATGGGGGTCGTCAACGACATCGACCGCAACCAGCTCTACGATGCGCGCAAGTCGCTGAGCGAAGGCGCCATCACGGTTCCGGGCTACACAGCCGACGGCTGGCAGGCGCGCATGTTCGAAGCGGCGGGCCTCGATATCAGCAAGCCCATCGCGCGCTACACCAGGAAGGAACTCGACCTTCTGCTGAATCAGGAGCCGATGAAGGTGAAGGTGGCCGGCGCCAACCTCACCTACGAGGGCCTGCTGCCGCGCATCCAGAAATCCTTCCTCTCGAAGGACGTGGAGGCCATGCAGCCCCACATCCGCGCCTTCGTGGAGCGGGCCGTCACCTTCACCACCTGCCCGGATTGTCAGGGGACGCGACTCAACGACAGCGCGCGCAGCTCACGCATCGGTGCGCACAACATGGCCGACGTCTGTGCCATGCAGATCAGCGATCTTGCCGAGTGGGTGCGCAGTCTGCGGGAGCCGAGTGTCGCGCCGCTCCTGGCCAAGCTGCAGCACACGCTCGATTGCTTCGTGGAGGTGGGGCTCGGCTATCTCAGTCTCGATCGTGCGTCGGGTACGCTGTCGGGTGGTGAGGCGCAGCGCACCAAGATGATCCGCCATCTGGGGTCGGCGCTCACCGACGTCACCTACGTGTTCGACGAGCCGTCCATCGGTCTGCATCCGCACGACATCCAGCGCATGAACGCCCTGCTGCTGCGGCTGCGTGATCAGGGCAACACCGTGCTGGTGGTGGAGCACAAACCCGAGACCATTGCCATCGCCGATTCGGTGGTGGAACTGGGGCCCGGAGCCGGGTCCGCTGGTGGACAGGTGGTGTTTCAGGGCACGGTGGAGGCGCTGCGGGCCAGCGGCACGCTGACCGGCCGCCATCTCGAAACCCGTGCGCTGCTCAAGCCCACGGTCCGCCGGTCCACCGGGGTGCTCAAGGTGCGCGACGCCCACACACACAATCTGCAGCACATCAACGTGGACATTCCGCGTGGCGTGCTGGTGGTGGTGACGGGTGTGGCCGGCTCGGGCAAGAGCTCGCTCATTCATGGATCGGTGAGTGGTCAGGACGGTGTGGTGACCGTGGACCAGAGTGCCATCAAGGGTTCCCGGCGCAGCAATCCCGCCACTTACACCGATTCACTCGAGCCCATTCGAAAGGCCTTTGCCAAGGCAAACGGCGTCAAGCCGGCGCTCTTCAGTGCCAACTCCGAAGGGGCCTGTCCCACCTGCAACGGTGCCGGCGTGATCTACACGGACCTCGGCATGATGGCAGGTGTGAGTTCTCCCTGCGAAGACTGCGCGGGGCGCCGCTTTCAGCCCTCGGTGCTGGCGTATCGTCTGGCCGGCAAGAACATCGCCGACGTGTTCGATCTTTCCGTCGACGAGGCGCTCGCCTTCTTCAGCAACGGCGAAGCGCGCACACCGGCCGCGGCGGCCATTCTGCAGCGCCTCGTGGATGTGGGGCTCGGCTATGTGCGGCTCGGACAGCCGCTCACCACCCTGTCCGGCGGTGAACGCCAGCGTCTCAAGCTGGCCACGCACATGGGCACCGACGCCTCGGTGTATGTGCTCGACGAACCCACCACCGGTCTGCATCTCGCCGACCTGCAGCATCTGCTCGCGCTGCTCGACCGTCTGGTGGACAGTGGCAAGTCGGTGATCGTCATCGAGCATCATCTGGCGGTCATGGCGCACGCCGACTGGCTCATCGACATGGGGCCAGGTGCCGGACATGACGGCGGCCGGGTGGTGTTCGAGGGAACGCCGGCGGACTTGGTGGCGCGAGCCGCAACCGACAAGGGTTCACTCACCGGCCTGCATCTGCGCGACTATGTCGGCGCCGGTGCACCGCCCGGTGCACCGCCCGGCGCGCAGCCGCCGAAGTCCCGCAGGAAACCCTGATCGCCGCAGCGGGGTCATAAGGTATACCTTCAGGGTTGACCTTTCCCGCTTCGCGATCGAGGAGTGCATGCACATCATCACCTGGGCGGGCTGCCTGCTGTGTGCCGTTGGTCTGTTGCATGGCGTTACGCGCAGTCCAGCCGACGGCGTGCCACGTGCGCAGCCCCCGGTAAAGGCAGCGCCGCTTGCACTGTTCGACTATGACCGTCGCGCGGCGCTTGATGTGCGGCAGACATCGGTCGCCGCAAGCGACTCGGCATATACACAGATCGCCATCCGCTACGCGAGTCCCGATGGCGGGGTGGTCAGCGGGATGATGTTCAGGCCACGCGTCGCCGTGCGTTCGCGAGCCGGCGTGGTGGTGCTGCACGGGCTACCCGGCACGGCCGCAAGTGCGCTGCAGTCGCAGGGCCCCGCTCTCGCGCGCGCTGGTGCCGTGGTGCTGGCCATCGATGCGCCCTGGGTACGGCGCGGTGGTATGCCCGACTTCACGCCCAGAGACAGCAGTGAGCAGGTGCAACTCATTCGTGACTTGCGTCGTGCCGTGGACGTGCTTGTGGCGCACGAGCAGGTGGACTCCACACGCGTGGGATTCATTGGCGGCAGCTACGGCGGCGCCATGGGCACGTTGTTCGTGGCCGCTGAACCGCGACTGGCTGCGGCGGTGCTGTTCGTGGCAGACGGCGGACTGGTGTCACACTTCCTGAGCGAGGATGGCACACCGACGGGGCCACTGACATCACTCGGTGCCGATGTCCGCACACGCTGGCTGCAGGCGATGTGGCCCATCGAACCGCTGCGCTTCACGGCGCACATCACGCGCACGCCGCTGCTCCTGCAGAACGGACGCACTGACCAGCTGGTCCCACCAAAGGCGGCAGAGGCGCTTCACGCCGCCATTACGTCACCCAAGACCGTCGAGTGGTACGAGTCGGGTCACGGCCTGCCGCGTGCTGCACTCGATTCGCGAGTGCGCTGGTTGTCATCCAGGCTTGGGCTCACGCTGCCCTGAGTGAAGGGCAGGCTGGCCGCTGGCGACATCTCGCCGAGCAGCGCGTCCTGCAATCGTTCACGCAGTCGCCGCTCGTCAGCGCGCGCGGCTCGACGCGCCAACAGGAACGAACCAACGGCGGATGCCACACTGAAGGTGATGAGCACGGCGATGGCTGCCGGAATGCGCCAGGCTCCGTCCGGCGCGGCATCGGCTGCGCCACCCGGACCATTGTCCAGCAAGGCAAACGCCGGGATGGCGCTGAGC
>JACVCT010000139.1 GCA_016741895.1 Gemmatimonadaceae bacterium | reverse complement strand
TTCTCAGCATTTCCCTGTGCGAGAAAGTCGAGCTCCAGCAACTACTTACGCCGTCGTTGCTGGAGCTCGAATCGCTCGATGTCGCTAAACAGTTGTCACTCTTCGACTTCTAACCGGACACGCCTGAGTTCAGGGTTGTGAGTTCAGGTTCCGGGTTGTGAGTAGGCCCGACTGTGAACTCAAAACTTGAACTCAAGGCTCAGAGCTACCCGGACTGTCGGTAAGCTCTGAGCTTTGAGTTGAAGTGTTGAGTTGCGAGTTGTCTCTACCGCTCGTACCGGATCCGCAGCCCGGCCGTGGCCGGCTGCCCGATGGCCGTCACGCGCGCATTGATGAAGAAGTTGCGCGTGAGCTCGTAGCGACGATCGGCCAGGTTGCGCCCGAACAGTTGCAGCGACCACGGCGAGCCGGCGCGCTGCGCGGTGATGGTGGCGTTGATCAGCGCGTACGGGGCCACGTCATACTCGGGTGAAAAAATCACCCGCGAGGCTTCCTGACGGTCCCGGTAGCTGTAGCTCGCCTGCGTACGCCACTGCACGCCGCCCGCATCAAAGGCGTACGTGGCTGCGCCGCCGGCGCTGTAGCGCGGGATGTTGAGCCAGGTGCCCGCAAAGCTGCGCGTGACCTCACGGCCAGCGGCAATGGACGCCTGCGCATCCACCGTATTGAACTCGCGGTAGCGCCCGGCGCGCACGGCCCAGAACTGCTGCACATCGAGCCTGGGCGTGATCTGCCACACCAGCTCCATCTCGGCGCCGTGAATGCGTGAGCGTGCCGCGTTGGCGATTCGGCCGATGGGCCCACGCGACACCTGATCGTACACCGTGGACAGCACCTGCTGATCGCGGTAGTCGTAAGTATAGAGCGCAGTGTTGACACGCAGCCGCGTGCCCACGTCCAGCTTGGCCCCCAGCTCGACCGCGTTCACGATCTCCGGCGCAAAGTTGGCGAGCTGCGCGGGGTTGGTGGTGTTGTAGGCCGTGAAGCCACCTGACTTGACGCCGCGATCGAACGACAGATAGGTGAGCGCGGTGCCGGTGGGGCGATACTCGAGCGCCAGCTTGCCCGACGGGAGCCGCGTAATGAAACCGCCGTCAGTGGGCGGCACGAAGGTCACCGCCGGGTTCACGAAGCCCGTGGTCAGCCCGTTGAGACGGCGATGTTCGTACTCGAGCCGCAGACCGCCCACCACGCGCCACATCGGCGTGAACGAATAGCCGCCCTGCGCGAACACCGCCGCCACATCGGCCCGCTGACCATACGTGGTCAACGCCGCAGCGCCCAGCCCGGGCACGTCGGTGAAGTCGGAGTAGAAGTTGTCGTCGAGCTGCTCACGCGCCGCATAGAGGCCGCCCTGCCACTCGAAGGCCGCGCCACTGTTCGACGTGAGCCTGAGTTCCTGCGACAGCACACCGATGCGCGTGCGGAACACTTCATCCGACTCGGCGGACGCCGACGCATCCCAGTCCCCAACCTCGAAGCGATCGAGACGGGTGGCATTGGTGATGCTCGTGAACGTGGCGCGATCACCGGCGTGTCGTAGCTGCACGGTGGCCGATGTGCCGCTGTTGCGTCGCCCTGGCCCCTGCGCGCTGTCGGCGCCAACCAGACGCGCGAAGGCCGGCCTGAGCCCCCAACCGGTGGCGCGCCGGTCGGCATCGGCAGGGACGGTGGGGCCTGCCCCACCACGTGTGCCCAGCGGAGCAAACAGCGCGAGGCCGGTGCCGTCGCTGTGATCACGGAAGGCGTTGCCGATCAGGAGCAACGACCAGCGGTCCTGCGGACGCCAGTCGAGCTGACCGCGAAGCGCCGTGTGATCACGCGCGCCAAGAGAGCGGCCGGTGACACGATCCGACTGCCAGGCACCACCCTGCTGCGTGGCGGCAGACAGGCGGCCGAGAAGGCGCGGAGCCACGCGGCCCGACACAAACCCCTCAGCGTTCACCGCGCCAAAGCTGCCCGCGTCCACCTGCAGGCCCCGCCGGAACGCCGCCGTGGGACGGCGACTCACGAAGTTGATGGCGCCACCGGTGCTGTTGCGGCCGTAGAGCGTGCCCTGCGGTCCGCGCAGCACTTCCACACGTTCGAGGTCGAACAGCAGTCCCTGCGTTTGCACCGGAAACGGCAGCGCGGCGTCGTCGGCGTACACACCCACGGTGCTGCTGTTGTTGGTGGCGTAGTCATTGAAGCCGAGTCCACGCAGACGGTACTGCGGCTGTCCGCTGCCAAAGGCGGGTTCGACTTCGAGACCGGGAGTCACACGCTGCAGATCGAAGGACCCCTGGACCCCACGTTCCGCCAACTGCGAGGCGGTGAGTGGTGTCACGGCAATCCCCACGCGTTGCGCGGCCTCATCACGGCGCTGCGCCGTGACCCGGACCGCGGACAGTGCCGCCGGGCGGCGGGTGCTGTCCGACTGCGTGGAATCCGACTGAGCGCTCAGTGACGACACTGGGACCATGGCCACCAGCATCGTCGGCACGAGATACCGAGTAACTGGAGTAGACACGATGAGCACGGGTCGGATGGGATAGGCACGGGTGGGACCGGCCTTCACGGTGTCCCACCGGGAAAGACTGCCACAGAAATGTTACACGGAGGGCGGATATTGCCGAGTCCCCCCCAGTCAATCGGGCAGGTCAGGTCAGTGGCGCGAGCAGGTCCTGCACGGCATTCAGCACGGCCGCGGGCTCTGTCCGGTGTGGCAGATGCCCACCGCCGGGCACTGTGAGCTGACGCGATGGCCCACGAAGGTGACGCAGCAGTCGCATAGGATGCGCGAGCGAGCCGTATTCATCGTTGTCGCTGTGAACGACCAGCGCAGGGCAGTGCACCTGCTCGGCCAGCGCATCGAGCGACCAACTGGCAAAGTCGGGATGCAGCCAGGTATCCACCCAGGCATGCAGTACCCATTCAGCCTTGTCGCCATGATGCCGTGCAATGCGGGCCAACTGCTCGGGCGCGGCAAAGCTGGCACGGGCCTCCCGCACGCCAGCGATGGTGCGGTCTTCAACAAAAGATTGCGCGGCCATGGTGATGAGCGCCGTGCATCGGGCCGTGTGTGCTGCGGCTGCGGCCACCGCCATGCCGCCGCCCACCGAGTGTCCCATGACCACGAAGGTCTCCACGCCGAGCGCATCCAGCAGCCGAGGCACGACAGTCCGACCCTCGTCCTCCACGAAGCTGTGCGCCAGTACATCATGACGCGCGGATGACCGACCGAAGCCCAATCGGTCGTAGGCAATCACACGCCGCGATGTAGTCGCGGCCAGCAACGCCGGGAACTCACGCCACAGTGCCACGCAGCCCAGGGAGTCGTGGAACAGCACAATGGGAGCGCGGGGCGTGTGGTCAGCATGCAAAACAGCCGGCAACCAGCTCTGCACAAAGAGCTGACCACCGGCGACATCCACGAAACGCGACTCTGTTGCGACCGTCATGCCGCGCAATATGCCACAGCTCGCAGAAGACTACACAGCCACCCTTGGCATGTACGCCGCCAACCGCGGATCCGACACGCCGTAGTCCTCCGGTGTGGCCACCGCCGGATTGATCCACTGAATCAGCGCCGCCCAGCCAAGACTTTCCGGGTCGTGCTGCAGGTAGCCGTGCACCACGTCGAAGACGTGAAAGCCGCGCGCCAACTGAAAGCTGAGTGTGGGGTCGCGTCGACGCCCTGACACCACGGCCAGCACGTACTCGAAGCTGGACAGGGTTTGCGACACCTCGGCGTACCCCGGCAGGCGGGCGCCGGCGCGAATACGGAGCAGGCCCATCGACTCCGCCAGTTGTTGCCGCGCCCGGTAGAGATGCGAACCCACGCCATGGCCCTGCCACATGGGATCCACCATGATCTCGGCACCATAGAGCGTGCGACCATGCGTCGGATCATGATTGGTGAAGTGCCCGCTGGCCGTGAAGTCACGCCAACTGCCGAGCGCATCATAGTCATCCCACAGAATGATGAGACTGGCCGCCATGCCGACGATGGTGCCCTGCTCGTCCACCGCCACCATCTGACCCTCGGGAAACACCAACTGGTGCGTCTCGAGCTGCGTTTCGGTCCAGGGCGGCGACGTCGGGTACACCTTGCGGCAGAGTGCGATGACACCGGGAATGTCTCGCGCCTCGGCCCGTCGCACCTCACACAGCCTGCGCGGCGCGCTCATAACGTGACCACCTCACCCAGCACCGCCCGCTGCCCCACATCCACCGAATCGCGCAGCGGCAGCACCGTGCCGTCATGACGCTGCACCTCAATGCTGCGCAGGTCGAGTTCACCAATCACCATCATCTCCTGATTGGCGTGACCCTCGGCCAGGATACCGTCGCGTGCAAAGGCAAAGTCACTGGGCGTGAGAATGGCCGCCTGCCCGTAGTTGAGGCTCACGGCCGGCACCATGGGCAGGCTGCCCACCGTGCCCGCATGCAGCACGTACATCTGGTTCTCGATGGCGCGTGCATGCGCGCAGTAGCGCACCCGCAGGAAGCCCTGACGGTCGTCGGTGCAGCTGGGTACGGCCAGCACCTTGACGCCGGCAAGCGCCGCGGCGCGCACGATTTCCGGGAACTCCACGTCATAGCAGATGGCCACGGCCATGCGACCGAACGACGTTTCAAAAATGGTGAGACCGCGTGACGCGCTCACCATCCATTCTTCGCTCTCGAAACGCGTCATGCAGAGTTTGCCCTGCGATCCGTATCGTCCGTCGGGGCCAAATACGAAACAGGTGTTGGTGATGCCCTGCCCTTCGTCGTTCCACACGGGCATGGTGCCGGCCACGATATACACGCGGTGCTGCGCAGCCAGTTGCGCTATGAGCTCCTGCACCCGCGGCACCCAGTCGGCCAGCGTGCGCACCTGCGCCTGGATCGGCCGCGTGACATCGCCCAGCGTGAGCAGCTGCAGCGTGAAGTATTCGGGGAAGACAATGAGCTGGCAGCGATAGTCAGCCGCCGTTTGCACGAGGCCACGCACCTGCGCGGCAAAGGCATCAAAATCGGCCACCGGCCGAATGAAGTACTGCAGCACGGCAACGCGAATGCGTTCCTGTTGCATGGGTGTCTCCCTGGTAGGCGCGCAGCGCACGCGGGAAGCGGGGCCCTCAGAATGCTGGCTCGTGCCAAGCCGGGCCGCGAACGGGACAGGTCATTGCACACCGTCCACACACGATAGATTCAAGTATAATAACAACAACGACTTAGCATGTCAACCCATGACGTCGAGTCACACCCGGCCAGAGGGTGGTGGGCATCAAAAACGAAACGCGTACTGCACCTTCACCAGCAACTGGTTGGACGCAAAGCCCCAGTGCGGATTGAGGCGTCGGCTGGGGTCACTCAGCGCCGAGGTCGTGTACGGACGTCCGGTCTCCGGGTCGATATCGTGCCGGAGATTGTGGTTGTACACCACGAAGAGATCGCCGAGCGGGGAGAAAGTCCACCGCAGGCGCGTATTGGCACCGAAGGTGTCCGACTGATTGTCGTACTGCGCGTAGCTGTTGAACTGCAGGTTGGGTGACACATTCACCCGCATGCGCGTGCCGTACAGATCCTGTGTGAAATTGCCCTGCGCAAGCCGTCCGATGTTGCGCGTCATGTTGAATTCGAAGTTGACCAGCGGCGACGGCTTCCACGCGCTGGTCAGAATGACTTCGTCCAGGTATCCCGTATAGAACGGCCCGAACCACCAGGTCAGTTGTCCGCTGAAGCGCCGCTTGGGCGCCAGTCCGCCTTCGAGACGGAAACGATGCCAGTGATAGGATCCCGCCGGAATCGCGACGCCGGGCGCGATGGCAAACGGCGCCACCAATCGTTCACCGGTCGGATTGAAGTTGAACTCGAACCGGTCGCCGCTCTCGAGACGCCAGTTGATCGGGGCAAAGAACATCCGGTAGCTTTCCCACGTGCCATTGAGATCGGTGACGACACGGGGCTGGAACTCATTGACCATTTGGCGCACGCGCATCCCCATTATGCGCCGTCGAGGACGCGGAATGTAGTTCGCCGTCAGTTGAATGATCTGCGCGGCGGGCCGTGGTACAAAGCCCAGCGACGGATCGAAGCCGTCTCCAAGGCGCTTGAACGTAAGGCCCAGGTCCCAGAGGTCGTTTGGATAGGCCAGCCGTGCGCCAAACGCTGAGCGCTCTCCGCTGAGCCCCTCGCGATTGGTCTGTATGGCCCACGCGGCTGCCACGAGATTCTTGTTGCCGCGAAAACGCGAGGTCTGGTAGACGGCATCAATACCGGCAGTCCAACTGTTCGCCCGCTCCAGCGGGTCACCGAAGGCGACCAGCACACCAAGGGCTGATTCACGCAGCACGTTCTGCTTGTAGCGCAGCACGCCAAGCGTGGCCTCCGTGCCGGGCAGGCTGGTACCCTCGGCAAACGCCCGCCCGCTCATGTCGCCGGTGCGCAGCACCAGCGCTCCCACGTTCGCGCCGTTGCCGCGGCCCGTGACCTTCAGCCCGCCGCGAATGGGGACCTCGTTGCCATTGAGCAATCCGATGCGACGACTGAAGAAGGCGCGCATGTCGTCGCCCGTTCCCGAGCCAAAGTCGAAGATGTCCGCGCCTTGCAAAAAGAACGTGCGCTTCTCCGGAAACACGATGGGGAAGCGCGTGAGATTGGTGCGACGCGAGTCCACCTCGGTTTCAGCGAAGTCGGTGTTGACCGTGAGAGAGGCCAGCGTATTGGCCCCGATGGCCTGCGTGATATCGAAGCTCAGGTCCCGTTCATCGCGACGTGGCGCCTGTGGGGCGGGTACACCGGAACCGCCCGTGACCGAGGGGCGCACGCTCAAGCCTGCCCCCAGATTGAAAGCGGGCAAATCCGTCAGCTCGCCGGCCCGTGACGTCTGCGTGATCTTGATGTCGCGGATGGGGCTGGCCCAACGGATGTTCTCGAGATGGCGCTGAATGCGACGCTGCACATTGAAACCCCAGGTGGGGTGGCCCGTGGCGAACTGCAGGCTCTGCACCGGAATAACAAGCTCAGCCGACCAGCCGGTGGCGGTGCGGGTGGCGGCCGCATTCCACACGGCGTCCCAGTTGGCGTTCTCCGACTCGCCCTGGTTTGAGACCAGCGCGTCGTAGCGGGCGCCGTTGGCGTTGACAGCAAACACATAGCCCGATCGCCCATCGCGGTACGTATCGATCACCACCTTAAGGTGGTCCTCGTTGTTCAGCGAGGCGTCCCGCTCGCGCGCAAAGGCCACGATGCGCGAGGGTTCGGGGTCATCCGCCCGGATACCAATCACCACTTCGTCGGCATTGGTGAGCACCCGCACCACGGTGCGTCCGGTTGGCAGACCACCCTGCACCGGCTCCAGTTGCACAAAATCGGCAATCGAATCGGCAGTGGTCCAGAGGGGCTCATCGAGGCGGCCATCGAGCCTGATGGCCGCGGCCTTGCGCGCTGCCCGCAGTGTGGGGCGCGGCGCGGCGGTCGCTGCTGTGGCAGACTGTATGGGGAGTTGCGCAGCGGCAGAGCGGGCCGCGCTGCACAGGGCGAACGAGGAAAGCAGCGCTCCACGAATGGAGCGCGAAAGGCGAGGCATGGTAGCGGGAGCAGGACGGCAAGCACAGGAGCCGACGGCGGCGCATTAACTTTATGCGCAGTACCATCGCGGCGTTGTGATGCCTCCTTCCTTTCCCGCCCCCAAAGAGATTGTCTCATGATCGTGTCATCACCTGCTCTGCTTCGTATCCTTGGTATGATGGTCGCTGGGAGTCTGGTGGCTGTGGCCATGGGATGCGGCGCTGTCAACGAGACGCCTGCAAAGCCGGGCGACTCGTCGGTGCCATCGGCTTCCGAGGCGACGACCGTGAGTTGGCCGACAGTGGACTCCGCGATGGGCCGGGCTGGTGTGATCCAGGGGGACGACCTGCATCGCTACAACTTCCCGCGTTCGGACCTCAGTGTCACCGTCCGCGACGCTCGTGGCGATGTGGTGCTGCGCCCCGCGTTGGCCTTGGGCGGATGGATTGCCATGCATGCCACCGGCACTGGCACTGACGTGATGGCCATGGGTGACCTCGTACTGACCGAGGAGGAGCTCCCCCGAGTGATGTCACGTCTCCAGCAAGGCGGCGTGGAACAAACGGCGGTGCATCACCACGTCATGCGGGAGTCGCCGCGCATTCTGTACGTGCACGTTCACGCGCGGGGTGACGCGGTGCAGATCGCGGAAACGGTACGTGAGGCGGTGGCGCTTACGTCCACACCGGCAGCAGTACCGGCCCCCTCGCCGGCGGCACCGGTCGACCTCGATACAGTGGCCATTGCCGCAGCCCTTGGTCATGTCGGTCGCAGCAACGGCGGAGTGTATCAGGTCAGTGCGCCGCGCCCGGAAACCATCACGTCCGGCGGTCATGCCATTCCCGGCGCCATGGGACTCGGCACCGTCATGAACTTTCAGCCAACCGGGAACGGGCGCGCGGCCATTACGGGTGATTTTGTCATGACAGCTGGCGAGGTCAATCGTGTTATTCGCGCCCTGCGCGCCAATGACATTGCGGTGACGAGCCTGCACAATCACATGCTCGACGACGACCCCCGCTTGTTTTTCATGCACTTCTGGGCTCATGACGACGCGGTCAAGCTCGCGCGAGGGTTGAGGGCCGGACTCGACAGCACCGCCATCAGACCCAAACTGTAGCACGACAGATTTGCGCTCACTCACTAGCCCGCCGCCTCAGCGCCTCGACGTTTCGAATCACGAATTGCCCACGCCCCGCCGGCGCGATCAGCCCCTCGCGGCGCAGACTGGCGATGGCGCGCACCAGCACCTCACGCACGGTGCCGAGTTCTTCGGCTGCTGCCGCCTGCGTCATGCCCAGTGAAAACGGTCGGTCGGCGGCGCCGTGAGATCGCACCAGCAGCAGCGTGGCAAGGCGTCCCGTGACAGACTGCGTGGACAGACTGTCGAGTCGATCGACCACCTGACGTACGCGCAGCGCCAGACGCCGCAGAAACAACTGTGCCACGTCGGGATCGTCGCGCATGACCTGCGTGAGCAGCTCTTTCGGGATGTGCAGACAGCGCGCGTCCACATCAGCGATGGCGGTGGCCGGCAACCCGCCACCGGCAAACAACGGCACCTCCGCCAGTGTGCCGCCGGCCCCCTCGGTGTGCACCACACTCTGCCGACCATCACGCGACCGCACGACACGCACCCGCCCGGAGAGCACGACGTACAACCCGGTCACCGCATCGCCTGCACGAAACAGGGTCGCGCCAGCCGGAAAGTGGCGCAGGGCACTGCCGGCCGAGAGTCGGGCACGTGTCGCCGGCGACAGGTCAGCAAACAGCGGGAGTTCGTCGAGCGGAGTCACGTAGTGTTGTAAGCAATTGGATGACGGAGCGGCCTCAGGACGCGCTGTATGTTTCGAGTGTGACCAAAGTCCCATCGGACGCGGTCGGTCGCCAGTATGCTCCAGACAGACGCTCGCATCCTGGGCGCCAAATTCCCTGCTTCTGTCCGTTATCCGGGAGATCCGATCATGCGTTTCGATCGTCAGGTCACGCGTGTTGTTGGCTGGGCCACCTGCGCTCTGGGCCTTGGCGCAGCCGCGCTGCCCGCTCAGGGCCGCGGCATGATGCACCGGGACTCCACCACAGCCGAAGTCATGCAGGTGGTGCACCAGCTCATGGTCAACCACGACAAGCTGCGTCGCACGGTGGTCAACCTGCCCAACGGCGTACGCACAGTCACGGAGTCCGACGACCCTACCATGGTGACGCAGATTCAGCGTCACGTGACCATGACGGGCGCGTTCGTGGCGGCGGGTCACGATCCGAACCTGCCCATGTCCACACCGGCGCTGCGCGGCGTGCTGCAGAACGGCAAGAAGATTGTCCGACAGGCCCAGGCGACCGCCAAGGGTATGGAGGTCGTGGAGACATCCGACGACCCGGCCACCGTGGCCCTGTTGCAGCAGCATGCCGCAGAGATTACGGAGCTCGTGAAGCGCGGCATGGCGGCCATGCACGGCGGCGCGATGGCGGCCGCGGAGCCGGCGGCCGTACCACGTCCCGCGGCAGCGGCGGCGGCGCCCGCGCCATCAGGTATGCAGCACATGCCGGGCATGAATCATCAGCCGGGCATGACGCATCAGCCGGGTATGGCACACCAGGCGGGCATGACGCATGAACCGCCCACCGCATCGGCCCGTCCCACCCGTGCCGGGCAGGAGGCCTTTGCCACCATCGCGGAGATTGTCCGGCTGCTGGACGCCGATCCGGCCACCGACTGGAGCAAGGTGGATCTCGAGGCCCTGCGCGCGCATCTGCGCGACATGGACGACGTGACCCTGCGTGCCGAGGTGCGCGCCACGCCGGTTGCGGGTGGAGCGGTGTTTGACGTCCATGGGATCGGTCGTGTACGCGAGGCCATCCGTCGCATGGCCCTGTCGCACGGCGCCACCATCGCACCCAGCGACGGCTTCACCTGGACCGCAGTCAGCACGGCCACCGGCGCGCGCGTGACCATTCGCGCAACGCGAACCGATGACCTTGCCATGCAGTCACGTATCCGGGCGCTGGGCTTCGTAGGTATGCTCACGCTGGGTGATCACCATACGGCCCATCATCTGGGCATCGCCAACGGTAGCATGCGCGGGAGTCACCAGCATCACTGATGCGACGTCGGCACCCCGGCAAACACAGACGCCGCCTTCACCTCTGCGATGGCGGCGTTTGCATTTGGCTGCCCCCGCCCCCTTTGGGGTTGAACCAGGGGCCCTGCCCCCCCGACACCCCCCGC
>JACVCT010000138.1 GCA_016741895.1 Gemmatimonadaceae bacterium | reverse complement strand
AGAAATGGAAACAGCGCCCCGCCAAAGAGTGGCAGCGCGCCATTCCCCATCTGCAATTGCTGTTTGGTGACCGCTTTCCGATGGCGGTCTGACGGGAGCTCATACACAAACTTTCTGACACTCCCCGCCCCTCCAATCCTTGGATCCTCCAATCCTCACACCTTCAGTTCCCGGATCCTCTTCATCGGGTCAGCGCAGCGTGATACCCACCGACACCGGCACCCAGCGGATGGCATTGCGGTTGCCGAGCTGCTCGGGGTTGGAGAGGAAGTCCTCCGTGCGACCGAAGACGTTCACGATGCGCGACTCTACGAACACCGCTGCCGCACCGATACCGAACTCCATGCCACCACCGAGCTGGGCGCCAAAGGCGTTGCGGCGCAGGCTGTTACCGTTGCTGTTCTGCACCGGCGGCTGCTCACCATCCTGAATGAGCTCTTCACCAATCGGTGTGCGCAGGCCGAATGAGTGGAAGCGATAGATACCCGCGCCACCCACACCGTACACACCGAAGGCCCCCACCTGGCCGCGCGCCGTGAGATTCAGCGTGGCCGAGTAGATCTGCGGACGATTGGCGGGAAGGGCCACTGCCTGCCCCTGACCGTCGTATGCCACGACTGCCTGGTTGGTGCCGAGACGGTTGTACCCGAGATCGAGTCGCACGCCGAGCAACTGGTTGGGCTTCTGATAGCCGATGGGCATGTGCACGTTGAAGCCCGGCTCGTAGCCACGATCATTCAACTCGAGCGATGGCAGCGAGCTGCCGCCACCCAGCGAGAGATAGAAGCCACTGTTGCCAAAGAGTGCCGAGCGGCGCGCCACGGGGCCTCCGTCCTGTGCCCACATCGCGAGGGGCGTGGTGGCACCGAGGACGAGGGCGGTGCAGGCACTGACGAAAGAACGTGAGAACGAAGTACGCATGATGATCTCCAGTGACAGGGTGACTGCCAACAGGATAGGGTCAGCAAACATCACGCGCCTGTCCCCACCGGGACGATCTTTTCGCACTCTCCCAGAGGGAGCCCAACACCACCCGAAAGGGGTAGAGAAAGACTGCGCCAGCGGCGACTGGTTGCGCACACCGGATGGTTGGTACTGTGCTGGTGTCACTCAGCCGAACATTCAACCGACTCTCAGGAGGCTTCCATGCTGACCACACTCGCCGTTGTACTGCTGGTGCTGTGGATGCTCGGGATGGTGTCGTCGTACACGATCGGTGGCTTTGTCCACATTCTGTTGGTGGTTGCCATCGTCATGGTGCTCGTGCGCATCATTCAGGGCCGCAAGCCCATCAGTTGAGCGCCTTCGCCAGCAGCTGCTGAAGGCCCGGCACGTCCAGCGGTTTGATGACGTGCTCGTCGAATCCGGCGGCCAGGGTCTGAGCACGATCGTCCACCGAGCCCCATCCGGTCATTGCGACCAGGATGGGGCGACGTGTTTGGTCGACCGATTCGGCACGTATGCGGGTTGCCAGCTCGAGGCCTGACATGCCGGGCAGCGAGACGTCGATAAAGGCGATGGCATAGCGGGTCAGGCCATTGTTGACCGTGACCTCCTCCAGTGCCGCTTCGGCCGTTGCAAAGCCGCGACCACACCAGCCCATGACGTCGAGTAGCAGGAGCATGCTGTCACGCACGTCCTGGTTGTCGTCCACCACCATCACCATGCCCTGGGCATCCGCCATCGTCCTGCACTCCCTTCCACGAGAAACGCGATAGTTATGACGCATGGGGCCACAACGAGCATGGCCACGTCGGCCTGAATTTCGCCGACGTGGCCATGTTCGTACAGGCTACCCGTGGTTCAGTACTTCGGTGCGTCTGCAAACCAGAAGAGCTCAACCTTGCCCTTCTTGTCCCGCGACAGCACCAGCGTGTACGCCTTGCCGGCTTCGAAGTTCACCTTGGGTGTCACCAGCATCGGCTCGTTGCGCTCGTCGGCACGAACCTCGAGCACGCCGGACCACGGGTTGATCTGGAGATAGGATTCTTCATCGCCGTAGTCCAGTCCTTCCACCAGCACCTCACCACCACGCGGCTGCACCTTGACCTCCTTGATGCCCGGTGCGGCGTGAATCACGCGCACGGCCGCCTCGTTGGGCTCAGCCACGTATTCATCGCGGGCAATCCGCGTCTCGAAGGAATCGCCCTGCTCGTTCTTGAGCACGACGATGGTGTAGCGCGCCCCATTCGAGAGCAGCGCCCGGTTGGTGTTGAGCGGCGCGAAGGTGCCGGCCACCGTGTCGCCGACCTGGAAACTGGCCCAGGTCTTGTCGATGGACTGGTAGTCGCTGACCTGACCATACGAAACCGAGGGGAGCGAGTGCATCTCGTCGGCGCGTACGATGAGATCGGAGGAGAGCGGCACGGCGTTGACGACACGAATCATGGCGGAGCCCTCGGAGTCGGCGTTCTCCGGCGTCATGGCGCTCACGAGCGTACCGTCGTCTGTACGGGTTTCCACCGCCTGTTGATCATCGGCCGACTTGCTGCAGGCCTGCGTGGAGAAGAACGCGGCGGTGAGCAGAGCGAGCGTGCGGGATGCGCGCGTCATGGCAAATCCTCCTGGTGTTCGCGTGAACAGCGTACGGCGCGTTGTACAGCGCGTTCATGAACGGCAGTGCGCCTGGGCACCGACACATCGTTCATGCTGATCCAAGTTTCACGGAACACGACTCCGAAACCATTCACCCCTCGGCCCATCTTTCTCTCCCCCATACGAGGGAGGCGAATTGGTAGTCCTGGTCACACCCTACAATCCGCGGATGAAGCCTCGCTTGATGCCAATGGTCACCGCTTGTGTACGGTCGCGTGCACCGAGCTTCTGAAAGATGGCCTTGATGTGAGCCTTGACGGTGCCTTCGCTGATATACAGCGTGCTCGCAATCTCGAGATTGGAGCGTCCCTCAGCCAGGCACTGCAGTACTTCCAACTGGCGGGCCGTGAGCCCGTCACTGGCGACGTGCTCGGCCAGCTTGGCCGCAATGGCGGGGTCGATGGCCTTGCGTCCGGCGTGCACGGCCTGCACGGTTTCCACGAGTTGTGCGGGAGCAACGTCTTTCAGTACGTAGCTTGCCGCTCCCGCCCGCAGGCCGCGGAACACCTCTTCGTCGGTATCGTATGTGGTGAGCAGGATGACGCGCGCGGACGGGTATTCTGCGCGCACGGCGGCAGTAAACTCCGTCCCATCCATGGGGACCATGCGCAGGTCACAGATCACCACATCCGGCTGCAAATCACGGTACATGTCCAGAGCGGTAGCACCGTCTCCAGCCTGTCCGACCACTTCCAGGCCATCCATGCTGGCCAACAGGGCGGCCAGCCCCTCGCGGAGAATGGCATGATCGTCGACGAGCAGCAGGCGGATGGGCGAGGCAGGCGTCACGATGCAACTCCGGGGAGGGGGATGCCGAAAAACCAGCTGGAAACTGCGCAATTGCAGCGTGAGATCGTAGGGGTGGCGGTGCACGACCTTGGAAGTGTGGCGGCCGCACTGGCAATGCGGGCGGCCTTGCCGCCGGCCGTGGCGGTCGCACATGCGGAGAACCAGCAGACGGCACTGGTCTCGCTGGCCTCGCAGACGCGGGCCGTCATGCAGTTGCTGGAGCTGGCGCAACTGGCACCTGAGCACGAGCCGGACGGGTCGGCGTCCAAGGCGCCCACGCTTGCACCAGAAGTGGCGCTTCCCGCGTGGCTGGGGCCGTGGCCCGCGCTCGGGCACCGTGTGTTGCCGCGTGGAAGTCGGCTTGCTGTTGATGTTGCGCCAGACCTGGCAGCAAAGGAGCCGGTATTGTCTGCGAATGCGGCAGCGGTCGGCATGCACGTGCTTCTGGCCGCGCTGCACGATGTGCGAAACGCGGGACTGGTGAACCTGCGGGTGACGCTGACCTCCGACGGGCAGCTTTCCTGCCAACTGGACACACGATCGCGCATTCGTCGAGTTGGCCGAGGCAGCCACAGTCGTTGGCAGCGGTATGCGGAACGCCTCGCAGGAACGATGAGCTGGCCGGCGCGCTGGTGGGAGGACAGCTCCGACGAGCATGGCCCACACTCACGCTTCACTCTGCAGTTTGCGCCTTGACGGCGGCGAGGATCTGCCGCAACGCAGAGAGATCTGCGGGCTTGACCAGATGGTGGTCAAAGCCGGCACGCCGCGTGCGGTCGCGATAGTCGTCGGCGCCCCATCCGGTGAGCGCAATGAGGCAGGGCGCGGTACCGGTAGTCTCTGCCCTGATTCGCTCGGCGGTGTCAAACCCGTTGAGCCCCGGCATGCCGAGGTCAAGAATGATGACATCGGGCTGCTGCACGAGCGCCAGTTGTACGGCATCCTCGCCGCGGTGAACGGTCGCCACGTCGTGTCCCTCTGCCTGCAGGACGATGCTTAGCGTCGTGGCCGCATCGGCGTTGTCATCGCAGACCACGATGCGCAGACTTGGCGCCGCAGCCGGTGGTACTGCGTGCTGGCCAGCGCCGGCGCTATCAGGCTGCTGCAGCACAGGCAAAGTGACCGTGAAGGTGCTGCCGGTGCCGTCGCCAGCGCTTTCCGCCACAATGCTGCCACCGTGCATCTCAACCAGCCGTTTGACGAGCGTGAGGCCAATGCCAAGCCCGCCCGTCGTGCGCTCGAGCGTGCGGTCGACCTGCGTGAAAAGATCGAAGATCTGGTGCAGTTGCTGCGGCGGAATGCCCTGACCCTGATCGCGCACGCGCAGTTGTACGTGGCTGGTGTTTGCCGAGACATCGATGCGGATGTCCGTGTCGTGCGGGCTGTACTTGGACGCGTTGTCGAGAAGATTGGCGAGTACCTGGGACAGGCGCGCCGCGTCGCCGTGCACTACGACGGGAGCCTGGGGCATGGTCACATGCAGGCGCTGACTGCGGGAGAGCAGGTGCGGCGCAGTGGATTCCCGGGCGGTGGAGATGATGTCGGACAGTGTCACCGCCGCTGGACGGAGCTCGAGCTTTCCGCTGCTGATGCGGGAGACATCGAGCAGGTCATCCACCAGCCGCACCAACTGCACGACCTGCCGCTCCATCATCCCGCGCGTACGTTCAATGATATCGGGGGATGGCGTGGCCAGGCGCAGGATCTCGATGCCATTTCGAATGGGCGCCAAGGGATTGCGCAGCTCGTGGGCCAACGTGGCCAGGAACTCGTCCTTTCTCCGATCGGCGTCGGACAGATCGCGCGCCAGTGAGCGCAGCTCATCTTCCAGGCGCTTGCGGTCTTCAATATCGAGAATGGAGCCGATGTAGCCGAGCCACTCCCCGTCGTCGTGCACACGAGGCGTGGCGGTGTTGATGACCCAGCGATAGCTGCCATCGTGGCGGCGCAGACGGAACTCGTGGCGATAGGGCCGTCGGGCCGCGCGGGCCTGCTCCGTCACCCGCCGATATTCGCTCTGATCGTCGGGATGCACCCAATCCACAAGCGACGGTGTGGGGTCGGTGGGCTGCATACCACTGAAGTCGAACCAACGCTGGTTGACATAGCGAACCAAACCGTCTCCACCCACCACCCAGATCATGACCGGTGCACTATCCGCCATGCTGCGGAAGCGCGCTTCGCTCTCGCGCAGTGACTGCTCAGCGGCGCGACGATCGGTAATGTCGAGGATGAGACCGGCAAGAATGGGCCGTCCGTCGCGCGCGGTCTGGATCTCTCCGCGAACCTCCACCCAGCCGATGTCCTTGCTGACCTCGCGCCGGATGCGGCAGGTCACGCGGAAGCCTTCGTTGCGGGTGTCGGTGGTCGCTGCGGCAATCGCGGCTTGTACATCAGCCAAGTCGTCCGGGTGGACGAGCGTGAGCGCGTCCGCCAGCGACTGAAGTTGACGGCCCGGTGGCATGCCGAGTACTTCGGTGCCATTGTCGGACAGCGTGACTGCACCACCGTCCAACGGGACGTCAAACGACACCATCCGCGCTGAGCGCAAGGCGAGCTGCAGTCGCTGTTGACTGGCGCGAATGCGCTGCTGCGCGGCCTGCTGCTCGGACACATCGCGGAAGACCAGCACACCACCCAGCCGCTCACCGGAGGGCGTAACGATGGCTGCGGCCGTCTGGTCGATGGGCCGCTCGGTGCCGTCGTGCGACCGCAGCGTGACCTGGTGCAGTGCCGATCGCGCCCGTCGACCCGACAGCACGGTATGCACGGGATGTTCACCCAAACTGGCCGATGGGTCGATGGGGATGCGATACACGGCATCCAGTGGTTGCCCCACCGCCGACATGGCGCTTCGTCCAGTCAGCTGTTCGGCCACCACATTCATGGCGGTGACAAGGCCCATGGTGTCCGTGGTAATGACGGCGTCACCGATGCTGCGGAGTGTGGTGTCGAGCCGCTCACGCTCGGCGGCCAACAGGGCCGCGGCTTCGTGACGCGCGGCCAGCTCACGACGCAGCACGATGACAAAGCCGAGAAAGGCGACCAGTGCGGCCGTACCGGCGAATACGCCGCTGCGGGCGGCCTGTTCATAGGTTTCCTCTGCCGCCTGGGCACGATTGGTCAACAAGACCTGCTCCGCCCCGGTCATGGCATCGATGACCAGTCGCACGGAATCGGGGCGCTGCAGGCGTCGTTCGCGCTGCAGAATGGCGCGCGCCGCCGCGGGACCTCGGCTGCGTGCCACACGTTGCAGTGTGTCCAACGACGCCACGCGCGCTGTGGCTACGCGGCGCAGTGTAGCAAGACGCGCGCGCTGGCTGGCGTTATCGGCCACCAGACTGTCCAACCTGTCGAGCTGTTGGACCAGTCCGCCGCGAATATCGGCCGGCTGGATGGCGTCGGCCGAGTCGGCGGTGGCAACGAAGCCGCGCACGTCCGACTCCGCCGACTCGAGGTGGAGCATGAGACCAGCCAGGGTGTTCACGACCTCGTGGCTGTGCGCCAGCAGCTCGGCCGTCTGCTGCATGCTCCGCGTGTTCCGCACCGTCAGCGGCACATTGATGGCCAGCACGATCGCGGCAATGATGGCGCCCCAGGTGAGGGAGCGTGTGGTCAGGCGATCAAACGGATTGACGAAGCCATACGCCGCACTGCGGGGCTTGCGGGCCATGAGGCGATTGGTGGTCAGGTGGAGTGCGCCTGCTGCCAGCACACAATGCACTGGTCCAACCAGTCGCCGAGGGAATCCTCGGCTGCGGATGGCCCAGGCAAAATTACGTCCGATGGCACTTCACGCTCCAGTACGATGCGCACATCGGTACCGGGGTCGCTGGCACGTTCGGTGAACCAGAGGTCCCAACTATCGCGTAGGCTCTGGGTTGTGGTCGTCCACGCCAGCAGGCGACCAGGCACGTCGGCCGTGATGCGGGTGTCCCATGTGGTGGTACCCGCCGACGTGGTGATGCTCCATCGGGTCAGGCCACCCATGGTGCGGGCCGTCACATGCGGGCCAAGGGTGGCGGCTAGCCGGTCGTGTGCGCGGAAGTAGGCGTAGGCCACCGACGCGGGACAGGCGACGTGAAACGTGCGGGAGAAGCGGCGAGCGGTTGTCACCCCTGCAATTTCCGCGCGCGGCGTGCGTCGCGGCATCGTCCAAAAGTGGTAGATGAGGCACGGTTCCGGTAAATTCCCGGGATGGCCGACGGGTCCACTTTCGAACGACCGGGTTTCACCCTGCCGCCGGCGGGCAATCGCCGGAGATTTCTCGCGTCGGTCTGCGGCGCGGCGGCCGGCCTGTTGCTGCCGCGCGTGGCCCATGCGCGCGATACACGGCATGCGTTCACCTTTGCCCGGCTGCGCTACAGTTCCGGCGACTGGGACTACAATCCCAAGGTCTGCGCGAACCTGCTCGATGCCGTGGTGCAGTACACCGACATTCCGGTCAATCAGCAGGAAGTGGTGATCACGGCCGATTCGGCCGAGCTGCTGGCCTTTCCGTTTCTCTTCATGACCGGCCACAAGCTGGTGCGCTTCAGCGAGGCGGAGCGTCGCGGGCTGGTGCGCTACGTGGAGAACGGCGGGCTGCTGTTCAGCGATGACTGCAACCACGATGTGAACGGGCTGTACGCGAAGTCGTTCGAGGCCGAGATGGATCGGGCGTTCGGGCCGGGCCGGATGCCGAAGCTGCCACGCACGCACCGGCTCTATTCGAGCTTCTTCGAGTTCCCCGACGGCCCACCACGCACGTCACACGAGCTGAACGGCTGGGGTGACAATGTCGTGCATGACTACTTGCGCGGCGTGGAGCACGAGGGGCGGCTTGGTGTGCTGTACTCCAACAAGGATTACGGCTGCGAATGGGACTACGACTGGAAGAACAAGCGATTCAGGCGGCGGGACAATACGAGGTTCGGGGTGAATGTGGTCGTGTACGCGATGACCTGAGCGTCGAAACTGCGCGTTCGCCTTCCACTGCTGTGGGCCGTGGGCTGTGTGCTTTGGGTGTGAGTGGTGCCGCTCGTCGGATCACGCGATCCAAGAGTTGAGGATCGCGCGATCTCGCCCCGACACCACTCACACTCACAACCCACGGCCCACGTCGCACGGCAGTGGATAGCTCAGTCCACGACCGCTGTTCTAGTCGAACGCCGCCCCCACATTGATGTTGCGGATCAGCATCCACGGCGACCCGTGCGATATGCTGTTGGTCTGCGTCGGCTGCCCCTTCGCGTCACCGCCCGTTCCATGCATTTCCCACTCGTTCGGGCCCGTGATGCCGTCGAGATTGGCCCAGAAGTCGGTGGTGATGGCGTTGTAGGTGACGTCGGTGACCTGGCGGGTGATCTTGCCGTTCTTGATCTCCCAGAAGATGTGGCCGCCGAACTGTCCGTTGTAGCGCTGCTGGTCGATGGAGTAGCTGCCACGGCCATCGATCATCACGCCGTCCTTCACGTCGCCAATGAGCTGATCGAGTGACGGGGAGTTGGCCGGGCCCGGCTCCACGTGCACGTTGGGCATGCGCAGGAAGGGATAGTCGCGCCAGGTGCTGCCGAAGGTGCAGCCGCGGCTCTCCTTTTCGCCGATGAAGTGCGCGGTTTCACGATTGGTCTGCAGCCCCACCAGCACGCCATCACGGATGAGCGGCCACTTCTGCGTCTTCACGCCGTCGTCGTCGAAGCCCACGGTTCCAAGGCCCGCGCTGGTCTTGTCGCAGGTCACGTTGAACAGCTTGGAGCCGTACTTGAGCTTGCCCAAGTCGGAGAGTTTGACGAAGCTCGTGCCGGCGTAGTTGGCCTCGTAGCCCACAATGCGATCAAGCTCGGTGGCATGCGCCACGATCTCGTGAATGGTGAGCATGGCGTGCGACGGTGACATGATGATGTCCTTCATGCCACTCGAGCCGAGGGGCTTGGCCGTGCACATCTCCACGGCGTCAGTGGCCACCTTCTCGGCGTTGGCCAGGAAGTTGGCGTTCTCGGCGAACTCCCAGCCGCCGGTACCGGCCACGCCCGGATAGTTGCGCGTGCGCGTGACCTCGCCCACGCGGGCCGTCACGGAAAACGTGGGTGACGTGGTGAAGAGCTCCTGCTCGATGTACGAGCCTTCACTGCTGGCGTAGTAGCGCCACTCGTAATTGTGATTGCAGCCCACGTTGACGGACTGCACGCCCTTCACGGCCCGCGCCTTCTCGGCGATGGCCTGCGCCCAGGCCTGCTTGTCGGTTTGCGACACCGACGTGGGATGCTTGAGCATCGGCGTGATGTAGTGCTCCTGGTACGGCTGCACGGGCGCGAGCTTCATGTCGGCCTTCTTGGCAATCGCGCTGGCCTTGGCCACTTCCACCGCGACGCGCGTGACGCGACGCAGTTCGTCTTCGGTGAGGATGGGGCTGGAGGCAAAGCCCCAGACGCCGCTGTGAATGACGCGCACACCAAAACCACCGGGCTGCCGTTCGGCATCCGTTGGCACTGTCTGCAGGTTGCGGCGACCACCACCCCGTCCGCCGCCCCCGCCGCGGCCACCAAAGCCACCGGCAAACCCGCCGCCTGACGAACCGTCGGCGCGCAGAATGACACTCGTGCCCGGCAGTGCAGTGCTCATGGTGAAGCGCACATCGGTGTAGCTGCAGCCGGCGCGCTTGCCTTCGGCCAGCACGATGTCGGCCATGCCCTTGAAGCGCGTTTCGAGCGGACGTCCGCGCGGCGAATCGGCCAGCACCTGACCGAAAAGATCGCGCGAGTAGAGCGTGAGGGCGGCGCCTGCGCCGAACTGCTTGAGAAACGTACGACGGGAGGAGCTCATGGAGGAATTCCAGTCGAAGGGCGAGGTCAGACCGCGGGAGAGACGGACGTCATGTAGAACTCCTCGATGCGCACCGGGGGCACGAGTGCCGCGTTGCCGCTGTCGAAGGATTCACCAAGCAGCATGGGCACCGGCTTGCCGACGAGCGTGAGGTTGTTGTAGCCAACGATGGGGGACATGTTCCAGCGGAAGTTCTGCACAGGGCCCACGATCTCGCCATTCTCGATGAGAAAGAGACCGTCGCGTGTCATGCCGGTGTTGAGCAGTGGCTGCTCCTGCGAGGGCACACCGCGGATGTACCAGAACGAGGTCACCAGCAGACCACGTCGCGTCTGACGGATCATGTCTTCCACCGAGAGCTCGCTGCCGCCCTGCACGAGACTCTGATTGGGCGTGGCGCCGGCGTTGGGGCCCAGTGTGCGCAGCACGCCGTTCTCCACCCAGGTCACCGGTCGCGCCGGGCGATTGTCCGGCCCGATGGTGGACTGACGGAGGATGCCGTTGCCCACGTCGCTCTTGAGTGTGAAGAGCTCGCTGAAGATGCGGTCGCCCACCTTCTTGCCGCGCATGAAGGTGTCGGGGCCTCCGGGCCCGCCGAAC
>JACVCT010000137.1 GCA_016741895.1 Gemmatimonadaceae bacterium | reverse complement strand
AATACGGCCGTGTTCATCCAGTCGGCGAGTGCCAGCGATTCCGAATCGCGAATGCCGAGGCGCCGCTGCTCCGGCGAGTTGACGAAGAAGAGGCCGCCCAGCGACCAGAAGGCCTGTCCGCCGAGGTTCTGCTCGCCTTCCTGGTCAAGCAGGAGCACGCGGGCGCCGCTGTCTGCCGCTTCTGCAGCAGCCACGAGTCCCGCGAGACCTGCGCCGACGACCATCACGTCGGCCGAGAGGTTCGTGTCGTGCAGGGATGTGCGCGTCATGGCAGTAAGTTGCATCCATGTCGTCACCCCTGCTGACTCTTGCCGCCCTGCGGAATTGCTACGAACAGGACACCCGCTTTGGCGGTGGTGGTGCCTCGGCGCCCATGGCTGCTTCACTGGCCGCCATTGGGTGGCGGGCCGTGCAGGAACCCACGCCCGAGGAACTGGCGGAGTTTCTGGTGGACCTGCTTGCCGACTGTGTGACCGGCCACCGGGATGTGGCGGCGCTGAGTTACGCGGTCGCGCGGGCGCTGCGCGATACGGGCCCGCTGCTGGACGGCGGGCTGCCGCCGGTGGAAGCCTATCTGCCGGCGGCGGAGGAAGTGCTGCGCGGTTATTGCAGCCGGAACAGATAGCTGAGTTTCGCGAAGAACACGTCGCTGCTGCGCCGCAGGCTTCGTGAACCGCCGGGCGTGTCGGCGCGCAGGGCGTCACCGTACCCCAGATACACCACCGTGCCCGGTGTGGGCAGATACGAGAAGAGCACGTCGAGACGGGCGCGCGTGCGTTCGAACGCGGCGGCGCGCACGAGTGATCCGTCGGCCTGCTCGAGATAGATGGGGCGTTCGGTGCGCGAGTCGTCGCGCAGCGAATCCTGTGTCACACGCGAATGCTCGCCGATGACGCGCACGAAGATCTGCCGCGTGAGCTGATACTCGGCGCGTACGCGCGGTGTGTTGCGCAGCAGCACGGTGCTGCCATCCTTGCGGTTGAAGCGCTCGTAGGCCCAGGTGCCCGAGATGCGCAGCTGCTCAGTTGGACGCAGGACCAGCGTCTGATTGAGGATGAGAATGTCGGCCGAGCTCCACTCCTGGAAGTTCTCGTCCTGTCCCCACACGGCCACGCTGCTGAGACTGAAGCGGCGGAACTCGGGGGTGCCGACACTCACCACCCAGTCGAAGTTGGGCAGACGCGGCGTGCCGCGGTATGCAACGGTGTCCACACCGCCTGCGGCATTGGGCTCGAGCAGGCGATAGTTGGCGTAGAGCCCCTGGTCGTAACCGAACTCTTCACGCAGGAACTGCATGCCCACCTGCCAGCCGCCACGCAGTCGGGTATTGGTGCGCAGATGCAGCTGCGCATCCTGCGCCGGCCGACGGTTGACGAAGTCGGCGTAACGGTAGCGCCCGAAGGTGAAGACTTCGGGACTGAACACCTCGACAAGTGCGCCCGGCTTGCCGAAGAAATTCCAGCGATGCGTGGCCGACATGTTGGCGATGCCGGGGCGGGCAATGAAGCCGCTCTGCGCATCGAAGTCGTCGGAGATGCCGTTGAGCACGTAGCGCGCGTAGAAGGCGCGGCCATTGCGCACGGCGGAGAAATCCCAGAGCGGCGCGGCGTCCGACGTGGTGCCGGTGCCGGTGAAGCTGCGCGCCACCTGGCCCTGCACACTGTACACGCCACGCACGAGTCGGCCGTCGATGCCGAGCACGCGGTTGTAGGTGTTCCCGTCCTGCTTGTCGGTGTACACCATGCCGAGTCGGCTCTGCTTGCCCACATCACGCTGCAGTCGCACGATGTTGTAGAGCGGCGAGGTGCGTCCGTCGAAGGAGGCCTCGCGACTGTCCACCGCCGACAGCACACCGATGTCGAAGCCCTGGTGCTTGCCGGTGAGCTTGCTGGCAAAGGCGGGCTGCGAAATGCGCCGCGTGTAGATGAGGCGATTGGGCGTGGTGAACTGCTCCTGGCTTTCGAGGAAGAAGGGCCGACGCTCGGGAAAGAACACGGCGACGCGTGGGTCGACGGAGAACTGGGTGGCGTCGGCTTCGACCTGCGAGAAGTCGGGATTGGCGGTGCCGGAGAGTGTGAGATTGCTGGTGATGCCCCAGCGCGCGCTGCCGCCGATGTCCGGGCGACTGGCGTCGTACTGCCAGGTGCTGGCCGCGCCGTTCGCGCCGGGCCGCGGGCTGCCGAGGGCGCTGGACGTGATGGTGGGGATGAGGTCCACCGTGAGCCCACGCTGCAACTCACGCAGGCCGCTGAGTTGGCCGCTCTGCGCGAGAAAGCTGGCGCTGGCGCGGCGCGTCGGCGTCCAGGTCTGCTCGTGTCCGGTGGCCTGCACGGTGCGCACGACGTTGAGCTGCCAGGTCTGCACGTCGCCCGCCCGATAGCGCAGGCTCTTGAAGGGAATGGCGATTTCGACTTCGTAGCCCGTCTCCGTCAGCCGTCCCCGCGATTGCCACACGTAGTCCGGCGCCAGATCCACAGCTTCGCGCGCACGGGTGGTGGAGCTGGCAAAGCCGCCGCCGGTGGCGGCGCCGGTTTCCGTCAGCACGCCATCACTCTGAATGCCGAAGGGATTGACCGAGAACACCATGGCCTGTCGGCTGTCGTTGTACGTGCCGAGGAAGAACTGGATGTTGTCGTCCTGCGTGATGCGATCGCGGTCGGCGAGCGTGGCGCGCACGGTGCCCGGCGCCGCATGCGCACGCACGCCGATGTGCAGCGCCGTGGCACTGTACCACACGAGGATTTCGGTACTGTCCTGCGCGGCCACCCCATCATTGGGGAAGAACTGCGAGAAGCCGGTGAGCAGGGCGGCGTTCTGCCACACCGCTTCGGTGAGTTGACCGTCCACGGTGAGCTCGGACTGCGCGCGCGGTGGCTCCACCCGAACCTGGCCGCGCCGTCCGTCGTAGACGGGGCCGCCCGGGGCGGGATTGGCGGGAGCGCCTTCCAGAACGGCCGGACGCGTAGCGGAGGGGAGCACCGGCGCCGCGGTGGGGTACGACGGCGTTGCGAGCGATCCGACGGTCATCAGGGCCGTCAGAAACAGGGGAGTGGCCACGGGGTGGGGACAGTGGGGTAGAGCGTTACGCCGGAGTACGCGACGGGACGGCACCCCGCTGAGTTTCACCAGGCTGCCGCCGGCGTCACGGGCGGGTCTCAGCTTGAGGTCTTGCTTGCAGTCACGTAGCGCAAACTGCTGTACGTCATCACGTTACCTGCATGGCCCGCCAGGCGTCACGGACATGCGGGTCCTTTCTCACGCCCACCGGCCGCTTGCTCATGGCCTATCTGCGTTGTACAGCCTGTGGATCGAAAGCGCTCATCGCGGCATCACAATGCCCGCGGTGTACGCAGCCGTTCAACGTGCATGATGCGCGTGGCGAACGCGTGAAACTGGTGAAGTGCCGCGGCTGCGGTATCATGCACCGGCACGACAGTTTGTGTCACTGGTGTGGCGAACGTGGTCGCGGATTGCAGATTCCGAAGCAGGTCTGGCGCAGTGCCGCCGCGCTGCTGCTGACCGCCGGCACGGCCAGCGCCGTGTGGAACTTTGGTCCGGCCATTCGTGATTTCGGCGGAGCCATTGCGCGGGATGTGCAGCGTGAAGTGCAGCGGGATCGGGCTGCCGATGCGGCGGAGCGTGCGCGACTCGTGGCGGGCAGCATGCCCGCGTCCCAGAGCACGGTGCCCACAGGTGTGTCGCCTGGTGTGGCCGGCACGCAACTGGCCTCGGCGGAGCTCTCTGCTGCCAATGCCGTCATGCTGTCTGACACGGCCGTGACGGGCGTCGCCGATGGTGCGCTGGATCTGATGACCGCGCAGATGGACAGTGTGCAGTGGACGCCGGTGGTGGCGCGGACCTGGGTGAATGTGCGCTCCGATGCGAGCCGCGGCGGTGAAGTGGTGGGGGTCATCAAGCCGGCTTCGCGGGCCATGCTGGGCACGGATCGCGCCGGATGGCGCCAGGTGCGCTCCACCGAAGTGAGTGGCTGGGTGGATCCGCGGCTGTTCGAAACAGACAGCCTGCGTACACGTGGCGACTGAGGGCGCTCGCGTCGAACGGCAGTTGGGTCACAGGCGAGAAGGGCAGGAACGGGCACGCGGCTTCACGCTGCTGGAAGTGCTCGTGGTGATCGTGGTGATTGCCGTTCTCGCGTCGCTGGTGGCGCCCAATCTGTTCCGCAACGTGGATGACGCGCGGGTGGCCGCGGCCAAGGCGCAGATCGAGAGCCTGATCACCGCCTTGGACACGTATCGTCTGGACAACGGACGATACCCGAGCACGGCGCAGGGGCTGGCCGCCTTGCGTGAGCGGCCAACGGTGGATCCACCGGCCAACTGGCGCGAGCCCTACCTGCGCAAGGCCGTGCCCGATGACCCCTGGGGGCGTCCCTATGTCTATGTGTCACCGGGGCGCGAGAATCCTGGCAGCTTCGATCTGCTGTCGTATGGTGCGGATGGTCGTCCTGGCGGAAGCGGCGCAGACGCGGACATCGTGAGCTGGAGATAGGCAGCCGAGAGTCGCGGTCAGTGTTTGCCTGACAACAAATGTCAGGGCGACGTCGGAAAAGTGGCGTCCTTCCCCGACTTTCCCGGAGCCCGAGTTCGACGAATCTCAGCACATGATGCGGGAAACGCCGAACACCCTCCGAGGACACCATGCTATCCGCCACTGCTGAACATGCCGTGCGTGCCGTGCTGCTTCTGGCGCGCTATGACGGCCACAAGGCCCTTTCGGCCGACACGATCGCGGCGGAGCTGGGTGCGCCGCGCAACTATCTCGCCAAGACGCTGAATGCGCTGGCCAAGGCGGGCGTGGTACATAGCGCCCGCGGTGCCGCCGGCGGCTTCACACTGGCCGTTCCGCCCGATCAGCTCACGCTCGCGCGCGTCATCAGCCCCTTTGATGATCACTCCCGCACGCCAGCCTGTCTGCTGCGCGATACGCCCTGCGACTCGAACAACCCCTGCGCCATTCACGATCGCTGGAAGGCCATCGTGGGGCACGCCGCCATGCGCTTCGAGCAGACGACGATTGCCCAGTTGCTGGAGGACTCGGGTGAGGCTGCGCGCTTCGTGCCCAGCTCCCTTGCCTCGCGTGGCAGTGCCTTTCGCGCCCTGCATACCTGAGAGCTGCTGACCGCGCCGTGCGGACCGGGACGGTGGTCCCACCTGATTGAACCCGGGCGAGCCGCCGACTAGCGTGAGGCATGCCCGCCATGCCTCACTCTGGCACAGATTGGATCAGGCGCCTGCCCGCGCGGCTGGCCAGCATCGGACGCCACGGGGCAAAGCTCCGGTGGCGGACGCGTTTTGCGCCGGCCCCCACGGGCTACCTGCATCTTGGCCATCTCGTGAATGCGGTCTGCGTGTGGGGCGTGGCGCGGGCGCATGGCGGCGAGGTGCTGCTGCGCATCGAGGATCACGACCGCACGCGTTGCCGTCCGGAATTTGAAGCGGCGCTGCTCGATGA
Organism: Gemmatimonadaceae bacterium; assembly: GCA_016741895.1. GTDB lineage: Bacteria > Gemmatimonadota > Gemmatimonadetes > Gemmatimonadales > Gemmatimonadaceae > Gemmatimonas. The sequence goes on along the minus strand of JACVCT010000137.1, from coordinate 5,350 downwards.
CCTCGAGTGGTTGGGCTTTGTGCCGGACGTGCACCCGGTGTCGTCCTTTCGCCTGGCCCCGGGCGGTTCGGCATCCCCTCATCCGGCGCGGCAGTCCGACCAGGAGCTGCGTTATGTCGCGGCACTGGAGCGGCTCGCACAGCGCGGGCTGGTGTATCCCTGTGCCTGCACGCGGCGCGACATTGCGCGCCTGGTGCCGCGCGAACCGGGCGAAGAGGCGCGTTACCCCGGAACCTGCCGCGATCAGGCAGTCGACCCCGCGGCGCACTTTGCACGGCGTGTGCGTTTGCCGGATGTGGCCGTGTCCTTTTATGATCTGCGCCTGGGCGCGGTGACCCAGCATCCGGCGCAGCAATGCGGCGACCTGCTCGTGCGCGACCGGCATGCGCAATGGACGTATCAGTTTGCCGTGGTGGTGGACGACCTCACACACGACATCGACGTGGTCATTCGCGGGGAGGACCTGCTGGCCTCGACCGGGCGTCAGTGGGTCCTGGCGTCACTGCTCGGACGAACGGCCGCTCCGCTCACCCTGCATCATGCACTGCTCGTGCATCCCGACGGGAGCAAGTTGAGCAAGGCCAATCGCGACACGTCGCTGCGCGAGCTGCGCGCGGCGGGGTGGAGTGCCGAGCGCCTGATCGGGGAGGCGGCGCATCGTGCCGGACTGCTGCCCACCGCGCGCGCGTTGCCGGCGCACGCGGTGGGCGAGTTGTTTGTCCGTGCCGATATCAGCGCTGCGTGAGCAGCGCGAGGGTCACGAGCAGCACCCACTGCGGACCCTTGTAGCCATCGGTGCGGTCGTCGTAGCTCTCGTCGAGTGAGTGCGCACCGCGTCCCACGCCACCGCCGTCGAGCGTGACGGCCGGGATGCCCAGATTCATGGGCACATTGGCATCGGTGCTCGAGGTGGTGAGCGGCGCGTAGAGATTCATGCTGCGTGCCGACGCGAGCGCCGCGCGCACGATGAAGGTGCTGTCGGGGGTCGTGCCGGCGGGGCGGATGCCGATGGTGTCGATGACCAGCGACAGGGCCGCCTTGCTGTTGGGCCAGCGCGCCTTCTCCTCGGCCAGCGCGTCACGCAGCGTCTTCTGCAGACGGGCGTCAATTTCGGCCAGCGCGGCGGCGGACTCGCTGCGCAGGTCGATGTCCATGGCCGCTTCAAACGGGATGGAATTGACCGAGGTGCCGCCGGTCACGATCCCGACGTTGAAGGTGACCTTGGGCTTGGTGGAGGCTTCAAGGTCGGCAATCTTGGCGATGGCACGTCCCATGGCGTGAATGGGATTGGGCATGCCGAAGGCGCCGTAGCTGTGGCCGCCGGGGCCCTTGTAGTGCACGCGGTAGCGATTGCTGCCGACGCCACCGTTGGTGATGCCGATGCCGGTGCCGTCCACCGAGATGAACAGATCGATGGAATCCTTGAGCGTCTTGTTGAACAGCGCGCGCACGCCGCGCAGGTTGCCCGGGCCTTCCTCGCCGACGTTGCCCACCACGAGCAGGCGGCCGTTGAAGGGGATCTTCTGCGTGATGATCTGCTTCGCCACCACGAGCACCACGGCGAGCCCGCGGCAGTCGTCACCAATGCCGGGGCCAATGAGCTTCGTGCCCTCGCGCTTCACGCTGACATCGGTGCCCTCGGGAAACACGGTGTCGAGGTGCCCTGCCAGCAGCAGAGTGGGGCCGGGCCGGGTGCCGCGAATCTCGCCGATGACATTGCCTTCGCTGTCGGTGCGCACGTTCTGCACCCCCAGTTGACGGAGACGCTGGGCGTAGGCGGCGGCGCGCTGGGTTTCCTTGAACGGCGGCGCGGGGATTTCGCAGATGGACGCCTGCTGATCGAGTGTCCAGGCGTTGTCCTTCTGGATGGCCTGCATGGCCGCCACGACGGCCGGCGAGGCGGCCAGCTTGTCCACGCCGCTTTCGAGGGCGGTGGGCTTGGCCTGGGCCGCGCTGCGGGGCGTCCGAGTCGTCTGGGCCTGGAGCGGGCCGGTGGGCAGCGTGGTCCAGGCCGCGGTGAGCAGCGCGAGACCGGTGGTCGCGGAGAGACGGGGCGTTCGCATCGGCAGCAGGCAGGAAGTGGGTGACCGTCCGGGCGGGTGGCCCGAGGTGGTCAGACGCGCACGAGGGCCGCCGCCCATCTGGCGGGATCGGCGTCGCTCTTGATGAGCGTGGCCGGATCGACGACGATCTGCGCTCCCTCCAAACTAATCGGGAGACGGTCCATGTTGCGCGTGGCCTTGCCGCTCTGGAAGGCCCCGTCGGCCGCATACTTGGACTTGTGGCGAGGGCACTGGAAGCCAGCCTGGCGCGGCAGCGCGCGCAGCGCGGTGTTCTGGTGCGGGCAGGACAGCGCGAAGGCGAAGACCTCGGCGCCTTTCCGACAGAGAATCACTTCGTTCTGCTTGTCGATGGAGACCGAATCGCCCGCCGGGACGGGGTAGCGCACGCTGCGCGCCCTCGCGCTGTGCTCCGTCGCGCCGCGCTCCGGCGTGCCGAGCGGGCCAGTGGTCGGCAGCGCATGCAGGGGACTCCAGACGGGACTGGCCAGACCCACGGCGGTGGCTGCGGCCACGGCACTGGCCCCGAGCGCAGCGAGATCCTGGAAGAATCCGCGACGGGTCGTGCAGGTCTCGCAGGGCGATGCGGGCGGGCTGCCCGCCGGCTGCCGGTCGGACTCGATGCTCACGGGAATGGGATCGCGGTGGTGAACGTGGGTTGGCGAGGCGTTCGCTGGCGCGCGGCCGCGCTACTGGTTGGACACCACAACGCCCAGCACGATGATTCCGCTCCAGAGCAGCACGCTGCGCCACGCGGCCGCCCGCAGCGAACCAAGGGCCGGCTCCGCTTCCGCCGGTGTGGCCGCAGCCGGCGAGACGGCGCCAAGCTGACGCTCGGCGCGGCGCATGCGCTGGCCATTGGCCAGCAGCAGAACCACGAGCCCCATCTTGCTCCAGAACACCGTGGAGTTGGCATAGGTCCCGAGGTCGGCGGCGGCCATGGCGGCACCACTGAGCAGCGTGACGGTCAAGGCGCGCAGCACCAGCGGATGGGCATCGGCGAGTTCGTCGAGCAGCGCGGACGGAGGAGGGGATGCGAAACTGGTCTGGGGCGCGGAGACGCGCAGCACCCGGCGGTCCACTGCCAGCGCCACGCCGGCCGCTGCCACCAGCGACAGCAGATGCGCCGAGAGCAGCGCCAGTGGAAGCCAGAGGCTTTCGGCGTACACATCGGCCCATGGCTGCAGGGCTGTCACCAGTGCCTCAGGTGGCATGGATCAGTTCCCGAACTTCATGAGCAGCCAGCTCGCGGTGGACACACCCATGGACGTGAGCGCCACGGTGCGGTGATCACGGCGCTTGGCTGCGGACTGCTCGGCCTCGTCGGCCAGCACGGCACCTGCGTAAGTGAAGCCCCCGCTGGCTGCGAGAAAGAGCGCGCTGTGCACGAGACGTCGGGTGCGACCGTTGGCATCATGGCGGCCGTCCCAGAGGTTCCAGAGTCCGGTCACGGTATTGGCGCCAAACAGCACGGCGGCGCCGGATGCGGCCACAGGATGCACGGACTTGGCCCAGCCGGGAGCATCATCCCCCTTGGACAGGAGCTGATCGCCCGAGACATACGAGGCGGCGAAGAGGGGCAGCATGGCCCAGCTGAGGGCGCGGTGCACCGCGAGTCGTTTGTAATACGCGTCACTGTATTCGACCGCGCGCGGCCGTCGCGGCACGGTGTCCTGGGGAACCCCGACGCGTGCGGTGGTGTCGAGCTCCATGGGCCGCATTCCCAGCGCCACGGGTGAGGGAACCGGGCCACGCAGCGCTGGCAGGCTGTCGTGCACCGACGGCACGGTGGCCGCACCCACGGCGTTCTGCCACCCCAGCATGATGACCACGGCAACCGACGAAAACGACGGCATGCAGCACCTCGAAACCGGAAAGAAAGGGAGACCCGCGCCTCCGCAATCTACGCGCGATGTCTGAACGGCGGATGCCAGCCGCAATTACATTGCGGGCAATGACTCGGACACTGGCCACGCGACGTCTTTCCGTTTCCTGCCCGTTTCTTCGGGGCTGGCTGCTCCTGCTGCCGGTGTTGTGCATGGCCCTCGCCCGTCCGCTGGAGGCCCAGCGCAGTGCACGCTGTGATGCCGCGGAACGTATCGAGCGGGTGCAGTTCGAAGGCAGTCCGGTGTTTGACGACCTGACGATGGCCGTGAGTCTGGTGACGCACGAGCCCGGGTTCTTTGCACGCACCTTTGGAGTGGGCACGCGTCCGTGTGTGGACACCCTGGAAGTGCGCCGAGACGCGCTGCGTTTGGCCATTCTGCATCGGCAGGCCGGATGGTTCCAGGCGGAGGTGGTGCCGCTGTTGAATCGCCGCAAGGATGGGGTGCGGGTGGTCTTTCAGATTCAGCCCGGACGGGAGGCCATCATTGCGGACGTCGTGACCACGGGCCTGCCGGAGGCACCCGAGCGTCGGCGGGCCTATGATGCCCGTCTCGAGTCGCTCACCGGGCGACGATTCGATCGCAATCTCGTGGATACTGTGCTGGCCGCCGTGGTGACGCGATTGCGCGATGACGGCTATGCGCGCGCCACCCTGCCGCGCGCCGAAATCCGCATCGACACGGCAGAGGCCAAGGCATCGCTGAGTCTGCACTTCACGCCGGGGCCACTCACCACCATCGGTCAGGTGCACATCGGCATCCGGCCGGTGAACGGCAAGGCCGCATGGGTGGACTCAGCCGACGTGGCGCGCCTGCTCGATATCCGACCGGGTGACCACTTCAGCGCCCGCGCCATTCTCGATGCCCAGCGCGCGCTCTATCGCTCGGAGGCCTTTCGTCTGGTGCTGGTGGATACCATCACACCGGACAGCAGCAAAGCCGACAGTCTGCTGGATCTTCGGGTGACCGTGGCCGAGGCCCGTACGCACTCGGCGCGGCTGGGCATCGGCTGGGCCACGCTCGAATGCGGCCGCGCGCAGGCGCGTCTGACCGACCGGGGATTCCTCGGCGTGGGGCGTCGCGTGGAGCTGAACATGCGGGCCTCGAAACTGGGGTTGGCCTCGCCCACCGATGTGGCCAGCGGGCTCTGCTCGGACGCGCTGCGCGAGGATCCGTACAGCGCTGATACGATCGGCGTGAACTACTACGTGGGCACCACCCTCTCGAACTCGCGCCTGTTCGGCCTGCCGGTGATGCCCATGCTGTCGGTGTACAGCGAGCGTCGCAGCGAACCGTTTGCCTACCTGCGTGAGACGTCCATCGGCGCGCTGGCGGAGTTCACGCGCAGTTTCACGCCGCGCCTCGTGGGCACGGTGGGACTGCAGTACGAGAATGGTCTCACGG
>JACVCT010000136.1 GCA_016741895.1 Gemmatimonadaceae bacterium | reverse complement strand
CCCGGAAGACCGGCATCTCCCCGGTCCAGGGCCAGCCCAGATCCTCTTCGAGCAACGCCCGTTCGTCCGCGTCGAGACCTCCAACTGGAGCGGCCGCTTCCTCAGCGGCGGCGAGCACTTCGGCCGAATAGCGTGCGGTCTCCGCCGCGGGATCGATGCGGCTGACAAGAAGTCCCGCCGGCAGCACTCCGCCAACCGCGTCCAGCACGTGCGCGGCCGGGTCGGTGGTCGAGAGATGAACGCGCCGGCCAGCATTGGCGAGCGCACGCGCCAAACGCGCTGCGAGCGTGGTCTTGCCCACGCCACCCTTGCCCATCGTCATGACCAACCCGCCGCCGCCGTGCAGAATGGCGCTGACCAACGCGTCGAAATCGCCGAAGCCGTGGCCGGTGGAACGTGTCGGACTGAGAGCCCCCACCGTGGTGCCCGAAGTCCGCTCGGACACAGTCGGCTGCCCGCCCGCCAGAGCGCGCAGAGCACCGAGCCCCGTGAGGTCGCTGGCTATAAGCGGGATCTGGGCAGCAGGCAGCGCGCGCAATCCTGCAGGCATGGCGGCGAGTGCCGCCTGCTGGCGCGCGGCAAGAGCGGATGCCACCGCGTCGTTCGCCACCTCCCCATCCAGCGGGAGCACACCGTTCAGCACCAGCCGCTGATTGGCGACGCCCAAGGCGGCGAGTTCACCGCCCGCGCGTGCAGCCTCCCGCAACGTGCTTTCCTCCGCGCGGCTGACCAGGACCACCGTGGTCTGCGCCGCGTCGGCCAAGGCCTCGACGGTCGCTGCATAGCGCGAGCGATGTTGCTCGAGTCCCGCCAGCGGGCCAAGGCAGCTGGCACCGGCCCTCGAAGTGGTCAGGAAATCACTCCACGCGCTGGGGAGGCTCAGTAGCCGCAGGGTGTGCCCGGTGGGCGCCGTGTCGAACACCACGTGATCGAAGCGGTCGGCAATGGCCGATTCAGCCAACAGCGCCGTGAACTCATTGAATGCGGCAATCTCCACGGTGCATGCACCGGAGAGCTGTTCCTCCATGCTGCGAATGGCCGCGTCGGGCAACACGCCCCGGTACGGCCCCACGAGTTGCTCCCGATATGCGGCGGCCGCCGCGACCGGATCGAGGTTTGCCACCCATAATCCGGTCGCTCCTGGCACGTTCGTCGGTGTTGCACTCGCCGTCATGGCGAACACATCGTCGAGATTCGACGCCGGATCGGTGCTCACGATCAGCACGCGACGGCCCGACTCGGCAAGACGCAGCGCCGTGGCGCTGGCCACGGTGGTCTTGCCGACGCCGCCCTTGCCGGTGAAGAACAGAAAGCGGGTCGCCACCGCCAGCCACGGAGTCGCGGGCGAGTCCGGAGCGGCCGCGCTGGCCACCGGCATGCGAGTCAGGGTCATCGTCGGGTCAGCAACAGCCGGAGCCGGGTGCACAGGCGGAGGCGTCCGCGTCACCGAGAATCACCATGCCTCCTCGAGCGGGGCGCGCCAGTTCGACCGCCGGCGATCCGGGGGCGACCGTGAGGGCCGCCACGAGCTCGTCACGCGACGGATATCGCCCGTGCGCGAGGACCGTTCCGTTTACCAGCACGGCCGGCAGCGCCTGATCACCGAACGCCTGCAACAGACCCGCCACGCGCGCGTTGGCGGTAAAGGCCTGTGGTTCCTGGCTGAGCCCGAACCGCTCCACCGTTGCCCCGTGCGCTGTCAACCATCGCAGGTCGCGTGCGACCTGCATCAGGGCTGGATCGACCCCCGGACCACAGAGGCCGGTGGGGCAGCACATGGCCGGGTCGAAGACCGAGACAGTGCCGGTGAGCGCCGGGGCGTCCGCCATCGTGGCCACGGGGGTAGTCTCGGGCGCGCCGAGGGGCAAGGAACGGGACATGGGGACAGCTCCAGGGGAACGAATGGTGGTGCACGGTGCCCGCCGAGCCGGACGGGCTTGACCGATCATATCTGCAAAAACAAGTTGCATGCGTGAAAGCCAATATGATAGTCCCCTCCGAGGCGCCCCCGGTCATCAGTGCCTGTGATGGTTCCGCCAGTGCTGGGACCGCCGCCTGCGTCGGCGTCGCCGATCCGTCCCAGGCGTACGACGCCACCGACGTCGACGCGCTGGATACCCTGTTCAAGGGTTTCGCGGACCCCACTCGGCTGCGCATCCTGAACGTGCTCGTGCCGGGCGAGCTCTGCGTCTGCGACATCGTGGAGTTGCTCGAACTTCCGCAGCCGGCGGTGTCTCGACATCTGGCCTATCTGCGGCGCAGCGGGCTTGTCGAAGTCACGCGCGAATGGAAATTCGCGCATTACCGCCTCGCCGCGCCACTGACCACCGTGCACGCCGCGCTCATCGCGTGCGTTCACAGTTGCTTCACCGGCATCGTGTCGCTCGGCGCAGAGCGCGCGCGCGCCGAAGCGCGCGTGCGTGACCGCAGCGCGTCCCCCTGCTGACTCAACCAGGGCGCCCTCCGGCGCCGTGTTCACTTCATCAACTGTTATGTCCGCACCTGCTGCACCTTTCCCGGCGAGCAGTACCGGCGTCTCGCCTGAGGCGCCTATTCTTCAGCGCCTCTCGACGCTCGACCGCTTCCTGCCACTCTGGATCTTTGTCGCGATGGCGCTCGGCATTCTGCTCGGGCGCATTTATCCCGATCTCGGTGCGGCGCTCGACCGCGTGCAAGTGGCCGGCGTCTCGGTGCCCATCGCCGTGGGGCTGCTCTGGATGATGTATCCCGTACTCGCCAAGGTCCGCTACGAGATCATTGGCAAGCACGCACGTGACACGCGCTTGCTTGGCACCTCCCTCGTGTTGAACTGGGTGGTGGGCCCGCTGCTCATGTTGGGTCTCGCGTGGGCGTTCCTGCCGGATATGCCGGAGTATCGCAACGGACTGGTGCTCATTGGCCTCGCACGCTGCATCGCCATGGTGCTCATCTGGAATAGCTTGGCCTGTGGCTCCGGCGAGTTGGCGGCCGTCCTGGTGGCGCTCAACTCGGTGTTTCAGATCCTCACCTATTCCCTGCTGGGGTGGCTCTTCCTCACGGTGATTCCGGGGTGGTTCGGCGCCGAGAGTGCGGTGCTGAACGTGACCATGGGTGAGATTGCTCGCAGCGTGTTGATCTTCCTGGGTGTGCCGCTGGTGGCCGGGTTTCTCACCCGCACGTTGCTGGTGCGGGCGAAGGGGCTCGCCTGGTACGACGGCACATTCATGCCCAAGTTCGGCCCGACCGCGCTGCTCGGGTTGCTGTACACCATCGTGCTGATGTTCGCGATGCAGGGGAATCGCATTCTCGAACTGCCGGTCGACGTGCTGCGGATTTCGATCCCGCTGCTGGTGTACTTCGCGCTGATGTTCGGCTTTGCCTTCTGGTTTGCACGACGGCTGGGCTTCAACTACGAAAGCACCGCGTCACTCTCCTTCACGGCGGCGGGGAACAATTTCGAGCTGGCCATCGCGGTGGCCGTGGCCACCTTTGGCATTGGCTCGGGCGAAGCGCTCGCCGCCGTGGTGGGCCCGCTGATCGAGGTGCCGGCGCTCGTGGGCCTCGTGTACGCATCTCTCTGGGCGCGCCGGCGATTCTTTTCGAGCGAATTGCCTGAACGAGCGGGAGGCGCGGCATGATGGCCCCGCGCCTCCTCGTTTTAGCACCCGCAACTCCGCGCGCAGCCAGATGGCGGAGGCGTTGTTCGCCGCCGAGGGTGGTGCGGATATTGTGGTGGTGAGTGCTGGCTCTGATCCCGGACCGGGTGTACACCCGCTCGCGGTCGATGTCTTGGCCGAGCTCGGGATCGACTGGAGTGGGCGCCCGTCGCGCAGCATCGACGATGTGGCGCACGAGTCATGGGACGCCGTGATCACGGTGTGTGACGCCGCCCGCGATGCGTGTCCGTATCTGCCGGGCGCGCGCGCTACCGCGCACTGGGGGCTCGCCGACCCGGCCGCCGTCGAGGGGCATCGTGTCATTCAACTGGATGCGTTTCGGATGGCGCGCGATCATCTGCGCGCGGCCGTGCTGGCGTTTGTCGCGATCCCGCCAGCGTCGCCCGCGCTGACCGAAGCGAGCAACACCGAGGCGCTCCACGCCGCGCTCGCCGCCGGGAAGCGCGCGCTCGACGACGCCGTGGCCCACGCAAACTTGCCGATATCCTCCTCCCCACCTTCCACGACGTACACCGATGCGCTACGCCCTCCTTTCTGACATCCACGCGAACGTACAGGCGCTCGATGCGGTGCTCGCCGACATCGATGCGCGCGGTGACGTGGACGCGGTGTATCACCTTGGCGATCTGGTCGGCTACTCCAGCAACCCCAACGAAGTTGTGGAGCGTCTTCAGGCACGTGCCATCGCCGGCATCGCCGGCAACTACGACTCTACGGTCGCCACCGACTACAAGCACTGTGGGTGCAAGTCAGAGAGTGTGCGGCAGGAAGAGCTCGCGCATATCAGCTACGAGTTCACGCGGGGCGCCGTGTCGCCGACCACGAAGCGCTTTCTGGCCGGGCTCCCGTTCTCGCTCGACCTGCGGCCGCAGGGTGGCCATGCGGCAGGGCCGCGCCTCGTGCTCGTGCATGGGACGCCGACGCTCAATACGGTCTACTTCACCGAAGACCGCCCCGATGATTTCTGCCGCAAGATGGCGGCGAGCGTTGGGCTGAAAGCCGGTGACATGCTGGCATTCGGGCACACGCACAAACCGTGGCATCGGATCGTGGACGGCATCCATTTCGTGAACACCGGCAGCGTTGGACGCCCCAAGGACGGCGATTGGCGCGCCGGGTACGTGCGGGTGTCGTTCAGCGAGACGGCGGCGGACGTGGAGTTCGTGCGCGTGCCGTACGACATCGATGCCACCGTGGCCGGCGTGCGCGCCGCAGGCCTGCCCGAGGATTTCGTGGCATTTCTGCAGACTGGTGGGAAGCCGACGACGAGCTGAAGCGGTGGCGAGTCAACGAGGAGCGCGAACGTGCGAACGAGGCCAGTGTCATGTTCGCGCGGATGACGGCAGGAAAGCATGGGCCACCGATAACACGTTTGCGAGGGCTGAGCACCGCTCTCAGATCTTCTGTTGTTACCGGTCCCAATCCCGTCGGGCCGTGAAACGTTATCCGAAGAACCCCCGACAGTATCGCGGGGTACACGAGCTCTTCAGCCGGCCTATGGCTGAAGCCCATACGGCCGTCCGACCGCAACGTGCGGCAGGCTGTGAGCGGGCGGGGCACTCGGCCCCGCACCGATCACCCGTCACCATTCGGAGCTGATGAATAGCTCGTCCGCAAGGCTTGAAGAAGGACGTGGCAGAGCGGCGCGAACAGGCGCACGAGATGCACCGCTATGGTGCGACCTTCGCACAGATCGCGGCCATACTGAATTGCACGGCGACAGCCGTACGGCAGTGAATCTACGGACCGGCGCGGCGGCCGTTCCCGGTGGAGCCGCTGCGGGTACGGGTTTTCGCGCGACTGCGGGAATCGCTTTCGGCATCGGTGGAGACGGGCTGGCGCTACACCGCCAAGACGAAGGACGCCCTCCCATTCGCGTTCGGTGACGTGTTCGTGAACTCGTTTGTGGACGACGAGACGGAGGCACTCGTCCCCGACGACTACACGAACACCCTCAGGGATTGGGAATGTAACCAGGACGAGAATGGCGTCTGGTGGACGCCCCCCTCGGCCTGATTTGCCCGGTGTGGGACCCGGCCAACGGATAGCCGGCGGCCGGAATCGCTGCGTTATCTGACAAGCGATTCGTACTGCGCATCCAGGACGCACCCATGGCAGGGAGATGGTTCACCCTGGCCCCAGGCACGAGGCGGCCTGTCCGAACCGGGATCATCCCCCACCCAGGGTGTGCCATACTTGTTGGTGTTGACAGGCAACTCAATCGGCCGCGCGGTTGAGGCTCCTCTCCTTCCACAACGAGTACACCGCAGGTATCACGATAAGCGTCAGCAATGTGCTGCTGAGCATGCCGCCTACCATCGGCGCCGCGATGCGCTTCATCACACTGGCCCCGGTGCCGCTGCCCCAGAGAATCGGCAATAGGCCGATCATGGTGGACGCCACAGTCATCATCTTGGGGCGTACTCGCTCGACAGCGCCCTCCATGGTGGCGGCGAAAACATCGGCCGAGGATAGCACATTCCCATCCGCTCGACGCGCATCGAGCGCCGAGTTGAGGTACACGATCATGATCACCGCCGTCTCTGCGGCAACGCCGGCGAGGGCGAGGAAGCCAATCGTCACGGCTACCGACCACTCGTAGTTCAGCAGCCACAGGAACCACACGCCGCCCACGAGCGTGAACGGGATAGACAACATCACGATCAGTGTATCGGAGACGCTCCGGAAGTTGAGGTACAGCAGCAGTACGACCAACGCCAGCGTCGCCGGCACCACGATCTGCATGCGGGCCTTCGCCCGCTCCATGTACTCGTATTGGCCGCTCCACTCGAGGCGGTACCCGGGCGGGAGTGTCATGGCCCCTGCGATCATCCGCTTGGCCTCGGTAACGTAGCTGCCGATGTCGCGGTCGCCGGGATCCACGTACACCCATGCGGTGGGCTGCGCATCTTCGGTGCGCACGACCATGGGACCCGCCACCTGCCTGATGGTCGCCACCTGACCCAGTGGAACCTGCGGCGTGCTACCCGTTGGCTGACTCGAACCGGCCATACCGTCACGCATCCCTCCTGCACCACCACCTCCGCGCTCACCACCGCGGGCGCTTCCACTGTGTGCCACCGGCACCAGAACCCCTGCGAGTCGTTCCGGAGTATCACGCAGTTCTTGAGGGTACCGCACGCGAACCCCGTAACGCTCACGCCCTTCGACCGTTTGGGTGATGGTCATCCCGCCAATCGCGGTCGCAATGACCGTCTGCACGTCTCCGACGTTGAGACCGTGGCGTGCCGCCGCAGCGCGATCAATGTCGATGTCCAGGTAGTAGCCACTGACCGCCCGCTCGGCGAATACGCTGCGCGTGCCGCTCACCTCCTTCAGGCGCATCTCCACCTCCTTGCCGAGCCGCTCCAATTCCGCCAGGTCGGGGCCGTAGAGCTTCACACCCACGGGCGTACGGATGCCGGTGGCCAGCATGTCGATCCTGCCCTTGATGGGCATGGTCCACGCGTTGGTCACGCCTGGCATTTTCGTGGCGCTGTCCATCTGCGCGATGAGCTGCTCGTACGTGAGCCCCTCACGCCACGCATTCCTGGGCTTGAGCATGATGGTGGTCTCTGCCATGTCGAGGCCGGCAGGGTCGGTCGCCGTGTTGGCGCGTCCCGCCTTGCCCCACACGCTTGCCACCTCGGGAAAGCCGCGCAGAATGGCATCCTGCTGCCGTAGCAGTTCGCGCGCACGCGCAACACTGATGCCGGGCATGGTGGTTGGCATGAAGAGCACCGAGCCCTCATCGAGCGGGGGCATGAACTCGCTGCCGATCCGCTGAAAGGGAATCCACGTGAGAATGAACATGACCGTCGAGCAGACGATCACCCCCCAACGATGCCTCAGCGCCCACGCGAGTACCGGTGTGTACACCCGGATCATCGCCCGTGAGAGCGGATTGTGCTGTTCGCGCGCGATTCGCCCGCGGATGAAGAGCCCCATGAGGACCGGAACGAGCGTGACACTGAGCAGGCTCGCTGCCGCCATCGCGAATGTTTTGGTAAGTGCGAGCGGCTTGAAGAGCCGCCCCTCTTGCCCCTCCAGCGTAAAGACGGGGATGAAGCTCACCGTGATGATGAGCAATGAGTAGAAGAGCGATGGCCCCACCTCTCGCGCCGAGTCGAGTACCACCTCCATACGCTCGCGGCGGGAAAGCAACGCCGTATCCATGTGCGTGGCACCCGGAGCCGCGCGGCGCTCGAGGTGCTTGTGCATGTTCTCCACCATGACGATGGCGGCATCGATCATCTCGCCGATGGCGATGGCGATACCGCCTAGCGACATGATGTCAGCCCCGATATCGAACGCACGCAACCCGATGAAGGCGATGACCACGCTGATCGGCAGCGTGACCACGGCAACGAGCGCTGAGCGTGCATGCAGAAGGAAGACGATGCAGATAAGCGCAACAATGATCGCCTCTTCGATCAATGTCGAGCGCACCGTGCCAATGGCCTCCTTGATGAGCGTGCTGCGATCATACACCGGCCGCACCACCACGCCGGCCGGTAGACTGCCCTGTACCTCGACAAGCCGCGCCTTGACGCGGTCGATGGTTTCGAGTGCGTTCTCTCCGAACCGCATGACGACAATGCCACCCACTGCGTCGCCGCGACCATCGAGGTCGGTGATGCCGCGTCGGACAGCCGGACCGATGGTCACCCGTCCGAGCTCCGCTACGCGCACCGGTGTGCCCGATGCGGTGGCTCCCACGACCACATTTTCGATGTCGGGGATCCCTTTCAGGTAGCCGAGACCGCGCACCATGTACTCGCGCTCCGACAGCTCCATCACCATCGCACCCACATCGCTGTTGGCATTCTGGATGGCGTTCATCACGCGCGTCACGGGAATGCCGAACGCGAGCAGCTTCGCCGGCTCGAGGTCCACCTGGTACTGTTTCTCGAAGCCGCCGACCGAGGCCACCTCGGCCACTCCCGGCACGGCGGTGAGGGAGTAGCGCAACGACCAGTCTTGCAGGGTACGCAGCTCGGGCAGGGACAATCGACCGGTGGTGTCTTCCAGCGCGTACTGAAACACCCACCCGAGTCCGGTCGCGTCTGGACCGAGGGTGGGGGCGACGCTCGCCGGCAGCTTGCCCCGTATCCCGTTGAGATACTCGAGCACGCGCGAGCGCGCCCAGTACAGGTCGGTGCCGTCCTCGAAGATCACATACACGAACGACACGCCGAAAAACGAGTATCCGCGCACGGTTCGCGCCCCGGGCACCTTCAGCATCTCGGTGGCGATGGGATACGTCACCTGATCTTCCACAATGCGCGGCGCCTGCTCATTGTAATCCGCCTGCACGATGACCTGCACGTCGGAGAGATCTGGCAGTGCGTCGAGCGGCGTCTGGCGCAGCGCGTATACGCCGCCGATGGCGAGGCACAACGTGAGCACGCCGACAACCAGGGCGTTCTGGACCGACCATTCAATCAGACGCTTCAGCATGGTCGTGGCCTCACGGCTTGATGTGGCCGTCGTGCGATGCCCGCGGCGGTGTCGCCGACTTTGCCTTCGGCGCGACATGCGCCGAGTGATCCATTCCGGGCATGTCTGCCATAGGGTCGCGCGTCGGCTTGGTCGGCCTTGGAGGCGGCGGGATGCGTGGCGTTGACGTCATCGGCAATGACGCCGGCGGAGTGCTCATCTCCATGCCCGGCATGTTTCCCATGCCACCCAACGCCTTGCCGAGGTTCGACTCCGCGTCCACGAGGAAGGTCGCCGACGCGACTACCGTGTCGCCGGCGGAGAGACCCCGCAGTACCTCCACGCGTGTGTCGTTGGTGAGCCCGAGAGCGACTTCGCGCGGCGCGAGTTGGCCGTTGCCTTCTCGTACGAACACCACGTGGCGTTCACCCGTAGAAAGGACGGCGCCGCGTGGGACGGTAAGCGCCTGTGTGCGGGCCCCACCAACGATGCGCAGCGTGGCGTACATCCCCGGCTTGAGCTGCAGATCAGCATTGGCGAGCACGACCCGTACCCGCACCGTTCGCGTTTCCGGGCTGATGGTGGGGTAGACGTAACCAATGCGCCCCATCCGGTGATCGCCGGGTAGTGCCTGAAAGTCGGCGTGCACCATTTGGCCTATCCGCACCTGCGCAAGGTCCTGCTCGAACACTTCGCCTTCCACCCACACGCGGCGCAGGTCGGCGACCTGGTATAGTGCTTCGCCGGCCATGATACGTTGACCGGCGACGACGTTCTTCTCCAATACGTAGCCGGCGGCCGGCGAGCGGAGTGTCAGTGTACGCCGCACGGTACCGGTCTCTTCGATGGCCGCGATTTCGGTGGCGGGGATGTCCCAGTAGGCGAGTCGTCGCCGCGACGACTCGAGCAGATCGGCGGCACTGCGTTGGGCGTCGGTGGATGCAGCAGCCACGTCTCGCGTGAGTCGCTTCGCAAGGAGAAGCTCCTCCTGGGCCTGCACGAGCATGGGCGAATAGATCGTGAGCAGCGCCTGACCCATCTCCACCGGCTGCCCCGTTGCGTTCACGAGGAGTCGCTCCACATAACCGTCGATCTTCGGCGTGATCACGTGCAGTCGCGTCTCATCGTATGTGATCTGGCCGACCGTTCGTACCTCGCGTTCCAGCGCTCCTACCGTGGCGACGGCATAGGTGACCCCGATGCGCTGCGCTTGCTCGGGGGGGAGCATCACGGGCGATGCGTTCTGCGCGCCGGCAGCGGCACCGTGATTGTGGTCAGCCGCCATGGGCGTCGGCGCTGATGCGTCGCGCGTGGCGAAGTACACGCCGCCTACGGTCGCAGCCACCACCGCGGAATAGATCGCCATCCGCCATGGGGCGATGCGTCGCGGTGTCCCATGGCCTTCCTCGCGATTCATGGCGCCTCCTTGGTCATGGGGACCAGCACACGGCCGGTCAACATTTCGAGCTCCGCCCACGCCTTCCCTTCGTCTGATTCCAGCGTGACCAGTTCTTCGCAATACCGGTTCACGGTCATCCGGCTATCGAGCAGCGTCATGAAATCCACGCTCCCCACGCGATACGCCGCCATCGCGGACGCGACCGTGGCCTCCGCCTGTGGGAGGATCGTGGTGCGATAGAGCACGGCGAGGCGACGGGCCCGTCCAAGCGCGGCGAACGCCTCGCCGAGGCGTCCACGCGTGTCCGCACGCATAGCGAGCAGATCGGCGCGTGCCATGCGGCTCATGGCGCCCGCCTCTTCGCGCATGCGGAGTTGCCGTGAGCGCGCAAAAATGGGAACCGTGGCGCCGATCATGAGACTTCCCATGCGGTCTGTGGTGCGGCCCATCGGCTCGCCGGTCGTCGCCTCGGCCATCGAGCCGCCACGCCTCC
>JACVCT010000135.1 GCA_016741895.1 Gemmatimonadaceae bacterium | reverse complement strand
CCGTGATGGTGCCGTCGGGAATGAGGCGGACTTCGTCGACGAAGCCCACCTGCACGCCGGCCAGCAGCACGGGCTGCCCCTGTTTCAGTCCCGCGCCCCAGGGGAAGCGCGCAAACATGGGGTAGCCCTTGGAGAGACCGCCGCGGGCAATCCAGATGGTGCCCCCGAGGCCGAGGATGATGGCGGTCAGCAGCAGCAGACCCACCAGGACTTCGTCACGTCGCTTGGTTGTCATGAATGCAGAGTGGCGTCAGGCCTCACGCCTGGATGAAGGGAGCCAGCACGGCGGCCACAATGGCGTCGAGCACGAGAATGGAGACCGAGGCAATCACCACCGCCTTGGCGGTGGACTTGCCCACGCCTTCGGCGCCGGCCTCGGTCACATACCCTTCGTAACTCGACACGAAGGCGATGGCCGCGCCGAACGACGTGGCCTTGATGAGCGAGTACACCACCTGAAACGGCGTGAACGCGAGCCTGAGGCCCGACACGAAGTCGTCGGTGCGCACGTCGGTGGCCAGAATGAGCGTCAACCACGCACTCACGATGGCGGCCGTGTTGGCCAGCACCACGAGGGCCGGCAGCATCACCACACCGGCCAGAAAGCGGGGCAGGGCCAGATACGCCACCGGATCGAACGACAGCGTTTCGAGTGCGTCGATCTGCTCGGTCACACGCATGGTGCCGATTTCCGCCGTCATGCGCGCACCCACGCGGCCCGTGAGCACGAGGGCCGTGAGCAGCGGCCCCAGTTCGAGTACGATGGACTGGCGGGCAATGAGACCCACCACCGACAGCTGCACGCCGGGGAAGAGCTGGTAGCGCGTCTGGAAGGCGGTCACGCCGCCCAGAAAGCCCGCTACGATGATGGTGAGTGGCACCGACTCCACGCCAATGCGCTGCATCTGGCGGATCATCTCGGGAAACCAGGTCCCGGGATCCCGGAAGCCGCGGATGATGTCGCGCGCAAAATAGGCGCGCGTGCCAAAGGCCTTGAGCAGCACGGACGTGCGCCGCATGGCCAGATCACCGATCATGTGCGCACCCGCGCCAGCAGGATGAGCGCGAAGAGGCCACCCAGGATGTTGGGGATCCACGCCGCGAGTTCGGGAGCGACCAGACCCTTGCCGCCGATGCTCTTGGTGAGCTGAATGAGCACGAGAAACACGACAGTGGTGGCGAGACTGACCGCGATGCCGTAGGCCGCGCCACCGCGCTGCGAGCTGGTGGCCATGGGCGCGCCGAACAGCGCAATGATGAGACAGGTGACCGGGATGGCGATCTTCAGCATCCGCTCCACCTTGAGCATGTTTACGTCGGCCCCCGAGCGCTCGAGGATGCCGATGAAGCGCGTGAGTTCGGCGAAGCGCATCTCCGATGGCTCACGCTCCGTGGAGCGCAGTTCCTGCGGTGTCTCGCGCATGTCGCGGTCCACCAGCGAGTCGAAGCTGATGACGATATCGGTGCTGGGAGTGGGCAGGACATGCATGGTGCCCTTCTGCAGCATCCACTGCCCGTCGCCGCGGTAATTGCCCTTGGCCGAGGCGATGAGCAGGCCAGGCTGCTGCTTCGAGGCCCGCTCCTCGATCTCGATGTTGTCCACGTACTCTTCCTTCACGTTCAGCGTGTAGATGCGATATACGCGTCCGGCTTCACTGGCGAAGGCAAAGTTGTAGCGGTCGTCGTCCCGGGAGTTGTTGGCACCGGCCAGCAGCCGGAGGCGCTCGGCGTTGGCCGGCGGCGCCACCTCGCTGAATACCAGGTCGAGCCCCATGGCCAGCGTGGCCATGACGAGAATGGGCGCAATGAAGCGGTAGAAGCTGATGCCCGAGGCCTTGGCCGCCGTGATTTCCGAGTAGCGCGTGAAGGTGCTGATGGAGAACACCGTGGCAAAGAGCACGGCGGCCGGCAGGATCATGAACAGGGTGTCGGGAATCCAGTACAGGTAGCTGAGGGCCACCGCCTTCATGGTCAGCTTGCGCTCGGTGTACTTGCGCAGGTTGTCCACCAGGTCGATGACGAACACCAGCACCGGAAAGCCCAGCAGCATCGCGCCGAATATGCGCGTGAACTCGCCCGCGATATAGCGGTCGAGCGGCGTGATGAGCCGGCCCCTCACGCGGACACCACCGGACCCTGCGACTCGCGCGCCTTGGCCTTGGCCGCGCGGGCCAGTGCCCGGCGCGCCTTTCTGTCCGCCCGCCATTCGGCGAAGCCGCCACCACGCGAGTTGTCGGTGGTGGACTCCACGCGCCAGAGCAGCGCCACGCCGGCCAGCGCGAACACCACGTTGGCAATCCACATGGCCACATAGGCCGGCAACTGGCCCTTGTCGGCCAAGGCTTCACCACCCATGAGACAAATGTAGTACAGACCGAACACCACGATGCTCACACCGATGGTCACGCCCACGCCGCCGCGGGGAAACCGCAGTGCGATCGGCGGCCCGAACAGCACGAACACGAAGCAGGCCAGGGAGAGCGCGAACTTCTTGTGGATCTCCACGGCCAGACTGTCCAGCGACTCGCGCGCGGCAATGAGCTGGAGGCCCGTGGCGTTGACGGCGCCGAGCGCCACGGCTGCCTCGCTGGTGTCGGCCGCCGGCGACTGCACGGCCTGGGTCATGGGGTCCACGCCCGCGGCGCGCAATGCCGAGTCCTGCGAGTAGGTCAGCCCCGGCGCCGGCGTGTAGCTGCCGCGCGGCAGCACCGGGATGCCGTTGATGGGCGGCGGGAACTGCCCCAAAGCCTGCGCCGAGTCCGGTGTGCCGGGAACCGGCTGCCCCGGAACGGGCTGTCCTGGAACGGGCTGACCGGCCCCGGGCTGCCCCGTCACCGGTACCGGCGATGCCACCGAGTCCCGGCGGGTGCTGTCCCGACGGGTGCTGTCCTGCCGCAAGGAGTCCTGCCGCACCGTGTCCTGTCGGATGGAATCCTGTCGGATGGAATCCTGCCGGACCGCATCCTGTCGCAGGCTGTCCTGCGCAGGAACCTGGGCTTCGACCTTCTTGGGCAGGAAGAGACCGGCGATGCGTCCCAGAAACTGCTCGCAGTAGAGGGCTGCCAGGGGCTCGGCGCGGGGGCGCGCACGCGGCGGGGTGATGCGCTGCCCGCTCACCTTGCGCAGCCGATCGGTGTTGCTCACATACTCCTGGCGGATGCGCTCCACGTCCACGGCATCCGACTTGTAGCGCCGGTGCATCTCGCACACCGTCATTTCGCGGTCGCCCTTGAAGGCGTCATTGCCGCTCGAGTTCTCGAAGCCCTGCGCGATGCCCTTCTGCCGCACGGTTTGCGTCTCGAAGAAGCTGCGCTGCAGACGCCGGCTCTCGCCGCGCACGAACTCCTGCGCGAAGCCGTCGTAGAGCTGGATGACCATGTCCCGGCCGTTGGGGTCGAGCGAAATCACGCCACTGTCGGCGTACACCGTCTTGCGCTCGATGCCCTTGGACAGGTCGTAGATGACCACGTCATAGATGCGGTTCGTTTCCGCATTCACGCGCGCCACGCGCATGAAGAACATTTCGGTGATCATGTTCATGGCCTGCTCCCGCAGGGCCACGGTGGGCTTGGTGCGGGCAATGTCCTGCTGCAGGATGCGCAGCCGGTGATTGGCCGCGGGCAGCACCTGATCATTGAACCACACCATGCCGATGGACAGTGCGAAGGCACAGAGCAGCACCGGCGCCATGAGGCTGCGCACCCGCACGCCACTGGCCTTGAAGGCGGTAATCTCGTGTTCCGCCGCCATGCGCCCGAAGGCGTAGAGGGTGGCCACCAGCACCGCCATGGGCATCGTCATGGCGATGGTGAAGGGCAGGGACAACACGAAAAACTCGCCGATGGCGGCCCATGGCAGGCCCTTGCCGGCGAGATTGGCCAACTGCCGCGCCACGTACTGCAGCATGAGCAGCGACGTGAGCGCGGACAGGGCGAACACGAGCGGTCCCACGTGCTCGCGGATGATATAGCGGGTAAGGAGCTTCACGACGTAAATTCCCCGGAGACCACCCGCTTTATCAAGGGCGCGCCACCGCGATTTCGCGGAACGGCGCGTTCGCAGTTCATGACCGTTACGTCAGCCCTCCCTGCAAGCCCGACGGGCAGGGCGTCGTACCCCACTCTCGGAGTTCGGTGCGCAGGCTGCCCCAGGAAGGGGCACGCGCGATGGCCGGAGCCCTTCGCGCGCCGGTGTCCGTGGCAGTTTCGGTGGTGCTGGCGCTGGCCCTGGCCCCTCTGGGGCCGGCCGGGCTGGAGGCGCAGGATGCTGCGTCCCGCGCCCGCCCCGAGGGCCTGCGTGTACCCGGCCCCACCCGGGCGCGACTCGACTCGCTCCTGTCCACCTGGACCCTGCGCCGGCCGACCCGACTCGGTCTGTTCACGCCCACCCTCATCAGCCGCCCCGATCCGGAGGCGGTGGCCCAGCGGGTGGTGGAGGCCAATCGCAGCGCCCGGGCGGGCCGGCTGCAGCGGGTGTGGGAACGCACGGTCTTCCGCGCCTTCGCCGCCCAGAGCGTGGCCCTGCTGGCCACCAGAGCCGAAGCGGAGGGCGTGACGGCCGTCACCGCAGCGGACACGCCGCCCGTGACCACCGACTCGCTGGCCGCCGCCGCTGCTGCCGCTGCCGCAGCGGCCGCCGACACCACCGGGCCCCGTCCCGGAGCCCTGGTACCGCTGGCCCCCGACGCCCGGCCCTCGGCCCAGCAGGGCGCCGCCGACTTCCTCGACGACATCGGCGACCTGGGCATCTCGCTCGAGTCGCGCCTCGAGGCCAAGGTGCAGCGCACCAAGAACGATCGCTGCACCGCCAACCAGCTCACCATCATCGGCAACAACTGCTTCGGCTCGCCGCTGCTGCCCACGTTTGACTTCCAGTTCAACATCCGCACCGGCGGTGTGGTGGCGGAACGGGTGTTTCTCAACGTGGACTACAACTCGCAGCGCGAGTTCGACGCCTCCAACAACATCTCGGTCCGCTATCAGGGCAAGACCGACGAGATCCTGCAGTCGCTGGAAGTGGGCAACGTGTCACTGCAGGTGCCCACCTCGCGCTTTCTCACCTCGGGCATCCCCGCCGGCAACTACGGCATCCAGGCCACCGGCCAGCTGGGCGCCATGCGCTTCACCTCCATCGTGGCCCAGCAGAAGGGCAACGTGTCCAAGGACAACGTCTACACGGTGGGCGAGCGCACGCAGAAGACCGAACAGCGCATCATCGAAGACATCCAGATCCAGCCGCGGCAGTTCTTCTTCACCATCGACCCGCAGCTGCTGCCCGGCTATCCCAACATCGACCTGCTCAACCGCCAGCAGCTGCAGCAGCTCGCGGCGCAGCTGCCCGACAGCCTGCGGCCGGTGCGCGTCTATGTGTACCGCCAGCTCATCGGCGCAGCCAACCAGAATCCGCGTGCGCCGCAATTCTCGGTGCGTGGTGCCCGCAATCCGGCGCGGCAGATCTACGAGGTGCTGCGCGAAAACGTCGATTACTATCTCGATCCCTCGGGCCTCTGGATTGCCCTCACGCGTCCGGTGAATCCCAACAACGAGCGTCTCGCGGTGGCCTACGAGGTCAACGTGGGAGGCCGGCCCGGTCGCAATCCCAGCACCGGTGGCACACCGGACATCGAGTTCACCACCGAGCCGCAGTTTGCCAATCTGCTCTGGGAACCGGAGCTGCAGCCCAGCAACGCCTCCTTCTTCCGCCGTGAGATCAAGTCGGTTTATCGACTGGGCGGCGAAGACGTGCAGCGCGAGTCCATCTCGCTCAAGCTCGTCACGGGCACCTCGGGCGACCAGGAAAAGCCCATCGATCCCTCGCGCGGCGAGACCTACCTGCAGGTGTTCGGTCTCTCGCAGGCCACCAATTCGGCCATCTTCGACGTCGAGAATCGCGTCTGGCCGCGTCCCAACGACAACAACTTCCGCGCCAACTTCTCCGGCGGCGGGCAGCAGAAGCTCATCCCCGACTACTTCGTCGTCTTCCCCTCGCTGCAGCCCTTCGCGCGCGCCGGCCTCGCGCAGCCGGCCGCCAATCCGGCCAACGACACGCTCTACACCTATCCCAACGAGTACCTCTACTCGGCCCAGCGTCCGCAGGCCATCTACCGCATGGTGGCCACGTATCTGAGCGAGGGCGGTGGCGGCAGTCAGAGCATCCGGCTCTCCAGCATCCAGGTCCGCCCCAACTCCGAGCGCGTCGTCATCGAGGGGCGCGAGCTGGTCAAGGACACCGACTACGCCATCGACTACGAGCTTGGTGTGATCACCTTCTCGCGCCCGGACACGCTGTTCGCGCGGCCGCGACAGGTATCCGTGCGTTACGAAGAGAATCCGCTCTTTGCCATTGCGCCCACCACCATTCTCGGCTTCGCGTCGCAGTTTCCGCTGGACAACGGCCAGCTCTCGTTCACGGCCATTTCGCAGTCGCAGCGCTCGGCCCTCACGCGGCCGCCCCTCGGATTTGAACCGGTGGGCTCGCTGGTGGCCGGCGTGACCGGCAACATGCAGTGGGACGCCACCGCCCTGTCGTCCGCGCTGCGCAAGCTGCCCTTCCGACAGACCAACACGCCCTCGCGCATTGCCCTGCAGGGCGAGTTCGCCCTCAGCAAACCCCAGCCGAATGCGGCCGGCCAGGCCTATATCGAGAGTTTCGAGGGCGAGGCGGAACGGCAGATCGGCCTGGTGGAAGGCGCGTGGTACTACAGCTCGCGCCCCGCACTGGGACAGTCGCTGGCCGGTGGAGCCAACTCCATCTTCACCTTGCCGCGCGCGTCCACACTGGCCTACCAGAACAACGGTGTGGACGCGGTGGGCAATTTTGTGCAATTCAACATTCAGCAGATCGACCCGGCCGTGCGCATTGTGGGCGGCGGGGTGCAGCCCGCCGAGCAGCTGCTGTGGATGACGCTCTACCCGCTGCGCACCGGTGGCATCTTTGACTTCGTGCCCGGCACGGCGCAGCGTCGCTTCGCGTGGACGGTGGGCGGCAGCAGCGGTGTGGGCCCCACCCCCACAGGACGGCGCTGGCGCTCCCTGCGCACGGTGCTCTCCCCGAGCGGCGCCGACCTCTCGCGCATCGAGAATCTCGAGTTCTTCGTGCTGGTGCAGTCGGAAAACGCCAAGCTGCGCCGCAACCCCACACTGGTGTTCGACTTTGGTGAGATCAGCGAGAACAGCGTGACCTTCGCGCCGGAAACGCTGACCATCAACGCGCCAATCAGGCCCGGTCTGCCGCCGGACAGCACCTACCGCGGCAAGCGGCTGGTGGGCTACGACTCACTCGATACCGAACGTGATCGTCTCTCCCGCGCCTTCAACGCCATCGAGAACGACATCGGTCTCGCCGGCGATCGTGTGGACACGCTGGTGGTCATCGACAACAGCGGGCCCACGCCCGTCGTGCGGCGTGAAGTCAACCGCCTGCTCTGTCAGGCCTCGGTGCAGATCGTGCAGGTGCTGGGCGACAGTCGCGCCAACTGCACCGCACGCAACAACCGCCTCGACGAAGAGGATATCGACCTAGACGGCCAGCTCAACCTGCCGTCCAGCGCCGCCGATCTCGAGTCCGTCAAGCGCTTCGTGGTGGACCTGAGTGACCGGCGCAACTGGACCCGTGTGGGGCGCTGCTATCAGCAGCAGGACTCCACGGCCAACGGCATCACCGCCGACTCGCTGTGCTGGGTGCAGGTCCGTCTCAACTGGCGGGCGCCGGCGGAAGAGCTGAACAATCCCAACGACCGCCGCGTGCGGGCCATGCGCATGACCATGGTCTCGGGCGCGCAGACCACCGACGACGAGTTCGTGCGCATTGCGCTCGCGCGCTTCCGTCTGGTGGGCGCGCCGTGGCTCAAGCGCGGCAATGAGCCGCTCAGCGGCATGGCCGGTGATTCCAGCGGCACGGTGGGCGGCTATGTGGTGGCCAGTGTGGTCGGCACACTCGATTCCACTTCGGTGCTGCCCTACACACCACCGCCGGGTGTGGTGGAAGCACCCGAGAATCAGCAGAGCGGCTACGAAAACACGCGCATCCAGGTCAACGAGCGCGCCCTGCGCCTGCAGGCCGGACTGCCCGGGCGTCAGTTCCGCCCCTTCGATCGCGCCGAGTCGTTCTTCCGCTTCCCCGAGGGCACCAAGACCTTCATGGGCTATCGCACCCTGCGCGTGTGGATGCGCGGGCGTGGCAACGGCTGGGGGGAGCAGGGTGAGCTGAATGGCTACATCAAGATTGGCCGCGACGAGCACAACTTCTACATGTATCGCACGCCGGTGAACGCCGGCAACACCCAGAGTTCCTGGCTGCCCGAGGTCAGTGTGGACCTCCGCCGCTTCCAGGTGCTGCGTGCGCGGCTCGAAAACGCCTTCCTCAACAACAGCGCCGATTCCATCCAGTGCAGCGGGCGCGATCTCGAGCTCATCAACCGCTCGGGCAAACCGCGCGGACTCGCCGTGCGCCGTTTTGCCGTCTGCGAGGACGGCTACATCGTCTACAGCGCCGATCCGGCCGTCACACCGCCCAATCTGGCCGGCGTGCAGGAACTGGCCGTGGGCTTCGTGCGGGTGGACAGTGTGGCGCGCAGCGGCAGCGGCATCATGGCCGGTGACACCCTGGAACTCTGGGTCAACGACATCCGCCTGACGGATGTGGTGGACGACGTGGGCTTTGCGGGTGAGCTGGGCCTCACCATGAACGCCGGGGACCTGGCCGACTTCCGCGTCAATCTCAGTCGGCGAGACCCCAATTTCCGGCAGCTCAACGAAACCCCCAGCTTCCTCACCACGAGCGGGGTGAATCTGGGCACCACGCTGCACCTCGAACGCATGCTGCCACAGCGGCTGGGGCTCGCCCTGCCGTTCAGTGTGGACTATGCGGGCTCGGGCGTGGACCAGCTGTTCATCAATCGCAGCGACGTGCGGGCCAGTGGCATCGACGGCCTGCGCAATCCGCGTGATCGTCGCATCAACTATGCGCTCGCGCTCCGTCGTGCCCAGCCGCTCACGACCGGCTGGTATGCGCCGCTGGTCAACGGCCTGTCGTTCAACGGCACGTGGAGCACCGGTCAGTCGCAGAGCGCCTTCCAGGAACTCAGCAGCAACACCTACGTGATGGGCGGAGGTCTGTCCCTCAGTGGCGATACGCGCGAGTCGGGGCTGCCGCGATTTGTGAACGCACTGTTCAACATTCTGCCCTCGGCATGGCGGGAGTCGGAGGCCATCAAGGCCTTCCGTGCGCAGAAGTTCCGCTGGTCGCCCACCACCTTCCGGCTGTCCAGTTCCCTCGCGCGCACCGCCAACACCACCACCTCATTCACCAAGGCCGCGGTCTCGCCCACGGACACCGGGCAGACGGTCACGGGCCTCACGCATTTCTGGTCCAACAATGCGCAGCTCGAGTTCCGGCCGACCCCGGGTCTCTCGGCAAGCATGAGCGCGCGGCAGTTGCTCGACCTGCGCGACTATCGCGCCACGGCGCAGGTGCCCGACAGCACCGACCGCGGTGAGGCGGCCTGGGCCGAGCGCCTGTCGGTGCTGGGCACCAGCCTGGGGCTCGAGCGTGAGCGTTCGCTGACGTCGGCCCTGCAGTTTGCGCCCACCGTGTCGCCCTGGCTGCGGCCGCGAGCCGACTTCACCAGCTCCTTCACGCTCAACAAGGACCCCAACGCGCGCGTGCTGCTGCGCGAGGCCGACAGCACCGGTGCCTTCCGGCTGCCGCGGCGCCTTGGGGCGGCACAGTCGCTCAACATGGGCACGACCTTCGATTTTGGTCGCCTCATCACGCTGCGCACCGGCGACAACAGTCGTTGGCGCCGCCTGGGCAATGTGTTCGCGCCCATCGACGTGCAGTGGCAGCAGAGTCTCACGTCCAACTACGACAACACCGCCTACATCCCCGGGTTCGGCTTCCAGTTCGGTCTGGGCGGCCTCAACGACTTCCGCGGCACCGATTCACGCCTGGCCTCCACGGCCGGCCGTTTGCGACGCACCACGCTGGGCGGATCGCTCAACCTGCCGTTCTCCTTCACGCTCATCTCGCGCATGGAGAACGGCACCACGGAAACCTGGACGCGCCGCTCGCTCGATGGCTTCCAGGCGCTCATCACCAGCACGCAGGTCGTCTACCCCGACCTGCGGCTGCGCTGGTCGTGGCGCCCGCAGAAACTCAAGGGCCTCATCTCGCAGCTCAATGTGGATGGCACCTACAACGTGAGCGAGCAGGAAACCAACATCCCCAACGAAACCGGCGGACTGGCCGATCGCAGTCAACTGACGGCAACCCGCCGGCCGCTGTCGGCCAACATCACCTGGGCCTTCCTCGGCAACCTCACCACGCTGGCCCAGTATTCCACCGAGGAGCGCGAAGAACTGCGCCCTGGCGCGCTCACCAATACCGAGACGGTGCGCTCGTCGTTTGACGTGGGTCGCAGCTTCCGGCTGCCGAAGAGCTGGAACACGCGCAGCGGGCAGCTGCGGGCCAACCTGTCGTATCAGAGTGAGCGCAATCTGTCGCTGGTGTCCGGCTCCACCATCACCGACCTGCTGGGCAACACCGTCAACACGCCGCCGGCGGTGCTCACCAACAACGGCCGCCGCGCGTTCAATCTGAACGCCAACACCGACCTCAATGAGCTGCTCACCTTCCAGCTCACCAGCAGCTACGTGGTCACCTACGATCGCAATTTCAATCGACAGACGTCGAGCATGATCCTGTCCACCACCCTGCAGCTGCGCTTCTTCGCCGGCGAATTGCGCTGACGCCGGTCGGCGTCCGCAGGGCCCAACGCGCGTAGAAATGGTCACGCCGCCGGCGCCGGGCATCACTATGCTGGCGCATGGCAACGGCGGACGAAAAGAAGGCGATGGCCTTTCTCCTCGCGGTGGCGCTGGTGGGCGCCGGCGTGCGGTGGGTGGGCGTCCAGCGCTTCGAGTCGGACCTGATCCGGCAGGCGGAGCGCAGCGCGCCGGCTGCCGGCGCCGAACGCGCGCTGGCCGCGCAGCTGGCCGCCATCGATTCCCTGCGCGCCC
>JACVCT010000134.1 GCA_016741895.1 Gemmatimonadaceae bacterium | reverse complement strand
ACAAGCTGGTAGGGTTGTGCGGAAGCGCTTGGCGGGGCGACCAGCAAGACGAGCGTGGCGCAAATGAGGGTCAACAACCGTTGATGCGGTACCTGGCGAGTGAAGCGTGAGACGGGACGCATGGGATTTCCTCAGGGTGAGTCAGCGTGGGCGTACAAACCGTGCTCCTCTGACGCGCAGGCCGGCAGATTTTCGGGTCATGGCCGTGTCAGCCCCGAGCCGGACGATGTGATCAGCGCAGGTGCGGCAACCACAGCATCATCGCCGCACCGGTCACGCCCATGCCGGTCGCTACACTGAGCAGCACAAGGAGCGCCGACATGGCCCAACGTGGGAGCGCGGTGGCGGCCCGCTCGCTCCGCAGCCAGAGTTCAAGCAGGCCAAGAGGGACGATGGTCTCCGCCCACGCCAGGCCTACGAGCAGTGGCCCGCGAAATGTCTCCGGATCAAATCCGATCGGTCGCCCGAATGCCAGCAGCGTAAACATGAGGCCAATGCGGAAGAACCACACTCCATTGGACGCAAGGAACAGGCGCAGAGCCCAGCGACGATGCGTGCTCATGTCGCGGCGTCGAATGCTGCGCCACGCCAACCATGCGCAAACGAGAATCACCAACCCGTTGGTCGTGGTACCCAGCCTCTGAGGTAGTGAAGACGTACCCCCGCGCACCCACTGCAGCCAGAAGCCGCTGGTGGCCCCCAGCACTGCCGATGTCACAAAGGCCCGACCCATCCAGCGATGAACGGCGGGAGCGCGGCGTCGGATGATGGGAACCAGTTGGGTCAGGCCGCCTATGCAGATCACCAACGCCACCAGCAAATGCACGGCCACCGCCGCGTTGCCGCCGTGATCGCCCGGCACCCATCCACGTGGCATGACGGCAGACCATTGCGCAAAATCGCCACGCCATGCGGCACCACCGTAGAACCGCAGTACATAGACGCCAAACAGCAGTTGACCAGCCACCGCGACCGTCAGCCACAGCGCAGTCGTGCGCCGCAACCATTGTGCGGCAGTGCGAACGGTCGTGGCGATAGTTGCCGGATCGAAACTGCCGTTTGCCGGTGGCGTAGGGATGGAAACGGCAGGAGATGATGATGTCATGGAGGCTCCAGATTGGTGAAGGGGTCTCCCCAGCCTACGATTCCCGCGTCGTTCACCGCTGTGCTGTTGGCGCCAACCTGTTGATCCCATGACTCACGCTGCGCCGCTATTTGGACTGCACTCGCCCACACTTGGCGCGGGAATGGCCCGCACGTTCCTGGACTACGCCAGCACCCGGGGATTGTCGCGCAGTGCATTGCTCGCCTCGGCTGGTCTGCATGAGGACGACCTTGCCACCCACGAGGCGCGGATCTCGGCCGACGCCTTTCTGTCGTTGGTTACGGCAGCGGAGACAGCGACCAACGATCCGCTCTTCATCCTTGATTTCGGCTCCGCCGTGCACGCCACCGAAACCAGCATTGTCTGCGTCATCGGAAGCACCTGTGAGACGATGGCCGAGGCCCATTCACACCTCAATCGCTACGCGCGTCTGACCCTCGATGTGGGGACACGGCATCACGGTCCACATTTTCCGCTCGAGATGTCACGTGATGGCCTGTGGTTCATTGACGATCGCGATCTGCCGAGTGCATCCCGCCAGATCACGGAGGCCAGCCTCGTACGCATTGCCTGCGGGACTCGGCTCGTCCAGGCTACGCCACCGCTCCTGCGGGGTGTGCATTTCCGGCATGCGCCGGCCGGTCCCGTGGCCAGATACGAGGCGGTCTTCGGTGCCCCGGTCCGTTTCCGGCAGACACGCAATGCTCTGTTGTTCGATCCAGCCTGGCCGGATCTCCGGGTTCGCCAGGCGCCCGCTCACGTGAGTTCGGTGTTGCTGGAACGCGCGGCGGCCCTGTTGGCTTCGCTCGACGAGGCTCGCACGCTATCGGGGCGGGTGCATGCGCAGCTGCGTGCGCGTCTGGGTAAAGAAAGCGTGTCGATGGACGCAGTGGCCCGTGCCCTGGCCATGAGTCGTCAGACACTGTATCGCGGTCTACGGGAAGAAGGCGTGACCTTTGAAGACTTGCTCGACCGTCTCCGCCGCAGCGCCGCCGAGGACCTGCTTCGGTCCGACCGCTTGGCCGTGCAGGCGGCAGCCCAGCGCTGTGGATTCCGCGATGTGGCGGCCTTTTCGCGGGCCTTCAAGCGATGGACCGGCGTGTCCCCCACCAGATACCGCGCAGCCTCCTGACCGGACGGCGCCGCCACGAACGTCGGTTGCCATCCTGGATCACTGACCCCTTTCGCCAAGGCAACTGACCAATGATCGAACAGCTCTTGCGCGGTGCCGTGTGGTCGTTATTATACTAAAACGTTAATTAACCAAACGGTAAAGCATGCAGGATAGCCTCAGCCAAACCCTCTCCGCTCTCGCCGACCCCACGCGTCGGGCCCTGCTGGCCCGCCTGCGCCAGGGCGAGGCCAGCGTCACGCAGCTCGCGGAGCCTTTTCTCGGTCACATGAGCCTGCCGGGCGTGACCAAGCACCTCAAGGTGCTCGAGCGCGCCGGGTTGGTAAGCAAGGGGCGCGACGCGCAGTGGCGACCCTGCCGGCTCAATCCGGAGCCGCTGCGCGAAGTGGCGTCCCTGCTCGACGAGTACCGCGCCTACATGGAGGCCAGTCTCGATCGTTTGGAGACCTACCTCGAAAGCCTCGGCGACAACGCCAGCAACAGTGCGTCTTCACTCCCCGACACTCCCACGCCCCAGCACCCGTCCGATGATCATGCCAACGCCGACCGTTGACCCCGCTCGCGAGATCCGCCTCACGCGCATCTACAACGCACCACTCGCACTGGTCTGGCAGGCCTGGACGAGACCCGAACATCTGGCCAAGTGGTGGGGGCCGCGGGGCTTCACCATCACCACGCATGCGCGCGAGCTCCGCGTGGGGGGATTCTGGGACTACACCATGCACGGGCCCGACGGTACGGACTGGCCCAACTTCACGCGCTATCACGAAGTCGTACCCGAGTCGCGTCTCGTGTATGATCACGGCGCGCGCGCGGCCGATGCGAAGCCCATGTTCCGCGTCACGGCCACCTTTCGCGACCTGGGTGGACGCACGGAGCTCGACATCGTCATGCTGCTCGAATCACCCGAGGCGGCGCGCGAAACGCGGGTGTTCATCAAGATGGCCGGCGGCAACTCCACCTGGGATCGTTTGGCCGAGTACGTGGAGCAGCAGCACACGCAGCGTGAGGTGTTTGTCATTGCGCGCAGCTTCGACGTGCCGGTGGAGCGACTCTACGACTTGTGGACCACGCCGGAGCATGTGGCGCAGTGGTTGCCACCCGTCGGCTTTACCATGGTCTTTACTCAGGCCGACATGCGGCCCGGTGGTCATGCCGCCTTCGTCATGCAGAACGGCAGTCATCAGATGCACGGCCGCTTCACGTATCACGAGATGCAGCGCCCCGACCGTCTGGTCTACACGCAGTGTTTCACCGACGCCGCGGGGGAGATCGCGCGCCACCCCGGCGCGCCGGTGTGGCCAGCCCATCTCCGCAACACGGTGACCTTCACGCCGGAGGGTGACATGCAGTCCCGGGTGACCGTCTGCACCGAGGTGGAGGGTGAAGCCAGCGCCGAGGAGATGGCGGCCTTCATTGCGGAGCGCGGTGGCATGACAAAGGGGTGGACGGGCTCGTTCGACAAGCTGGAGGCGGCTATGGCCGACCTGCAGACGGCCTGACTGCTCTGGTGCCGTCGGCAGGTGACGGCGGCTTCACGGATTTTCTGTATGCGCTGATGTTGCATGGCCATTGCCCGGGTGTTGCGACATGTCGTGGCACCCGGTCTTGGCTGGACGCCCTATTGCGCGCCTTTGGTCGATGGCGCTATGTAGTCGCGCTTTGCAGATTCGCGCGACCGTCTGCTGCACTGCACCGCGCTCCATCCCCACCCGAGACCGCTGCCTTGTCCCCTGTGCACGACTCTCTCGCTGACGGCCTGCGGGATCGCTATGTACTCGACGGCGTACTTGGTCAGGGGGGCATGGCCACCGTGTATCGGGCGCTCGACGTCAAGCACGGCCGACCGGTGGCGCTCAAGGTCCTGCACGAGGACCTTGCCGCATCAGTGGGGAACGAGCGATTCGAGCGGGAAATCCGCGTGGCGGCGCGGCTGCAACATCCGCACATCCTGAGTGTCTTCGATTCGGGTGAGACGGCGGGGCGGTTGTGGTTCACCATGCCCATTGTCACCGGGATGAGCCTGCGGGACCTGCTGCGGACGCGCGGCCCGCTACCGGTGAACGATGCGCTGGCCATCGTGCGTGAGGCGGCGCAGGCGCTGGCCTACGCGCATCGCGAAGGGGTGCTGCACCGCGACATCAAGCCGGAAAACATCCTCGTCACCGACGATGGCGCCACGCTGGTGGCGGACTTCGGCATTGCGCGCGACCTGCAGGATTCAGGGATGCAGAACAACCTCACGGCCACTGGCATTGCCGTGGGCACGCCTCGCTACATGGCGCCGGAGCAGGCCACCGGCGAGGCGGTCGACGGGCGAGCCGATCAGTATGCGCTGGCCTGCGTGGCCTACGAACTTCTGACTGGCGAGCCACCATTTGACGGTGCAACGGCGGCGGCACTCATCGCGGCGCGGTTCACCACACCCGTGCCCAGCGTGCGCCGCGCTCGTGCCGACGTGCCGGAAACCATCGAGGCGGTGCTGTATCGGGCCCTGTCGCTCAAGCCGGCGGAACGCTTTGCGACGATGAACGAGTTCGCGCGCGCTGTGGCACCCGCGCTCAGCACACCCTCGGCGCACACACCGGGCAGCGGTCAGCGCGCGGCGGCCTCGGCGACATTCACCGCTGCGCCGTCCGAGGGCGCTACGATCAAGCGTTGGTTGCTTCCGGCCGGTGTGGGCGCGGCCCTGCTTCTGGCGGCGGCTGGCTGGGCACTCATGCGTCCAACGGCCAACGTGTCAGCGGAGAATTCGCGGTCGCTGGCCGTGCTGCCCTTCGTGCATCAGGGGGATAGCACCGACGCCTATCTCACCGATGGCATCACCGATGAAATCCGCGGCAGGCTGATGGCGGTGCCGGGGGCGACGGTGATCGCGAGCAACAGCTCCAACCTCTACCGCGACAGTCGCAAGCCACCGCAGCAGATCGCGGAAGAGCTGGGGGTTCGGTATCTCCTCACGGGGAGCGTGCGGGTTGTGGGCACCGGGGAGGCGAGGCGCGTGATCGTCCGTCCCGAACTGGTGGAGGTCATTCCCGACGGCACACCGCAGGGTCGGTGGCAGGCGCCGTTCGATGCCGAGCTTCGCGATGTGCTGACCATGCAAGGGCAGATTGCCACCGAGGTGGTGGAGGCCATGCAGGTGGCTCTGGGCAGTGAGGATCGCGCCAAGGTGGTGCGGGTAGCGACGCGCGATCCGCGGGCGTACGATGCCTATCTGCGTGGTCAGGCGGCGGTGGACTGGAACTCCAACAGCACGTACCGCGCGCAGCGTGCGGCGCTGGTGCATTTCCGGGAGGCGGTGGCGCGCGACAGTCAGCTGGTGGAGGCCTGGGCGGCAATTTCCCGCTCGCTGGCGCTGGTCTACGCGAATGGTGGCGGTTCGCCCGCAATCGCCGATTCCGCGCGCATGGCTGCCGAACGAACGAAGCGGCTCGATCCGAACGGTGCATTGGGATACAAGGCCATGGCGAGCTATCTGCGTCTGGTGAAAGGCGA
The DNA here is from genome assembly GCA_016741895.1 of Gemmatimonadaceae bacterium. GTDB lineage: Bacteria > Gemmatimonadota > Gemmatimonadetes > Gemmatimonadales > Gemmatimonadaceae > Gemmatimonas. The sequence continues at coordinate 5,286 of JACVCT010000134.1, read as the reverse complement.
TGCGGAAGGGGCGCGCGCCGCCTTCGAGGCCACGTTGCGTCTCGATCCCAAAGATGTGTCGGCGCTCGGCAACATGGGACTGCTGGAGTCACAGTCGTTTGGCCGCCCTGCCGAGGCGCTGCAGTACTTCGAACGGCGACAGGCGCTGGATCCTCGCAGTGTGGCGAGCTGGACGGCCAAGGTGCAGGCGTTGCTCAATCTTGGACGTGTGGCCGACGCTCGCGAGGCGGCACGGCGGGGGCGGGCTCTTTCCCCGTCGAATGTGATGACGGCCCTGTATGCCGTGGAGGCGGAGATGGCGGCTGGTGATTCGGGGGCGGCGCGCGCCACCGTACGCGCGGTGCTGCGTGACATCACCCCCAAGCAGTTCCTCCCCGAGTTCTCTGGATTCGAATGGCTGCTTGACACGTCCTTCGACGATGCCGTGCAAACGCTCACCCCGGAGGACTACCAGGAGGGTGAGGGCGGCTGGTACAACGCGCGCGCGGTCATCGCCGCGGTGCGTGGCGACAGTGCCAAGGCCGGGCAGTTGGCCACGCAGGCGCTACGGGCGTTTGCGCGTGAGGGAAACCCGAATGTGCGGCAGTGGTTTGCTCTACTCAGTGAAGGCGCGGCGTTGGCACTCTCTGGGCGCAGCGACGAAGCGCTGGCGCGTGCGCAGCTCGCCGTCAAACTGGTCTACGAGGCGCCCGAGGCTGGCCGGACGTCCCGTGCTCCGTTGCGGCTTGAAACGCTGTACGGAGCCATTCAAGTGGCGGCGATGAGCGGTCATCGGGATCAGGCACTGGCATGGCTGGCCGAACTGCAGCGCGGCACCTCGCGCTTTACGACGGCGTACGTGCGAATGGATCCGCTGCTGGCGTCGTTGCGCAGTGATCCGCGATTCCTGAACGCGTCGGCGGTGGCCAGCGCAGCTCCCTAGACAGTGGGCCGGATCAAATAACGTCATTGCTGCGGAGATAGGTCGCCGTCTGGGGCCCGGCGGTTTGCCGAGCCCCTTCTGCATTGCACTGCGGACGCGCGATCCGTGGTTGTCAGAAACTGACGGTCTCGCTGTTCGAGCAGGTGGTGGTACCGGCGTTGCACACCTGATAGGTGCGCGTGCCACCGCCACGGCCGATCACATCGACGTAGCTGCTACCGGTGACCGTGGTCGCTTTGCTACCGTTGATGTACAAATCCACACTGCTGGTCGCACCGCTCCATGACAGTGTGGCCCGATTGACACCCTGCTGCTTGGACAGGCTCACGCTGAGGTTGATGCCGGTGGACGGCGCAGTGACGCTCACGCTCTGCGTCTGACTTCCCGTGGCGCCTGCGTTGTCTGTGACGGTGAGGGTGACGTTGTAGCTGCCCGCCGACGCGAACGACTTGCTGGGCGTGGCACCCGTTGCCGTGGTGCCGTCACCAAAGTTCCAACTGTAGCTGCTGATGCTGCCGTCGGGGTCACTGGAGGCGCTGCCATTGAAGCTGCAGCTCAGGTTTGTGCAGCTGAAACTGAACGAAGCCGTTGGTGCCTGATTGGTGGGACCACCACCACCGCCAGAGCCGAATGCGAGCGTATACAGCAGACGATTGGGGGAACCGCTGCCGGCGCTGGTGACCTTGTTGGCCGTGCTGTTGCTGATGATCGCGTTGCCGACCGTGGCGGGCGTGGCCGTTGGTGCGCCTTCGAGGTAGAGCGCGGCGGCGCCGGCCACGTGTGGACTGGCCATGGAAGTGCCACTGATGGTGTTGAGCGCGGTGTTGCTGGTGTACCAGGCCGAGGTGATGCTGCTGCCCGGTGCGAAGATGTCGAGGCAGCTGCCGAAGTTGGAGTAGGACGCGCGCGCGTCACTGCTGGTTGTGGCGCCCACCGTAATGGCCGACGTCGTGCGGGCCGGCGAGTAGTTGCAGGCATCCGCGTTGCTGTTGCCGGCCGCCACCACGAAGGTCACGCCCAGATTGACGGCGTTGGCCACTGCAGCATCGAGCGTGCTGCTTACGCCGCCACCCAGCGACATGTTGGCCACGGCTGGCTTGACGTGATTGTTGGCCACCCAGTCCACCCCGGCGATCACGCCGCTGGTGGTGCCGGAGCCCTGGCAGTTGAGGACACGCACGGGAATGAGCGTGGTACCCTTGGCCACACCGTACACGGTGCCGCCCACTGTGCCCGCCACATGCGTACCATGACCGTTGCAGTCGCTGGTGCCGCGACCGTCACTGATGGCCGTGAAGCCGGACGCGAGGCGTCCTGTGAACTCGACATGGCCCGGTAGAATACCCGTGTCGAGAATGTAGGAGCGCACGCCGGCACCGGTGGCGTTGTAGGTGTAGCTGCTGTTCAGCGGCAGATCGCGCTGATCGATGCGATCGAGTCCCCAGGTGGCGTTGCTCTGTGTGGCCGAAGCGGTCACGATGCCATCGGGCTCGATGAGCTTGATGACCGGATTTCTCGCGAGTGCCGTGATGGCCTGCGGTGGCAGCGTGGCCGCAAAACCCTGGATGGCGCGGGTGTAGGTGTAGTGCAGCGTCCCGCCATTGCCGTTGACTATGGCGATGGCCAGGCCCTGCGGATCGCGGACATCATCGGTGAACTGCACGATGTAGCGACCCTGCAACTCGGGTTGTGCGTTGGGCGATGCCGACGCGGTGGGGCTGCCCAACTCGGGGCTGGTGGTGGACACGGGGTCGCTGCCGGTTGAACAGGCCGCGAGACCAATGGTGGCAAGAGCGAGGGGAAGCGCGCGGGCACTACGCATGGATGGATGCCTCCGAGAGGGATCGGGCGCTCGCGGGTGGGACCTGAGGGAAGGCAGCGAGGCCGAGACGTACCATGCGAGTATTCAGCCGACCATCGCACTCGGCAAGAGCGTAAAGTGCCACACCGTAACGACTTGCGCGAGAATTGCATGAAGTGTTGTTCATTGTCGGCCTGGTTATCTTTGCAGGACTATGTCCATCCCCCTCAACAGCTTGCGGGTTGCGATCGTCGGATCGGGCCCGGCCGGGTTCTACGCCGCCGAGGCGCTGCAGAAGGCTGCGCCTGGCATCGCCATCGATCTCATTGACCGCCTGCCCACGCCCTTTGGTCTGGTACGCGGCGGCGTGGCGCCCGATCATCCCAAGATCAAATCGGTTACGCGCATCTTCGATCGCATCGCGTCGCAGCCGGGGTTCCGTTACCTCGGGCATGTGCACGTCGGGCAGGACGTGAGCATTGAGGAACTGCGCGCGCGCTATCATGTGCTGCTGCTGTGCTACGGCGCCGACACCGACCGCACGCTGGGCATTCCGGGAGAGACGCTGCGTGGCAGCCACGCGGCCACCGAGTTTGTCGCCTGGTACAACGGCAATCCCGACTACGCCGCGGCGCAGTTCGATCTCACGCAGGGTGAGGTGGCCGTTGTGGGCATCGGCAACGTGGCCATGGACGTGGCCCGCATTCTCGCCAAGCCCACCACCGTGCTGGCCGGCACCGATCTGGCGGACCATGCGCTGCAGGCGCTTGCGGCCTCACAGGTGCATACCATTCATCTTGTGGCGCGTCGTGGTCCGGTGCAGGCGGCCTGCACCACGCCCGAGCTGCGTGAGCTCGGTGAGCTGGATGGGGTGGATGTGGTGGTGGATCCGCGCGATCTCGAGCTCGATGCGGCCAGCGCCGAGCAGTTGGCCAGCATGGAAGACCGCAACCCGGCCAAGAATCTCGAGGTGCTGCGTGGTTGGGCCGAGCGTCCGCTGAGCGGCGCGCGCCGTCGCGTGGTGTTTCACTTCAACGCGTCGCCGGTGGCGCTTGGTGGCAGCGAGCATGTGGAGAGCCTGACCATCGTGCGCAATCGGCTCGAGGCTGACGGACGCGGTGGTGTGCGGGCGGTGGCGACTGACGAAACCGAGACCTTGCCGGTTGGCATGGTGTTTCGCTCGGTGGGCTACAAGGGGCGCGGCCTGCCCGGCGTGCCGTTTGATGACCGCAACGGTGTGGTGCCCAACATCAACGGGCATGTCGTGGAGCAGGCGGGCAGCGAGCGCACGCTTCCGGGGCTGTACGTGGCGGGGTGGATCAAGCGTGGGCCGCAGGGCATCATCGGCACGAACAAGCTCTGCGCCACCGATACGGTGAATCAACTGCTGGCCGATGTGGCCGCGGGCGATGTGCCGACACTGGCCGACGATGTGTCCGGCATCGATGCGCTGCTGGCCGAGCGCGGAGTGACGGTGACCACCTGGGCCGACTGGCAGCTGCTCGACAAGGTGGAGCAGGAGCGCGGGGCGGCCGCCGGGCGTCCGCGTGTCAAGTTCACCGACGTGCGCGAGATGCTCGAGGTGATTGCCGCGCAGCGCGTCGCGGGCTGAGCAGCCAGGCCCTCAGGTCATGAGGGCCTGATGCAGGGCCTCGGCCAATTCATCGAGTGAAAACGGCTTGGCCAGCACGGTGTGGTTGGCCAGTCGGGTGTCGCGCACGGTGGCATCGTCGGCCTGCCCGGACATGAACAGCACGGGCAGGTCCGGGCGCATGCGATGCACATGCTCGCTCAGCTCGTCACCGGGCATCTTCGGCATGCGCAGGTCGGTGAGAACAACCGCCACCTGATCACCGCCCAGCACCAGACGCGCGATGGCGTCCTCGCCGTCCTCTGCGGTGATGCTGCGATAGCCAAGCCGTGTGAGCATGCGTGCCACCGCATGGCGGAGGGCGGGTTCGTCGTCCACCACCATGATCAACTCACCGTGCCCGCCGGGCGGTCCGCTGGCCGCCAGGGGATGCGCACTCTCGTCGTCCTCGCTGACGGGCAGGCGCACGGTAAACGTGGTGCCCTGACCTCGAATGCTGTCCACGTCGATGGTGCCACCGAGCTGCTGGACGATGCCGTACACCACCGAGAGACCGAGTCCGGTGCCCCGCCCGGTTTCCTTGGTCGTGAAGAACGGCTCGAAGATGCGCAGTCGCGTCTTCTCATCCATGCCGATGCCCGTGTCGGCCACACGCAGTTCAAGGCAGGCGCGTTCGTCCGCCAATGTTCCCAGTCGAGTGCTGACGCGCAGACGCCCGCCCTCGGGCATGGCGTCGCGCGCGTTGACCATGAGGTTCATGACGATCTGCGCCAGTTCGGCTTTGCGGCCACGTGCCGGCGGCAGCGCATCCTGCAGTTCCGTTTCCACGGTGATGCGCTCCGACATGCCGCCGCGGAGCAGCTGCACGGCCTGCTGGATGACGCCATTGAGCGCGACCGCGCCGCGCGCGCCGGAGTCACGACGCGAGAAGGTGAGCAGCTGTCGCGTGAGGTCTGCGGCCTGACGTGCGGC
>JACVCT010000133.1 GCA_016741895.1 Gemmatimonadaceae bacterium | reverse complement strand
ACGGCGCGGGAGCCGCCAAACCGAGGCCGCGAGGCCTCACCACTCGCCCGTTTTCGCCTCGAATCAGCCGACCAACGCGACAACCGCACCGCTGCCCGCGAAAAACACCGGCTTTCTCAGCACCCTGTTAGGCCGGGACGAGCGCCACCTGGCAGGGACACGGCGTTAACATCGCCCCGTCCTGCGACGTATACAGAGTATTGGCCGCGTCCGGCCAATTTCTCCGCCTGCGCTGCTGCGCCGTGATGCCGGAGCTCGCTTTCGCGGGCGCAGTCTCGGGACGTCAGTCCCGACCGCCCACCGATTCTCGACTCGATTCCGCGGTTCCTGATGCGTAGATCGCTTGCCGTGCTCGTTCATTGTGGTTCACTCGCGCTGGTCGCGCTGAGCCTGGCGTCCGCCACCGCCTGTTCCAAGGATGCCCCGTCGTCGGGAAGTGCCCCTGCAGGTCAGGCGGGCAGCGGAGCGCGGCGTGGACCAGGTGGTGGCCCGGGCGGTGGCCGCGGCGCGCGTGTGGAGCCCGTGCAGGTGGAAGTGGTGGCACGTGCCGACGTGGCACGTGATGTGGCCACGACGGGCCTGGTGGAACCGCTGCGCACCATCGGGGTCGTGAGCCAGTTGGCCGGTGTGCTCGAGTCGGTGGTGGTGGAGGAGGGCGACCGCGTGCGTGCGGGGCAGGTGCTGGCGCGCCTTGCCGTGCCGGAAATCGATGCGCAGCTGGCCAGCGCCGAAGTCGCGCTCAAGGTGGCCGAGTCGGCGGCGGAGCGCTCGGCGTCGCTGCGCGCCGCTGGTGTCATCACCGTCACCGAAGACGAAGCGGCCCAGGCCGCGCTGGCCTCCGCGCGCTCGACGCGCGATCAGTTGCGTGTGCGTCGCGGCTTTGCCACGGTGGTCGCGCCGTCCGACGGTGTCGTGCTGGAGCGACGGGTGGAGCCCGGTGATGTGGCCTCGCCGCAACTGCGCCTCTTCTCCGTGGCCGATCTCTCCACGCTCGTCGTGCGGGTCCCGGTGTCGGAGTTGTTGGTGGCCTCGCTGCGCGAAGGCGGCAAGGTGGCCGTGCGACTCGATGCGCTGCCAGGCCGCGAGATCACGGGCGCCATTCGTCGCATCTTCCCGAGTGCCGACAGCACCACGCGGCTGGTGCCGGTCGAGGTGGCGCTCAGCGGTGCGGCTGCGCGCGATGTGAAGCCCGGTTATCTGGCGCGTGCCGTGTTCACGCTCGCGCCGCGCAGCGATCTGCTCTTGGTCCCCATCACGGCCGTGCTCGAGAATCCGCGCGGCGCCGTGGTCTTTGTGGTGCAGGGGGGCAAGGCCGTGCGCCGCGACGTGCAGCGCGGCTCCACCTACGAGGGACGCGTGGAAATCACCGAGGGCCTCAAGGTGGGCGACTCGGTCGTCGTGGCCGGCGCCACCTTCCTGCGCGACGGTGGCACCGTGCGTGTGGTATCCCCCAATGCGCCGGATGCCCCCGCCGAGACGCGCCCGCGTGATTCACTGACGGCGGTGGGACAGCGCCCGGCCGTGGGGAACGTCCCATGAGCGCGCCACGGCATCGCGGCATTGCCAGCTGGTCCATCAGGCGTCCCATCGGTACGCTCACGCTCACGAGTGTCATTCTCGTGCTGGGCTGGCTGTTCGTGTCGCGGCTGCCGCTCGATCTGCTGCCGCGCATCGTGTATCCGCAGATCCGCGTGGGGGTGAACAACCCCGGCGTCGAGCCCAGCGTGATGGAAGAGACCATCGCCAAGCCCCTCGAGGCGGCGCTCGCGACCACGGAAAATCTCACGCTCATTCAGACGAGCATCCAGGAAGGCAGTGTCGGTGTCGAGTTGCATTTCTCCTACGGCACCGACATCGACATCGCGCTGCAGAACGCCGCCACCAATCTCAATCGCGCACGTTCCCAGCTGCCCATTGAGGCTTCGGCGCCCACCATCGGCAAGTCTGATCCGACGCAGGCGCCCATCTACGAAGTCGCCTTCTCCTCGCCCACGCGCGATCTCACCGACCTGCGCACCTGGATCGAGGACAGGCTGCGCCCGCAGCTGCTCACGGTGCAGGGCGTGGCGTCGCTCGACATCAGTGGTGGTCTCGTACGCGAGGTGCAGGTCACGCTCGACCAGGAGCGTCTGCAGGCCTACGGACTCAGCGTGTCGCAGGTCATCAATTCGCTGCGCACCCAGAATCAGGATGTGGCGGCCGGTCGCATTTCGGGCCTTGATCAGGAAGTGGTGGGCAAGACCTCGGGGCGCTTTCGCACCGTGGGGGACATTCGCGGCGTGCTGCTTCCCGTGGGCGGAGGCCGGCAGATTCCGCTCACCGATGTGGCAAGTGTCGAGGACACGCATCAGGAGCAGCGCCTCTGGGCGCGGCTCAACGGCGTGCCGGCCATCAAGGTCTCCATCCGCAAGCAGCCCGACGGCAACACGGTGGAGGCGGCCGATCAGGTGGACGCCCGGCTGCGTGAGCTGGTGCGCAACCGCTTCATTCCCGACGACATCCAGTACGAAGTCATCCAGAATCAGGCGGGGTTCATCCGCAACTCGGTGAACAGTGTGCGCGACTCCGCCCTGCTTGGCGCGGGACTCGCCATGCTGGTGGTGCTGCTCTTCCTGCAGTCGCTGCGCAAGACGCTGGTGATTGGCCTGTCCATCCCCATTGCGGTGCTGGCCACGCTCGTGCTCATGGGTCTGGCTGATCTCACGCTCAACATCATGTCGCTGGGCGGACTCGCCCTCGGCGTCGGCATGCTGGTGGACAATGCCATCGTCATGCTCGAGAACATCTTTCGCAAGAAGGACGAAGAGGGCGTGAGTGATCCGGTGGAGGCCGCGCATCTCGGTGCGCAGGAAGTCACCAGCGCCGTGGTGGCCTCGACCACCACCAATCTCGCGGCGGTTGTCCCCTTCCTGCTCGTGACGGGCCTCTCGGCGCTCATCTTCCGCGAGCTCATTCTGACCATCTCGTTTGCCATTGCCGCCTCACTGGCGGCGGCGCTGACGCTGGTGCCCATGCTGGCGGCACAGCTGGCCACCATCCGCTTCAAGAGCGGGCTGGACAAATGGCGACCGATGGTGGCCTTCGATGCCATGATGGCCCGTGTGCGACAGGGCTATCGTCGTGTGACGAAGAGACTGCTGCCGTGGCGCTGGCTGGTGCTCGGCGGCGCCATGGGAGCGTTGCTGGGGGCGGCATGGCTGGTGCGTGACCAGGGCAGCGAATTCCTGCCGCAGGTGGACGACGGCGGTGTGGGTGCCTTCATCCGCCTGCCGCCCGGTGCCACGCCGCAGCAAACCAACGACGTGACACTGGCCGTGGAGCGCATCGTGGGCACCATGCCGCATGTGCAGAGCGTGTTCAGCACGGCCGGCGGGTTTCTCTTCGGCAGCGCCACCGCCAATCGTGCGGGTCGCGGTTCCATGGACATTCGGCTCGTGCCGCCCAGCGAGCGTGACATGCCGGCCGATGTGTGGGTGCGGCAGCTGCAGGACTCCATCAACAATGCCGGATTTGCCGGCGCACGCGTGGGCGTGCGGCCCCCACGCATTCGCGGTCTGCGCACCTCCTCCACAGGGTCCGACCTCAGTGTGGCCATCCAGGGCGACAACCTCGACGAACTTCAGCGTCTGAGCCGCGAGGTCGCGCAGCGGGTGCGCGGTGTGCCCGGGCTCGAGAACATGGAGGCCTCCAGTGAAGAGGCCAGCCCCACACTGTCCATCCGTCTCGACCGCGAGCGCGCAGCCGATCTGGGCCTCGATGTGGCCACGGTGGGGCAGACCATCCGCACGGCGCTCGACGGCACGGTGGCCACACGCTACGCTGTGGGCAATCGTGAGATCGATGTGCGCGTCATGCTGCCGCGCGGGCGCTTTGCCAGTCCCGAGGACATCGGCACCGTGGCGCTCTTTCCGCCGCAGCGCGCCGGCAACGCGCCGGTCATGCTGCGCGACGTGGCCGATGTGCGCACCGAACTCGGGCCCACCGATATCAACCGCGAGAATCAGATTCGCCGGCTGCGCATCAGCGGTGACATCATCACCACCGTGGCCTCGCCGGGCGTCGTGGCGGACTCGGTGCGTGCGCGACTCGCCGATCTCGAAATCCCCGACGGCTATGCCGTGCTGGTGGGTGGCGAGGAGGAAGCCATCGAGGAGAACAACCGCCAGCTTCTGCTCGTCGTGGCGCTGGCGGTGTTTCTCGTGTTCGTGGTGCTCGCCACGCAGTACGAGAGCATGCTCAATCCCTTCGTCATCCTGCTCTCCATTCCGCTCTCGCTCATTGGCGTGGGCGTGGCGCTCTGGGCCACCGGTGCCCCGTTGTCGGCCCCGGTCATGCTGGGTGTCATTCTGCTCGCCGGCATCGTGGTCAACAACGCCATTCTGCTCGTGGAGTACATCGAGGAGTATCGCGCTCTGGGCACACCCATGGAGCAGGCGGTCGTGGATGCCGGCGCGGTCCGCCTCCGGCCCATTCTCATGACCACCATGACCACGCTGCTCGGCATGCTGCCCCTGGCCCTCGGGATTGGCGAGGGCTCGGAGCTCATGCAGCCGCTGGCCATTGCCGTCATCGGCGGCCTGTCCGTGTCCACCTTGCTCACCCTCTTTGTGGTGCCCTGTGCCTATCTGATCGTGCACGGCATCGGCGACCAGCTCAAGCAGTTCCTGACCGGCCGGCAGCCGGCGGCTGCGGCAGGCCCAACGGGCATGACCCCGGAGTTCGAGGCGGGCGACTGAGTCGTGGGGTCCCGGGGCCGGGCCAAGGTCCGGACCCGGGGTAGCCGGTCCATCCAGGACCGTCCGGCCCCGGGGCGCGGACCCGTTGTGACGCGGGTGGGACGAACCGGGTAGAGCGGGATACTCAGGAGTTCACCCTGCTCTCATAGATCCGGACGGTCTGATGTTCCCGAAGTCTCTCGTGCCCTCTGCGCGCGCCCGTGGGCGCAGCCGCTGGGCAATGCTGCTGGTCGCGGCGCCGCTGTTCCTTGCCTGCGCCGAAAAGGCCACCCTCACTGGCCCCAATGGTCCGGAGTCGACCCCGCCGGTCGATTCTCTGCCGCCGCGCGACTCCGTGCCGCCCCGTGACTCGGTGCCGCCACGGGACTCCACGCCCCCGCGGCCGGCCAGCCCCTATGTGCTGCTTTTCGACCGCCACGAGTCGGACGCCAGCCCCGTCATCCGCCCGCGCCTCATGCGCACGGCGTTTGTGACTGGCGATTCCGTGGCGCTGGCCGATCTGGTCGACAGCGCGGTTGTGCCCGTGCTCGATCTCGCCGGGGCTTACGATGCCAGCCTCGCCCCCAACGGGCGCACACTGGTCCTCACCTGCACCACCGGACATGGCACCACGCTCTGCACGGGCGAGCTCGATACGCTGGGCGTGGCCCGCAACCTCCGCGTGCTGCCCGGTATGCGCATGGACAGCCTGCTTGCGGACCAGGCGGCCATCAGCCCCGACGGCCAGCGTGTGGCCTTCCGTGGCTGGCTGCCCGGCGGACCGGTGGGCCTGTTCAATCCGGGCGACGTGTACGTCATGAACCTCGATGGCAGCGGGCTCGAGCGCCTCACGAACGCGGTGCGCGGCGAGTCGTCGTACGAATCGCCGACCTGGTCCCCGCAGCCGGTCAATGGCGCGTATCGTCTCGCCTATGCCCACGAGCGGCGCAGCGCCGAGGGCTACATGGTGGCGCGTCTCGAATCCATGCGCGATGACGGCGCTGACGTGCAGACGCTCACGCTCGATGCCGAGGCCTCCGACCGGGCGCCGGCCTGGTCGCCCGACGGGCGCATGGTGGCCTTTGTGCGCCGGAGCGCCAGCCTCGTTGGCGACCTGTGGACGGTGCGTCTCGACGCCAACGCGCGCCCGGTGGCGGAGCAGGCCCTCCTGGCGGTTGAGCCCGACGGCGAGCAGCGCGCGCCAGCGTGGTCACCGGACGGTCGGCGTCTGGCCTTCGTGTCGGCCCATGAGATTCTCGGCAACATCTACAACTGGCAGGTCTACAGCGTGACCGCCGACGGCCGTGACCTGCGTCGTCACACGTCAACGGCGCACGAGCACGCCAATCCCCTCTGGCGTCAGCGCGTGTCGTTGCCGTAAACGACCGACTTGAGTGACAGGGTCAGTCGAAACTTCGCGAACTTCGTGCGTACCTGCACGGGAATGCGCGCCGCATCATCGCTGAACCAGACCTGGGCCTCTCCTCCCTCCGAGAAGAGGCCCTTGGCGCGAATGGTGGGTCGCACCACGACGGTGGGAAACGTGCCCGCATCCACCTTGATGGTATCGAACCGCAGTCCGGTGAGAATCACCGGATTGCGGTCGGGGCGGAAGTAGCGGTCATCACGCTTCGTCTCGCCGGGGCGCAGGGCCTCGGCGCGCACCGCGTAGATGAATGAGGCATCGTCGAGCGGGCGGGACACACTCGGCGCCGGCGCGTCGTCATTGCGCTGGTACTGCGCGCGCTCCGGAAAGATTTCGTACACCGTGTGCCGCTTGTAGCGGCCTTCGCTGATCTGCTGCACGTGCCGCAGGGACGCGAGCGTGACCACGTCGATCCAGCTTTCGTAGCGGTCGTGCACGCGAAAGAACGGAATACCGCCGTCAATGGCGAACACAAGATGGTAGGCGGCGCGGCCCCGCACCGTATCAATGCCCGCCACCTCCATGCGCGCACTGCCGGCGGGGATGCCACCGAAGCTGGCCTTGTAGGTCAGCACTTCGCCCACGCGAAACGGCACGGGGGCTGGTGCAGGCGCCGCGTCAACGGGGGGTTGTGCGAACGCCGACGTGGTCCAGGCTGCTGCGAGGACCGGCAGCAGTCGCCACCGCCTCACGCGAGGCCGCCGATCTTGGCCATGAAGAGCAGGAAGAGAATGAGGAACAGCATGCCTTCCCAGCGCGAGATGCGCTTGTCCTGGGTGAGCAGATAGAACAGCAGCGCCGAGGCGCAAACGAAGGGCAGCGCGAAGAAGCGCAGCGTGTCGGTGACCACCACGCCGGCGGTGCCACTGGCCAATCCCGCCGCGCCGGCCACCGCCAGGGCATTGAACACGCAGGAGCCCAGCACGTTCCCCACCGCCATAGACGCCTGACCGGCCCGCGCGGCCGAGACACTCACCACGAGTTCGGGAAGCGAGGTGCCGATGGACAGAATGGTGACCGAGGCCACGGCCGCCGAGATGCCGAGCGCCGTCGAGAGCTGTTGCAGCGCGTTCACCGTCATGTCGCCGCCCACATAAATGAGCACGCCGCCCACGATCAGAATCCCCGCATCGCGCGCCAGCGAGGAGGCCCGTCGTGGCACCGGCGACATGGCATCGGCGTGCTCGGCCTCCGCCGATGGGGTGCGCCCCTCGACCACCAGATAGGTCATGTACAGCGCATAGGCCAGCAGCAGCAGCGCGCCCTCCACGGCCACGATGCGGCCGTCGGCCATGGTCGTGGCCACGGCCAGCATGGCGCCCATGAGGAAGTGCAGATCGATGAAGAGATACTCCTCGCCCAGCACGATGCGTCCGCCGCTGGCCAGCGCACTCACGAGTCCCATGTTGAGCAGCAGGTTGGCGGCATTGGCGCCAAGCACGTTGCCGGGCACGATTTCAGAGGCGCCGCTCTGCACGCTGAGCAGCGAGGCAACCAATTCCGGCAGCGAGGTGCCAATGGCAATGATGAACACGCCCACGACGAAGGGGGACATGCCGAAGGCGAGACCGATGCGCTGCGCCGCGCTGGTGAAGAAGCGGGCGGCGGCCAGCAGCAGCGCGAGCGCCAGTGCGAACTGCAATAGGGAGGGCCAGACACTCATGACGACAGGGGCGCCGGTGGTGAGGGGGATGGGGCAGCATGGGATGGCAGTGCGACGCCACGACGTCGCAGCCACCCGCTGTACAGGTCATCGCGTTCGAAGCGCCGCGCGAGCAGCTGGCAGATCACCACGGCTACCATCAACGGGGGGACGATGGCGTAGTCGCCGGTGATTTCGAACACCAGCAGGATGGCGGTGGGTGGAGCGCCCGGGGTCGCGGCCACCACGGCACCCATGCCCACCAGCGCATAGGCCTCCACGGCAATGGGCAGAGAGGGAATGAACGTGCGGATGAGCACGCCCATGGATGCGCCGACGGCACCACCCACAAACAATGATGGCGTGAACAGACCACCGGAGCCGCCGCCCTGCAGCGTCACGCTGGTGGCGAGGATCTTGCCCACGGCCAGGAGCAGCAGCGCCCACCAGGCGGTGTGCGTGAAGCCCTCGAGTGGAATGGACAGGTGGCCAGTACCCACGAGTTGACCGCGTGACGCGACCACCATCCCACCAACGAGCAGTCCGGCCGCGATAGGCTGCAGTACCTCGGCGCGCGGGTGCCGCTCGCGCCAGGCTGCAGCGCGCGCGCCAATGGCAAAGTGCCAGCGCACAAAGAGCACCGACACCACCGCGCACAGCACCCCCAGCAAGGGGAAGAACAGCGCCACTTCAATCGTGTTCTGGTAGCTGTAGTCCTCCGGCACGAGGAACGCCGGATGATTGCCGAATACCGCGCGGGAAAGAATGGCGCCTGCGACACTGGCTACGACCACCGGTGCGAAATGGGCCGCGTGAAACGAGCCAAGAATTTCTTCGAGTGCGAAGAAGGCGCCAGCGAGCGGCGCGTTGAAGGCGGCCGAAATGCCGGCGGCGGCGCCCGCACCCACGAACACCCGGGTCCGTTCAGCGGGAAACTGAAACAGGCGGCTGATGAGCGAGCCCAAGGTGGCGCCAAGCACCGCGACTGGTCCTTCGCTTCCGGCCGACCCACCTCCGCCGATGGTCATGGCGCTGGCCAGCGTGCGCCCTGCGGCGCGGCGCGAGTGAATGCGACCGCGACGGCGCATCACGGCCAGTTGCACGTCGGGTACCGTCATGCCGTCCTGTCCCCGCCCCAGACGGCGCCAGGTCCACCACGCTGCGGTAATGGCGAGGGCGGTCGTGAGTGGTCGATACAGCAGGCGCGGCAGCTGTGGCAGTACCTGCTCGGGCCAACGAAAGAACACTTCGTAGCTGAGGTCGATGACACGGTAGAACAGCACCACACCGCCACCGGCCGCCACGCCAATGACGGCGCCAAAGAACAGCAGCACCGCGTGGTCGTCGAGGCCGAATCGGTCGAGCACGGCGAGCACCCGGTCCCATACCGAGCGCGAGCTACGCAGAACCTGGCGTGTGGCGCCGCGCGAGAGCCGGCGCACCTCGGACCTAGTTCGCTGAGGCATCGGCTCAAGCTAACCCGTGGACCGGACGCTCGGTGGTGGGATGAGCAGTGAAACCCGAGTCCGGCGCGTCCGTCGTATGCATCATCCCGCGTGCGCGCCGTTCGCCACACTGCAACCGTGAGTTTTCTGATGCGTCTTCACCGATCCGCGCTACTTCACCCCGTGGCCGTCCTCGCCCTGCTGACCATTGCCTCGACATCGGTACAGGCGCAGGTAGCCCCCCGCGACAGCCTGATCTCCCGTGGCGACCGCACGATTTGGCACGAGCACCATCCGAGTGAGCGCGAGTGGGGCTACGCGCAGGCCATCGTGATCGGCAACACCATCCACATGTCGGGCACCATCGGTGGTGGCGCGACCATGGAGGAGCAGCTGCGGCAGATCTACCGCCGCATCGAGCGCGGGTTGGCCAGGCACGGGGCGCGCATGGAGCACATTGTGCGCGAAACGGTTTTCACCAAGGACGTACAGGCGCTCGCGGCCGCCAACGCGGTGCGCAAGACCGCCTATGCCGGCCACACGCCGGCGGCGTCCTGGGTGCAGGTCACGCGACTGCTCTCCGAGCAGGCGCTGGTGGAAATCGAGGTCACGGCCGTGCTGCCGGCCGCGGCATCGTCGGGGCGGTGAACGTTGGCGTGGTGCGGAGGCGCGTAGCGGCCCACACGGCATGCTCCCGCACCACGTCATGTTCGTGCGCAGTCATCGCCTCCAGCACCGCGAGATCCTCCACGGTGCCGACGTTGCCGAGCACGACACAGGCATTGCGCTGCAGCATCCAGAGCTTGGCGCGCTTGATGGCCGAGCCCCTGAAGGCCGCCGCGTAGTCCGCGGGGCTCATCATGAGGATCTCGCGCGCCAGCGCGCGGGTGCCCTCGCGGTCCTGTGACTCGGCGAACAGCGCGCGCGGCGCAAACGCGTCCAGCATGGCGGGCTTCGCGAAGCGCTGATTCCACGGACACACGTCGTTGCAGATGTCACACCCGTACAGCAGACCGCCCAGCCGTTCGCGCAGGGCCTCGGGAATGCTGCCCCGATGCTCGATGGTCAGATAGCTGATGCAGCGTGTGGCATCGAGCACACGCGGCGCCGGCAGGGCACGGGTGGGGCAGGCGTCGAGACAGCGTGTGCAGCGACCGCAGCGATCGGCCTCGAAGGGCGCAGACGCCTCGAGGTCGAGCTCCACGAACAGCGAGGCCAGAAAGACGAACGAGCCCGCTCGCGGCGTGATGAGCATGGTGTTCTTGCCGAACCAGCCGAGGCCCGCGCGCTGCGCGAGATCACGCTCGAGAATGGGACTGCTGTCCACATACGGGCGGGCGTTGACCGTGTGCCCGAGCTGCGCTTCGATGAAGGCGTGCAGCTCACGCAGGCGCGCCCGCAACACCTCGTGGTAGTCATCGCCGCGCGCGTAGCGGGCCACCGGGCCGCCGGGTTCCGTGCCCCCGTACGACGCCGCCACCACGATCGCGTGCGTGGCGCCGGGATGCGGCAACCGGGCGTCGGCTCGCAGGCGCGCGCCCTCACCCGCCAGGTACTGCATGCTGCCATGCAAACCGGCCTCGAGCCAGGCCTGATAGGGCGCGAGCGTGTGGGGAACCGCGAGTTCGGCGATGCCGGCGGCGTCAAAGCCCAGCCCGTACGCCTGCGCAATAATCGATCGACCGAGAGCAGCACCGTGGCTGCGCATGGACCGGTCCGCCCCAGCCTGAGGGTCGATCAGGGCTGGCGACCCACCCAGCGCGCGAAGGCCACGATGTCGTCAGCCGGGGGCACGGCGGCCTCGTCGCCGTAAGCCGTGTACATGCGCCAGCGCAGGTAGTT
>JACVCT010000002.1 GCA_016741895.1 Gemmatimonadaceae bacterium | reverse complement strand
AACCGGCGTCTTCCAGTGCATCACGCCATCGCCCGGACGCGACTGCGCCGCGCTGTCGGCACGCGCCGCGTTGCCCGCGCCGCTGCCACCACCGTTGGTCGCCGGCGCGATCTGCAGATACACGAGGCCACCCGCCGTGGGATGCCAGGCGAGATTGCGCTTGCCGGTGTCGGGCGCCGCGGCACGCGCCGCCGGGCTGGCGGCCGCACGCGGCTGCGGATCGGTGGGGTCGGTGGGCTCCTCGCCCTCACGCAGCGGACGCTTGCTGATTTCCGTCAGCACCTTGCCCGTGCCGTCGAGGATGACTTCACGCGTGCCGAACGAGGAGACCGGCAGCACATAGCTGAACGGCTCCTCGACATAGGTCACGCGCAGATACTGCCCGTCGGGCGAGGCATCGACGCTGCGCACGAGACCCGGCGCGCCGATCTTGCGTACGGCGCGGCTCTTCGCATCGATGAGCGCCAGCTGTCCCTTCATGTGATACGCCACGAGGTCCTTCTCGTAGGGCGTCATGAGCAGATCGGCGTAGGTGCGCGTCTTGAGCTTGTTGTTCTCGTTGAGGCGCACCATGGGGCCACTGGCCAGCACGGGCTCACGCGGCTCGGGGCCGCGGCCATCGGGCAGCAGCACCGTGAGCAGCGCCTGACCGTTGGCCGTCCACTGCGGCTGGGTGACCGTGGTGGCCATGACCGTGCGCGGTGAGACGGCGCGTGCCTTGCCCGTGGAGGCGTCGGCCACCCAGATCTGCGTCGCGTCGTCGAACAGCGCGAAGAAGGCCACCTGATTGCCGTCGGGTGACCACGCCGCACTGCCCACCCGCGCGCCGGCGGGAATGGCCACATTCACCTTGCGGCCCGTTTCCCACTCGGTGATCTCGAGGCCCGCGCTGCTGCGCATGGTGAGGTTGCGCTCGCGGTTGGCGCGCTGGTCAACCTGCCACCCGCCCAGGTTGTGGTGCGCCTTGCCCACGAGCGCCAGTGACGGCAGACCGTCGCTCACCAGTCGCATGAAGTAGCGTCGCGCGCCCGGACTCGGCGTGCTGTAGGTGGCGTTCAGTTCGCGCGGCGCGGCCACCAGCTTCGCGATGGCCTCCGGCGGCGTGATGTAGCCTTCGTCGGCCAGCGGATCGGACTTGGCGGACGACGAAGCCGCCGAGGACGAGGACACGGCCGGACCGGCGGCGTTCTGGGCCACAAGCGGGCTGGCGGCCGGCGCAAACATCGCGGCCAGCGAGGCGGCGAGCAGCGCAGGCCGCAGGGCGGGCAGGGAGTTGGAGCGAGACATGGTCAGGTAGGAGATCCCGAGGGGGGAGGCAGGCAGGTGAGCCGTCACACCGCGGTCAGCGCGGCAGACCGGTGTGGTTCAGCACCACCCATAACGTACGATTGTTTTCGTTGGCGCGCGCCCGTGGTACCGCCACCCACTGCTGCATCCACAGCAGGTCGAGGCGCTTGCTGCGATTGAATTGGATGGCCGGTCCGAACGCGATGCGGTTCTGATCCACCGTCACCCCACGCTCGGCGCCGCCCAGGCCGATGAAGAGGTCGTTCTGCACGAGCCCCAGCACGGGCAGGCCGCGGAACTCGAGACCGGGCACGGGGCGCATGAGGCGCACCAGATAACGCGCGCGACGGCCAAAGCGCTCATTGATGAGCTCTTCGTCACCGTCGGCGTCGCGCGCCACATCGGCCAGCCAGCGATTCTCGAAGCGGAAGCGGTGCATGAAATCGGTGGCACCCTGCTTGTGATTGAGCTGGGCAAAGAGGAACAGCTGTCGGTCACGCAGCGGCCGGGCGGCCGGCAATTCCCCGTAGGGCGCCGTGGCCACATAGTTCACGCCCGCGCCCACCCGAAAGCCCGGCGCCACCCGGTAGAGGGCCGTGGTGCGCAGCAGCAGCTGCTGCGGGTCGGCAAGACCGTTCACCCGTCGCCACTGCACGTCGCCCAGCGTGGACCAGCGCGTGGACAGCGGCTGATCGTAGGCGAAGGCCAGCCAGGTCTGGTCCTGACGCACGGTGCGCCAGTCGGATTGCGCGGCGGCCGGTGCGGCGAAGCCCGGAGCGGCCAGGCCGAGCGCCGTGGTCAGGGCCAACACACCCAACCGGCGGAGAGAGGAGAATCGCGTCATCCGGTCAAGCTGCTAGCTTTCAATGCTGCTCCACAAGTCGCGTCGGACAGTCAAGCCACGCGGCGCCGCACACCTGTGATTCATCATTTGCCGAGCTGCCGCATGTCCGACGCTGCCAACACGCCCACGCCACCCGCCGCCCCCGCGCCAGCCACGGGCGACCTCACGGACGAAGTGCGCGAGCAACCCACCATGCCGCTGGAAATGCCGCTGGCCAGCGCCGAGGAACGGGAGTCGCTCGAGCAACTGCGCAAGTTCCTGCTCGTGGTGCATCGCGGACTGCTGCAGGCCGAGCGTACACGCTACGAGAAGGTGCGTGGCCGGATCGACAACAACAGCGCCTTCCTGCAGCTGGTGATCAACGATCCGTTCTTCGACTGGCTGCGGCCCATGGCGCAGCTCGTGTTGCTCATCGACGAACGCAGCACGGACAAGAAGTCGCCGATGGGCAGCGCCGAGGCGCGCTCGCTGTACGATCGCGGGCGTACGCTGCTGCGCGCCGACGCCGAGGGTGACGCCTTCCAGCGTCTGTACTTCCAGGCGCTGCAGCATTCGCCCGATCTGGCCGTGCTGACGCGGCAGGTGGCGGGCGCGCTTTCCCGATAGTCCTATAGCCGGATCACGTCTGGTGGCGCTCTAGAAACGGTTCGTCCCCAGAAGTGCCCGCCGATCTGGACCGTGGCCGGTCCCGCCCCCATTGTCAGAGAATGCGACGTGCAGGGGGGCTCCTTGCCGCCGGGCGGGTGCTGGGTCTTGGACTCGGACTGGCTGCGGCGATGTCGTGCGGGCGTGCGCCAGCGCCCGCACCTCCGGTTGCGCTGACGGCGTATCCGTCCACGGTGTATCTCGATCAATTCGATACGCTGTGGACGCGCTTTCAGGAGACCTATCCCTCGTTCGCCTACAAGCAGGTGGACTGGAAGGCGCAGCGTCTGCGCTATCGTCCGGTGGCCGCACAGGCGCGCAGTCAGGACGAACTGGTGTCGGTGCTGCTGGCCATGCTCGCGCCACTGCGCGATCTGCATGTGTGGCTCGTCGATCCGCGTGGCCACATCGTGCCCACCTATCGACCGCCCACGCTCGTGAACTTCGAGCGCAAGCGCTGGCAGGCCGCGCTGCGTGACGCCGGTTATGTCACGCGCGCACCGCAGGCCGGCGACGCCGTGGTGGGCGGCTATGGCTATCTCTGGCTGGGCACCTGGAAGGCACCGGTGGACGAGGATCTGCTGGACGTGATGCTGCAGCGCGCACGCGAGACGCCGGGGCTCATCATCGATGTGCGAACCAATGCCGGTGGCAGTGACGCCGCCGCACTCGGTTTTGCCAGCCGCTTCACCACGCGCTCGCTCACGGCGTCGTATGTGCAGATCAACATCGATCCGCGCGTGCAGGGCCTCGAGATGCCGCTCGCGCGCAGCATCGGACCGCGTGGCGCCTGGCAGTACACCAAGCCGGTGGTGGTCATTGCCGGTCGCGGCGGCTTCAGCGCCACGGAGAGTTTTGTCGCGGCCATGCGCACCCTGCCGCATGTGACCGTGATTGGTGACACGACCGGCGGCGCGAGCGGCAATCCGGCCACCTTTGCGCTGGGCGGGGGACGTGGCTGGCAATTCACGGTGCCGCGCTGGCTCGAATTTGCGCCCGACCGTCAGCCCATCGAGTGGCGCGGTGTGGCGCCGCATCTCGTGATGCCGTGGAATCCGCGGGAATATGATGCGAGTCGCGATCCGCTCATCGACGCGGCGGTGGGTTTGCTGGGTGAGCGCACGGGGGTGTATCGCATCGGCCCGGTCATCGGTGAGCCACCGCGTGACCTGCCAACCGGCATGATCCGCGATTCGCTCCGACGTGACTGAACGTCGCGCCGCTGAGGCGGCGCCTCCCGTGTGGGATCGTGGCGACTGGACGGCGCTGCCGCGCATGCGCGGCGATTGCAGCGCCCACAGTTGCGTCGTGGGACTCGGCGGCACCGGCCTCACGCTCATCGCGGAATTGCTGGCGCGTTCGGAGAATGTCATCGGCATCGATGCGCGCGATGTCGGAGCGGGCGCCGCCGGACGCAACGGCGGATTTCTGCTCGCGGGGTGCTACGACTTCTATCACGACGCCGTTCAACGCCACGGACGTGAGCGCGCGCGCGACATCTACCTCGCGAGCATGACCGAGATCGAGCGCATACGCCAGCAAGCACCGGCCGCGGTGCGGCGTGTGGGCTCCAAGCGTCTCGCGGCCACGCCGGAGGAAGTGGAAGACTGTCGCCGCCAGTATGAGGCGCTGCGTGCTGATGCGTTGCCGGTGCAGTGGTATCGGGGCGACGATGGCGAGGGACTGTTTCTGCCAACCGACGCCGCCTTCGACCCGCTGATGCGGTGCCGCACGCTGGCCACGCAGGTGCGTGCCGAGGGGGCACGGTTGTTTGGTCACACTCCACTGCTGCAGCTCGATGGGACGCGCGTCATCACGCCGCATGGCGTGGTGCATGCCGAGCGCGTGTTCATTGCCGTGGATGGTGGTTTGGATTTGATACTTCCGGAGCTGTCGGGCCGCGTACGTACGGCGCGGTTGCAGATGCTGGCCACCGAGGCCGTCGAACCGGGACGCATTCCCTGTCCGGTGTATTTCCGCGAGGGCTACGAGTACTGGCAGCAGTTGCCCGATGGGCGCGTGGCCTTGGGCGGCTTTCGCGATCACGGCGGCGACGGCGAGTGGACGCATGATGCGACGCCGTCACATGCTGTGCAGGCGTTGCTGGAGCAGCATCTGCGGCAGCGGCTCGGTATTGACGCGCCCATCACGCATCGCTGGGCCGCGAGTGCCGGGTACACGGAAACGGGCCTGCCGGTGGTGGAGCAGGTGCGGCCCAACGTGTGGGCTGCGGGTGCTTACAGCGGCACCGGCAATGTGATGGGCGCCATGGTGGCGCGGGCGCTGGTGGCCGCGGCCATTGAGGGGGATATCTCGGGGGTTCGTCGTCTCTTGGGATAGCGTGGGCACAACTTCCTCCTCGATCGCACCGTTGCGCGGAGCCCACCAGCTGACTCGCAGAATCCAACACCTACCGGCCTGCCTCGCGCAGCGCACGAATGAGCCACTCCACTGACGGAGCGCCTCCCGCTGCACAGGTCGCTCCTTCCTGAGGTTGCTTGCCTACCACATCCACGCCATTAATCAGGATCGTAGGTGATGCAAAGCCACGCAGGTGGTCCGGCATCTCAGCGTTCGTCGCATCCCACTCCCGCCAGGAGTCGGTGAGCCCCAAACTATCCAATGCCTCCCGCAGACGCGCTCTCGCGGCCGTCACGTGTGGGCATCCGTCGAGATACAGGAGATCGAGCTGCATGCGCGTCCTCGTCAGTTGAATTACTGATCGCAGGCAGAACCTACCCGGAGCGACCATGGCGATGTTTCCTTCACTTCCGCAACCACCCCAGCTCGACAGCGTCTTTCGGCGCTTTCCGTATACGGCCCCGCCGCTGCTCGAATTCCACGATCGAGTGCTGCGCGACCCGTCGCCGCTCACCGTAGCCGAGCGGGAGTTGATTGCCGCCTACGTTTCGGGGCTGAATGCCTGCACGTACTGCCACGGCTCGCATGTGATCGCCGCGGAGGCCTTCGGGATCGAGCCGGCGCTGGTGTCGCAGCTGCTGGAGAACCTCGATGCTCCGGCCGTGCGCTCGCGCCTGACACCGATCCTGCACTTCGTGCGAAAGCTGACCCTGACGCCGAGCCGGATGACCGAGGCGGACGCCGCCGCGGTGTACGCCGAGGGGTGGGAGGAGCAGGCGCTGTTCGATGCCATCAGTGTGTGTGCACTCTTCAACTTCATGAATCGGCTGGTTGAAGGTCTCGGCGTTCAGGTGAATCCGCTTGCCATGTCACCGGAAGACGTAGCCGCGCGGCGCGCACGCATGGCGGAGCCCGGAGACGATCCGTACCAGGCTCCGCGCAGCTACTCCGCCCTGCTCCAACGTTGGGGGCTGGCGTAAGCGATCAGATGGCGATCGCGGAAGCCGGCGCCGACCAGCGATGTGTCGCAAAGGCGGCATCGAGCGGCGTATCGAACAGGTGATTGGTGTAGTTGCTGATCGTCTTGACGGCCGTTGCGAGCAACACATGAAGGATATGCGCTTCGGTAAAGCCGGCATTCAGGAACTGAGCGGTGACCTGCTGCGTCGGCCGACCGCGCGTCTCCACGAAATGCGCCGTGAAACGGGCGAGTGGGCCAAGGCGCGCGTCCTCGACGTGCTCACCCTGTCTGATGGCGCGGACGACGTCGGCAGGGACGTTCGAGACCTTTTCGCTCAACATGCTGTGCGCCGATACGCAGTATTCGCACCCGTTCACCCTGCTGATGGTGAGAAAGACCACCTCTTGCTCAGCGGGCGTGAATCCGGACTCGCGCCGAAAGCGCGCGTATCCCTCGGTATAAGTCTCGAGCAGTGGAGCGACGTTCCCCATGGCCGCGTACATGTTGGGCACCATGCCCATGCTTGCCTTGGTGGACGCCAGAATTTCGCTTGCGCGCGGCGTGGCGGAGTCCACTGATACGAGGGGAAGCGAGAGCTGAAACGGTGTCGTCATATCGATGATGGCTTGTGAGTGTTCGATGAAAGAGAGAGTAACCGCAGAACGCTGCCGCCTTACATCGCGTCGAAGGTCTTCCTCGACTGCACGACCGGCCAGTTCTTCTTCGCCTTCTGCTCGTTCGATCCGACGTCCTTGGTCCACATCTCGCGTACCTTCGCGTTCACGTTGACGAAGAGCGTGCCATTGCGCACCTGAAACGCGGTGGGATCGACATCGAGCTTCTTGCCGACGGCCACGCCCATGGCGCAGTAGCCACCAAATGCCGGAGCGAAGCGCGCCGGGCTGGCAACGAAGGCATCGCGATGCGCAGCGCTGACGAAGTAATAGGTTGCGCCCTCATGCACTGCGCTGAACTGCGCCGATCCCTTCTCCGCCTTTGCATCGACATGGTACGACACCGCATCATAGCCATGCAGGATCACGCCTTGCGCGTCGACGTTGACCGGGCGCGCGCCATTCTGAGCCAGGGCGGTCGACGCTGACACCACCAGCACTGCGGTGGCACGTAACAGGGATACCGCCGCCTTCGTGAATACGGACATGGTCTCTTCTCCTGAGTAGTTCGTAGGGCGTGTCGTGCCGAGTGCACGACGCGGCTCTGACGATCACGGAGGAGAGACGGCGCTACGCCTCAAAGTTCCCTGAATCCGATGGCGTGGCGGTTCGCTGCGCGCTGTACCGCGAATAGGCGGAAACGCAGAATGGCACCAGGAGATTGCCGGCGATACGCACGGCCAACTCGAAGTTCCAGGGCCCCGAGCGAATGCGATCGGACTGGTTGATCACGGTCAAGAGCGAGCCGACGACCAGTGCGGTCTTGATCGACGGTTTCAGCCATGCGTTCGTGTGATGCACCATGGGTGAGGCCATGCGGATCATGATCCCGGCGCCGGCGTCGTCGCGTTGCGGATCCCGTCCAGCACGTGGCCGCTCGTCAGCACCGTCGGCAGTAAGATAGGCGGCCGACTTGGAACCGCCGGGTACAGCACATAGAGCGGCACGCCACTGCGCCCGTGTCGACCGAGCATCTGCGTGATGGAGGGATCGCGACGGGTCCAGTCCGCTCGCAAGGTGACGATCCCGGCGTCCGCGAACGCTTGCTGCATGGCATCGGTATCGAGCACCAGGCGTTCGTTCACCTGGCAGGACAGACACCAGGCTGCCGAGTAGTCGACGAAGACCACGCGCCCAGCTTGCTGCAGCGAGTCGAAACGTGCGCGCGTGAAGGGGTGCCACGCATCAGTCGACACGGTTGCGTTGCCTGGGCGTTCAGGCGGCAGCGGCCGCGCGTTCGACACGACGGCAACAACGCCTGCTGCCAGCATGATTGCCGCACCGGCGTCCATGCCAGCGCGCGATTGATGGCGTTGGGCTCGGCCGAAAAGCCAGGCGCCGAACGCGAGCAGCACCGCGAGCGATCCGAGCAGCCCAGAGGCATTGACTGAACTTTGCTGCGCAAAGACCCAGAGCAGCCACACCATGGTGAGGTACAGCGGAAACGCCAGCAACTGCTTTGCCGTTTCGAGCCACGGACCGGGCTTGGGCAGGCGTGCGAGCCAGGCGGGTCTGGCGAGTAACAAGACGAACGGAGCCGCGAGGCCGAGGGCCAATGCCGTAAACACCAGCATCCCCGTGAGCGGCGGTTGCACGAGCGCATAGCCCAACGCTGCCCCCATGAAGGGGGCAGTACATGGGGTCGCCACCACCACCGCCAACACGCCGCTGAAGAACGAATCCCACGCCCCCTGTACGCGCGGGCCACTCACGCGCGTGAGTGTGAGACCGATCTCGAAGACGCCGCTCAGGTTGAGGCCGAGCAGCAACACCAGCAGCGCCAAGGCGGCCACGACTCCGGGCGACTGCATCTGAAATCCCCAGCCCAGCGATTCGCCGCCCGCGCGCGCAATGAGCAGCAGTGCGGCGAGCAGCCACGCCGTGGCAACGCCCCCGCCGGTGAACATGGCTCCGTGCTTTACGCGTAGCGGCGTGGTCGTCACCCCATGTTCCAAGAGTCCGAGCACCTTGATCGACAGGACCGGGAACACACAGGGCATGATGTTGAGGATGAGGCCGCCGGCGAAGGCCAGGAGCAGGGCGAGGGCCAGCCCCATATCATCGCCGGGGGCCGGCAATGGCGCGGTGGCGCTGAGCGGGCTTGCGGCACCTGGCAGGTTGGTCTCGAGCGCCGAGGGAGCACCTTCCACGCGCACATCGATGAGGAATCCACGTTGTTCCGGATTCGCGACATCGGCCACCAATGTTCCAGACAAGGTGCCCGCGGCGGTCGACCTTCGTGGCTGGCGCGGCAGGGTGAGCCAGAGCGTGTCGCGCTCGAAGGTCCACGTTTGTGGTGCCGCGTGCTGCACACGATTGGTGGAGTCCGCAAAGAAATACGGATTGCTCCACGCACTGCGCTCGGCGGCGCCGAGCGGAATGCCGAGTCGGTATGCGGTGGCGTTTGCGACCACACGCGGTGTCTCACCTCGCCACGCGACCGGGACACGCGCGACCCACTCGGCGATGTCGGGCGCCGCCGCGGTGCTCCCCGCTGCGAGCGCGGTGATCGGGATGTCGACCGCTATGTCGCCACTGGCCGGCAGACAGACGTCGGCACAGGCGAGCCATTCCACCGAGGCGGTTCCGCGGTAGCGTTCACCCACCTTCGCTGAGGCGGGTATGGTGAGCGTGACCGGAAACAGCACGTCGCGCTCATAGCCGTAGCTCATGAGCGGTGGCTGCGGAAGCCGCGTTGGCGTGGGATATGCCGGTCCGTCGACGCGCGTTCCCGTCGGAAGCTTCCAGTCGACTACCAGCGGGAGTCCTGCGTCTCCGCCATTATGCCAGTAGGTGTGCCAACCCGCCTCGAGGCGGATGCGAATGGCGCCGGTGAATGGCTGTCCGGGAACTGCCGTCGTACCCGCGCCGAGCCAGGTGACGTCGCTGTGTGGACTCGGGTCGTCGGACGCCACTGCCCCCGACCGATCGGGCGTGCCCTGCGCGAAAGCCGCGCCTGACACGAGCGCGTACAGACACGCGGGGAGGTGCAGTGGTCGATGGAGCCGCATCGTCAGTCGGGTTGGTGTTCACGCGGGGACGACGAGAGCAAAACGCGCCTTGTCAGCGGATCGGGCGATGAATCTTTTAGAAGAGACCCAACCCGTCGGGAAAGTTCCGAAGAGGCGGGAACCTTTCGAGGGCGGCGTGTCTCCCTCACGGATGATCGCTCTCCCAGCCTGCTGGGGCCATCCTAACACTCTACCGTCCGGAGCTTCCCTATGAGCCGTGTCCGTCGACTTTTCGTCCCAATGGCGCTCGTGCTCGCGTCCCAGACCATGCCGCCGAGCACACTGGCCGCGCAGGTCAAACTCGGACCTGCGGACGCGCTGGCGCTGCCGCCCACGGATACCGGTCGGGTGAAGATCGGGGCTGCCGCGCCGGATTTCACCCTGGCGACGAAAGGCGGCGCACCGCTCACGCTGTCGTCATTTCGTGGCAAGAAGGCCGTGGTGCTGGTGTTCTATCGCGGGTCGTGGTGCCCGTACTGCATGAAGCAACTCGGTGAGCTTCGCACCTTGCTCGACGGTCCGCTCAAGCAGCAGGCGGAATTGCTCGTCATCTCTCCCGACGGAGACGAGGGCATTCAGAAGGCGATCGATCGGATCTCGGCGGATGGCGTGCAGCCGGACTTCACCTTCCTCTCCGATCCCGCGCACGCGGTGATCGATCGGTACGGCGTGCTCAATCCCAGTGGGGCCAGTCGCGGGCTGCCGCACCCGACCACACTGGTGATCGACCGCGCCGGCATCGTGCGGTGGAAGGATGTGCAGGTCGACTACAAGATCCGCCCAGCCAACAGCGCGATTCTCGGTGCGCTGAAGGCGTTGCCGGCGCGCTGACGGCACGCGCCGGCACGTCACACGCCCGCGCTCAGCGTTCCGACGCCGAGTGCGGCGTGTGCGCCGCCACCCACTCCTGCAGCTGCGCGGCCGGCATCACGCCGACGTGACGTCCGACCTCCTGTCCCTCGTGGAACAGCACGAGCGTGGGAATGGAGCGTACGCCAAAGCGCTGTGCCGTTGCTTCGTTGTCATCAATGTTGAGTTTGGCGATGGTGAGCGCGTCACCCTGCTGTGCGGCGAGCTGCTCCAACACGGGATTCATGAACCGGCAGGGCCCACACCACGGCGCCCAGAAGTCCACGAGCAGGGGACCGGTTGCTTCCGTGATGGCCTGGTCGAGATCAGCGTCGCTGACGGTAAGGGGGTGTGACATATGTTGATCTCCGCGGGAATTGAGGTAGTGGGAAACGTCGCTCTGTCGTGGTAAGACGCATTACTTCAGGATGGTTCCGCCCACGATTCGATCCACTCATGCGCGAGCGCTGCTGCTGGCTGTGACCTCCGCGAGGGCGTCGATGGCCTGGCGACACAGTTTGACGGTCTGTTCACGGCGCAGCATGGTCAGCGCCTGCTCTCGCGATAGTGCTGCCCGATACGGGCGGTCAGCCGTGAGCGCCTCGTAGGTGTCTGCGACGACCAGCACCCGTTCGAGCGGGCCGAGCTCGTCGGCCCGGAATCCCCAGCAATAACCGCTGCCATCGAGCTTCTCGTGGTGCACCGCGGCGAGCATGGCGAAATCACGAAACGCACCGATACCCGAGAGAATGTCCCACGTGTGCTGGGGGTGCGCTTGCATCGACGCGCGCTCATGGGCGTCCAACGGACCACGCTTGTCCAGGATGGCACTTGATACTCCAAGCTTGCCGAGGTCATGCAGCAAGCCTGCCCGACGGACGCGCCGCAGCTCATGTGCGTCGTCTGTGAAGTGCGTCGCGGCCGCGTGAGCCAATGTTGCCACATTCGTCGAGTGCCGAAACGTGAAGGGTGACTTGGCATCAACGATATCGGCGAAAGCCTCGGCAATGGCGTCGATGCCGCTTTCGGCCACAGGCTGAATCTGCCCCATTGGCGCCAATGCATGTACCACGTCGCCGAGCTCATGGCCGTCGAGCAGCGCCCAGAACGACCGGTCTC
This sequence comes from Gemmatimonadaceae bacterium, assembly GCA_016741895.1. Classification (GTDB taxonomy): domain Bacteria; phylum Gemmatimonadota; class Gemmatimonadetes; order Gemmatimonadales; family Gemmatimonadaceae; genus Gemmatimonas. Next base: position 38,798 of record JACVCT010000002.1, on the reverse strand, counting down.
CTTCCCATCCCAATACGGTATCGGCCAACTGCGGCTCGAACCATCGTCCACGTCGCGCGCGCACCATGTGCATGGCGCCCGACAACCCAGCCGACTGCTGCAGAAAGACATCGACGGTCTGCGCCAGCGCGACGACCCGGGCACCATGGGGAATGCTCTCACCACTGAGCCCCTGCGGATATCCCGATCCATCCCACCGCTCGTCGAGCGCGGCGAGAACGTCGCTGGTCGCCACGGGAAAGCCGAGCTTGCGGGCGATCTGCGATCCCCGGTCGCAGCGGATCGCCAGCAGCTCCTGCTCGACGCGCGTAGGGGCGGGCATCCGCATCAACAGCGCGAGTCGCCTCCACCATGGGGCATCCGGCGCCGTGACGCGCATCATGGCCCGTATCTGCGACCACAGCCCTTCGGTCACAAGCGATTTCATTTGCCGCTTGACCGCATGGTCATCGTGGCCGAACAAGGCCGACACGCGCGCCGCGTTGGAGGAGCATCCCGAATCCTTGAGGAGCACGGCAAAATACAGTGCGGATGCCGCCTCACTCGACATGCCGATTTCCTCCGCGAGCCGCATGCTGATAACGCAGCTGCGCAGCGTGTGCGACGGCGGCGAGCCTTCCGTGAGATCCAGAGCATGCGAAAGTGCTGTCCGTAGCTCCGCCTGGCTTGCCTGCGTTACGGCAATGCTGGTCAGGGGAGTGGGAATGGGTGGCCGGTCCATCGGCTGCGGACGAAAGCGTTGCATGACGAGGAGATTTGGCGTGTGGGTCGGGTAGGTACGCACCGATTGCGCCAGCTCGCCGCATCGCGCCGCTGATACGCGTCGGCCAGCGGACAGTGGGTCAACTGACGTCCACAGCGAGCCTTCGTACGGCGTCCGAAATTGCCGCAGCCGTTACACGCCGATGCGAGGCGTGCCACTGCACAACTCCTCCACGTACCAGTAGTACCTGCGGTGACTCGTGCCGAACACCAGTGACGTACTCAATCCCGTCCGACACTGCGCGATCGCGAAACACCTCGATCATTGTGACAGGCAATGCGCCGGCCTCCTCGCGGTACGAATACACCTCCAGGATGGCTGCCTGCGACAGGCTACACGTGGGACTGTGTTTGTACACCAGGTGCACGACGTGGCGCGAGAGCAGATCGATGACTTGCTCGGTGACGTCGTTGGATTCGGCTGTGGCAGATTGGAACGTCGTCATGTGAAGCGGTCTCCGCAGTGTCGTGACGGTGGGAAGCAGATACGGGGTGTTAGGGGGACTTCCTCTTCCCCCTGTGAAGCGCGCGACGTGTATATAAATCAACTCGGTCGTGGACCTGCCCACGGCCGCGATTGGCTCGTGCCCGGAGCCGCGTCACAGTCGGAAGTGCAGTCGAAATTTCGCCTGCACCTGTGCCGACCTGCTCTCGATATCCGCCTTCGTCAGGAAGAGCGCGGTACCGGGTGTACCAACTGTCGTGTCGTCGAGCGTGACGACATGTGGTGGCGACGGAAGGTTCTTCAGGGAACGTTCAAGACCGGAGAGAATCGTCGCCGTGTCTGCCAGCGACACGAAGACCACTGGTAATCGGCGGTAAGTCGCGCGAGTGCGTTCGTACACCTCGACCGCTGACTCTCGCACCGAAGACTGGAGCGCGAGCGAGATGACCACCCCGACCGGATCAATCCCCACGCGTTCGCTGTCTGGGGCAATCGGCGTGCATCCCAGCGTCGCGAGCAGGTCGCGCATGGCCGCTGCGACGAAGGGGTGCGGACGGGCCATCAACACGACGGGAGCGCTTGCCGTTGAATTCATGATCACTCGTGCAGCTTTGCTGCGCTGAAGGGTGTCGGACGCGCCGACATGCTCGCCCCGTAGTGAGACGTTGCGATCCCGGAAAGTTCCGGAGCCCGGATGGCGCGACGAAACATCGGGCGATGGGTCGGCCGCCGCCCCTCCCTGAACTCAGCAGCAGCCTGATCGATCGGCTCGGGAGTATCGAGCCGCCACGCGTTCGGCCTCGAACTCGCGGCGCGTCAAGGGCATGCAATCCGGTGCCAGTGTTTCCACATGCCGGAGGTACCGATCATAGTTGGAACCGCCGGAAAGGTCGTGTAGCACTCCCCACGCTCGCCGCAGGAGTGCCCGTAGTATCGACCAGTACCGCTTTTTCTGATTGTCAGTCATGCCCGTGACAAGACGGTGTCTGGAGGCAACGTTCCCGAGACCAGGAAGAGTCTTCACGCCTAAACTCCGATTGCATATGTCGCAGACCTCCAGGATAGAACTCGGGCCGGTCGAGCAGTTCACCGGTCGTCCGCTTTCCGCGGCGATGGTCGGCGTCGTCCGCGTGGTCGTCTCGTGGACCGACGGGCAATTCGGTGTACTCGCAGCGCGCTGCAATCATGCTGGCGGTCCGCTCGCCGACGGGCGACTCGACGGAGAATACATCGTATGCCCGTGGCACAACTGGAAGTATCATTGCCGGACGGGCGCCGGTGAGCCGGGATACGAATCAGACGCGGTGCCACGGTACGACGTGATGGTGTCGGACGGACGCCTCTACGCTTCGTCGGCGCCCGTGACGAGGCGTACGAATGCTCACCACGAACCGCATCCCCTCGCGCGCCCCGTGATCCGGGAGCCGGGGCCGATTCGTGTCGTGGGGATTTCCACCACCAATATGGATGTTGCCTATCCGCGCTTCTCCGCCAGCGACCTACTCCTTGAAGAAGCACTGACGCAGGCGGCGGTGCTCGGAGCGGAAACGCGAGTGATCAAGTTGGCCAAGCTGTCATTCCGCGCGTGCGAGGGCTACTACTCGAAGTCTGCGCACGCCTGTACGTGGCCATGTTCCATCACCCAGATGGACAGCGAGGACCAAATGGAGCGCGTGTACGAACACCTCGTGCACTGGGGAGACGTCGTATTGCTCTCGACACCGATTCGGTGGGGAAGTGCCAGCTCGCTGTACTTTCGCATGGCGGAGCGGTTGAACTGTGTGCAGAACCAAGTCACGATTGCCAACCGCGTACTCATTCGCAATAAAGTTGCCGGCTTCATCATTGTCGGCGGCCAGGACAATGTGCAGGGAGTTGCGGGACAGCTTTTGGGGTTCTTCGCTGAGCTTGGCTTTCACTTTCCCCCGTTCCCCTACATTGCGCACTCCCGCGGATGGTCGGCGGAGGATATGGAGCGGAATATGGTCATGGTACAGGAGAGCGAGGAATTGCGGGAGGGGGCGCGCGCACTGGCGGTGCGGGCACTGGATCATGCGCATCTGCTGCTCGATCACGATCACGCGCCGCATGCGACGGCGCGAGGAGGCCGTAAGGCGCATCGGCTCGCCAAGCGGGACATGGAAGGGTGACGCTGTCAGATCACCCCGCATGGGAGTGCGGCAGCAGCCGTCGGACATCCGGCGCGGTGTCCAGGCCTCCATTATGCAGCCACTGTAATGTCTGCTCGTACGCCTGTGCGATCAGCGTTGCCGACTGCGAGAAATCGTACGCTCTGACGGGAAGGGGGCAAAGAGGCGGCACGATGCGAACGACAGTATCGCGCGTCAGCCGCCGGGTCTCGTCCGCTAGTTGCCGGGCAATCATCAATGACCAGGTATGCAAGAGGCTCGAGATCGGATGCCGCGGAGGATCGCGCAACGTACAAGTGAATCCGGTGGGCAGCACCACGATGCGTTCAGCGCCGAGGATTCTCGCGACCTCGATGGGCGTATTGCTCGCAACGCCGCCGTCAATCAACAGGCCATCGAGTGTGGGTACGGCCGGAAACACCATGGGGATTGCCGCACTGGCCAAGACGGCGTCGACGATGCGTCCGTGAGAAGGTGTTACCGGCATGCCGGTCAACGCATCGGCGGCAACGATGTGGCAGGGCACGACTGCGTCAGCAACATTCCGATCTCCGAAGTGTCGCTCCAGCAACCGACGTAGCGCGATAGGGCTGACCAGCGATGATTCGATGCCAAGCAACGCCCGTGCAATCCGGTAGGTCGAGAACGGAAATACCGTACGCGTCGAACACTGAGTCCAGAGCATGCCGAGCTGCTGAATTCCTTCGAGCGTTGGATCGAGCGCAAAGTATGCGGCGTTGATCGCTCCTGCAGACGCGCCAACCACCAGATCGGGAACGTGAGCCGTTTCCAGGAGCGCACGCAACATGCCGACCTCCACCGCACCGAGCACCCCTCCACCTGCGAACACGAATGCCGTGCGCGCAGCGCGACTCATCGGGAGGGCGAATCCGAAGTTCCGTGTGGCACCCCCCAGCCGAGGCGGTACCCCACGCTGATGCCAGCGCCGGTCGGCAGATTGCGCCCGACTACCGGCAACACCGTGGTGAATTCGAGGTCGCCTGGACCGGTCTTGCGCGTGACGGTGGGGCTGAACTGGAGCAACCGCCGGCGTGACGCCGGTACCGCGAATCCGAGCTGGCGCGGTGGCGCTCCGAACAACAGATCGGCTCCAAACTCGAGGCGTACCCACCGATTGCCGTGCCGGTGGCAACATGCATGAATGCTTTATTTCCCGGCTTGCGCGCCGCGTCTCGATTCTCGGTTCGCCAGCGGTAACCGACCCATCCCAGTACGTACACCGCATCGCGAAAGAGCCGGCCACTTTCTAGGCTGGTCTCGAAATCGGTTTGCCCCTCGGTGAGCGGAATGACTTTGGCATCGAGCGGGAACGTACTCCCGGGTACCTTCATGCCGACGCGGAGGGCAACCGGCAGCGTCGCGCCGAGCAACGCGGGGGACAGGCGCAATGCGACGCGCGCATCGCCTATGCCGGCCCGATCGCGGGTGCCACCGTCGTCTTCATAGTGCATACGATGCACCGGGAGCTGCATCCAGGCATCCACGCCATCGGCGAGCCCAACACCCGTAGACAAATAGAGCGAGGTGCTCTGGAACGAACCATCGGCCAGCGATGGCTGCCGATCCCCCTGGGAATTGAAGATGCTGCCCGACCGCTGGCGGAGTCCGGAGACCATGATCCAGCCAGCACCGGTGGGTAGAGCCCCGATGCTCCCGCCACCGGCAAGTGTCGGAGAGGAATGCGGTGCGCTACAGATGGCCTGCGCGGGGAGCGCCGTGGCCAGCGCGATGCTCGTGAGCATCAGCATCGCAGCATGCACGCAGTTGCCGAGTCGATGCATCATTCGGCGATCCAGAGCGCGGCATCGGGATAGAAGGCGGCCCAGGCAAACCAATAGGCAACGAAGCTGCCAGCCGGTTGCGTCAAGCGCTGCCCAGCCAGCGGACCATCGGTCGCGATACCATCGACTGTCCACGCTGATCCTGTTTCGTCATCACGCCACGACTCGCCCACGACGCGCAACGACAGCTGCTGTGAGTCGACTCGCGGCGCGAACGCTGCGGCGGTCTCACGGGCTCCATCCCACAGGACCACGAGTGATTCGCCACCTACGACCACGGGAATGCTTGCACGAGCACCGCGCGTGCGCATGGCGCCGAAGGGCAGCGCCAGGCTACCCCGTTCCTCGAGAACGATGCCAAGAACGCGCTCCTTCGGTGGCCGACGCGCGTCGATCGCTGGCGCTGGTGCCAGCAATCCGGCGTTGTCTTCCCGCGCGTAGTCGCCGTACGGGTACGACCGATAGTTCCGCACATGTCCGGTGTTCTCGGACACCACCACCGTCTGGGGATGGAGTGTTCTCCAGCCTAGCCACGACATCTCCACCGATGGGAACATCGGGAGCGTGGTACCCGCGCGACTTCCGCAGCGTGCCCCGCGCGACATTTGCGGCCACAGCGACGACGGTTCAGCCCGGTCATACAACATGAGATAATTCATGAACAACAGGCCGGAGACTCCGAACTCCGCGCCGTCCACCGCCGACCGATTGAACACCAGACTTGATCCGGTGAGTGGACAGTGAGTGATCGACAATCGCAGGCTGCCGCGATTCAGGTTCACCACTTCGTGCCACCAGCCGATATTGAGCGGGACGGCAATGAACTCATCGCCGATCTGCAGCCCGATGATGCGGTCGTCGTGCCGAAGATACTGCGCGGCCGGATTTGTAGGAGACACCATCGCCGGATTCGTCAGCGCGGGGATACCATCCTTTCCCGGGCCACCGTCGGCAATGAATTGGCGCGGAACGGTGCACTCTGACGGGTCGAGACTGGCTTCCGTGTTGAGTCCGGAGCAACTGGACAACGCCACGACGGAGAGCACACCTACAAGTGAACTGATCGGGGAGCCAGCACGAAGGAAACGGTCGGGCGTCATATCTCTCCTGGCGAAAGGGGAGGTGCTCGCGCGGCACCGCGCGTCGACAAGACGCGGCGCGCCACGAAGGTTCCCGGGAACGAACGCTCGAACCGCCGTCTTGTCTCCCACTCGCCCGGCAAGACGGCCGGATCATGCAGCGGAGGCAACTTGCACATGCTTGTGGTTGCGATAGCGATGGCCTTGATGACCACGCCACAGCCCCCGGCGACGGTCCGGCGTTGGCGTGGAGTCCCGCTCGACCTCCCCCAGTTGGATGGCGGACGGGTTCGCACCGACACGCTTGCCGGTCGCGTCGTACTACTCAATCTCTGGGCGTCGTGGTGTGCGCCGTGCCGGGCCGACCTGCCGGCGCTGGACTCGATTCGCCGCGAATACGAGGGCACCGAAGTCGCGGTGCTGTTCGTCAACGAGGACAGAAAGCAGGAAGCTGTGCGTGAGTTCATGCACCGCGAATCGCTGGTCTTCCCGACGGCTTTGGGCGGTGTCTACCGGCATGAGCGGTATGGCATTCGTGGACTGCCGGCGACGATTCTGTTGGGGCGAGACGGCCGCGAGCTCAGGCGTTGGCTCGGGTATGGCGGGGCGCCGCAGATCGCTGACATTCGAGAGGCGATTCGTCGCGCCCGCGTAGGCCCCCATAGGATTGCGCATCGGAACCGGAACCAATCGACCGTGTGACGTCTTGCCAAAGTGAAGTCATGGATCGTTGCGCTCGGCGACGAACCATATCCACTGATCACGCAGGAGCCCTTCGATGTTTGCCGTTGCCAAACTGTTCGTCGCCGGCCTCGCGGCGACCACCATCCTTTCCACTCCAGTGGCCAACGCGTCAGCGTGGATGGTCGACGCCAGTCACACCCGCGTTGGTTTCGCCGTACGACATTTCTTCACCCCGGTTGACGGTCACTTCGAGCGCTTCGATGTAAAGCTGGACTGGGATCGGAATGACGTGAGCAAGAGCAAGATCGAGGCGAAGATCGGCGTTGCCAGCGTACATACGGCCAATGCCAAGCGTGACGCGCACCTGCGCACGCCCGACTTCTTCGACGCCGCCAATTTTCCCGAGATTACCTTTCTCAGTCGATCGATCCGCGCTGTCGATGCGACGCATTTCGTCGCCAGCGGCGATCTGACCATCCGGGGCGTGACCAAGCGAGTGGACTTGCCTATCACTCTACTCGGTGTGACAGACATTCCACCGATGATGCAGGAAATGATGATGGGCGCCAAGCGCGTCGCGTCGTTCGACGGGCAGCTCGTGATCGATCGTCGCGATTTTTCCGTGGGGACCGGCAGCTGGGCCGAGACGGCCATTGTCGGTAGCGACGTCACGATCTCCATCAAATTGGAAAGTATGGAAAAGTGACGTGCACGGCGGCTGCCCGGTAGGAGCCGGGCAGCCGCCGAATGTTGTACGCCGTCTCCTCGCTCGTGATGCCAGGGCGTCCGGGAGACCTTCGGGCGTTGGCATCGTTAAAGCCGTACCCGTTCATACTGGTGATCAGCAGAAAGCCGGTGAGGCGGCAACGCAGCCGGCTCGCCGTCGTGATTTGGTGCGGGCGGGACGCCGGCCTGCAGCGCCTTATGGCCGGTGCCGCGTAGACCCGGGCGTCGCTGTCCGACGTCGACACTGCGCTTCGGCAGCCTGGCGGAATCCGAAAGTCGTGCCGCGCACCCATGTGTTCGCTTGCTGACGGCAACGACTTCCGCGCGCCGACGGGTGCGCGGTTCGACGAAGACGACTCCCCCGTTGGTGCACGTTTCTCCCCAGTGGCAAATGGCCGGTGAATGCGTGTCCGTGCGATTCGCTGCGGGACACCGCTATCTGCCGCATCGATCGGGCCGCGCTCGTCGACGCGTTGCGAGATGCGCCATGTCTGGCCGCCGGGAATGGTACTACCTGGCCAAACGGAGATTGAGCGTCCAGTCGTAGTCGGTATCCACCCACGTGAACGCACCACCGCGCACCAGCTCGCGTGCGGGGCCATCAGGGAGGTGGCGCGCCCAGAAGGCCCCCACACCGGCCAGCGTACCGCCGAAATCTTCGCGATACCACGTGAAGATGGGGGAGCCGTACACAGTGCGCGTGGCGATGTCGACGCGATTTTTCGGAGTCTGCGCGAGGAATCGGCGAGCCTGCTCGTCGAGCTGCGCATCGAGCCGACTGCCCACATACGCCTCACCGCGCAGCGGCGGACATCCCTTGGCTGCGCATACGAGCGCAACATGAATGCGCGGGTCGGTGTACGTGGGGCGGATGATCTTGTGCTCCACGTCGTCGAGCGTGAGGGTGCGGCCACCCGCCTTCACGATGGGTTCGGCCCATGGGCTCTTGAACGTGATCCCAAACCGCTTGTTGATATCGCGAATGGATCGCCGCTCCTTGCGGCTGTTGATCAGCTGAATGGTGTACGCGTTGTACACGTTGATCCAGTACGCGAGCTGATCGGCACGTGACATGCGCTGAGGCTGAGCGGCGGCGAGCGACGCGAGATATTGCGCGAACTCGCGCGAGCGTGCGAACGCATCGTACTCGACCATGCCGTCGGTGACCCACTGCTGCAGCATGCGGTCGAAGGGCGCGTGATCGACGACCTCGACACGTGGCGGTACCGGCTGTGCGTGCGTCGGAATGATCGACGGCGAGGCGATGAGCAAAAGTGCCGCGGCGGACAGCCACCCGGCGCGCTTCGCGATGGCGGGCAGGAACGACAGCAGCACGAGCAGCACGCCGCCGATGACGACGCGCTGCAGCGCCGCCTCGCGTGCACCATCGACTCCGGCGAGCAACGCGTCGGCGAAATACGTGTAGATCGCCGTACCGGGAATGATGCCGAGCGCGGTCGCTAGCACGTAGGTGCCGGGACGTACGCCGGCGAGACCGGCCCCGAAGTTGAGGCCATTGAACGGAATGAGTGGCAACAGTCGCAGGCGCAGCAACGAACCGAACGCGTGGTCGCCCGCAAGCGCATCGAGTGAGCCGGCGCGCGAGCCGAGCAGCTTTCGCACAGCATCGCGACCGAGGGCGCGGGCCAACAGAAACGCCCCCGTGGCGCCGAGGCTCGCGCCCAGCCAGTTGAACAGCGTGCCGAGCCACGGTCCGAAAAGAGCGCCGCCCATCAGCGTCAACGGAGTGGCCGGCAGGCCAACGGTGGCAATGATGGCGTAGGCAGCGACGAATGCTGGCGCCGCCCACGCGAACTGTCGGAACTCCCTAATGAGCACGGGTAGGCGGTCGAGCTGCAGCTGATCGAGCACGCCCGTAGCCCGCGCGACCAGCCAGGCGCCCACCAGCAAGAGGAGGAGGAGCAGGAGGCGCAACCAGGGGCTGCGGAGTACGGATTCGGTCATGTGCGTGGTGCGAGAGGGCGCGAGGTCAGCAGCGTGACGCATGCGCCGGTGAGAAGAATGAGAGGAATGCCGTACATGGCCCACGGCCAGGTGTATCCACCGGCTTCACCCACCACGACGTAACAGGCGATACCCCACACCACGCCGACCGCCATGCTGGCCCATGCAGCGGCAGTGTTCGCACGAGGCCAGTGGAACCCCGCGAGCAGCGCGAATGACAGCGCGGCGATGGGAATATTGGCGAGGATGAGCCGGTCGAGAATGCGTTCGACGAGAAGGATGGCGCCGAGCCAACTGGATGCCGCAAGCAGCGCCAGCAACCGGCGCTGCGCGCGCACGGTGCCCCAAGATTTCGTGCCGAAGTCGGTGGCGAGCATGGTGGCCATTGCGCTCCACACACCGGCGAGCGTGGTTAGTGCTGCCCCGAAGAGTACGGCCAGCCCCAGTCCGCGGAGACCAGTCGGCAGCCAGCCAATGATCATGGTGGGCACGGCAAGCTGAGCGTCAGCGAGCGAGGGGTCGTCCACGCGCAGATACGCGGCCGCGAGCACCACCGCGCCGTACAGCACGAACACAAGTGCCGCACTGATGGCCACCGCACGCACTGCCACGCGCGGGCTGCGCGCGGCAAAGATCTTCTGCCCGTACCAGGGCGCGGCGATGTAGGTGAAGCAGGTGAGGACCATGAGGGTGAGCACGAAACGCAACGATAGTGCGGGGTCGTTCCACTGCACGACGGGATCGAAGGTGCGCTGCGCTTCGGTGAACACGCTCGCAAGGCCGCCCTTGACGGCGGCGGCATTCACGCCGAACCACAGCAGCAACGGCAGCAACACCATGGTTGCGGTGAAGCCGACCACGTCGGCGCGCACCACCGACAGCAGGCCGCCCGGCAGCACGGCGCCGAGTACAACCAGGGTGAGCACCAGTGCGAACAGCGGCATGGGGACGGCCGCGGGTACGAGTGGGGAAAACAGCAGCGCGAGTGACTTCACATACGTGGCCGTAAACCCGGTCATGGCGAGCAAGAGTAGCGCCGAGGCCGTGCGTCCAACGGCGGGCGAGTACCGCACGGCAAAGAGTTCGGCCACCGAGAGGCGATCGAACTTCTTCCACGCGCGGGCCACCGTGAGCGTGTAGAACGTAAGGCCCACGAGGAGCACGGCGGGGAGCATAAGCGCCACCGGCCCGGCGGAGTAGCCGGCGGCGGCGAAGGCCATGAGCGTACTGGTGTTGAACTCCGTCATCACCAGGGTGGCCACAAGCGGTAGTAGGCCAAGGTCGCGTGAGGCTACCGTAAACGAGGAGGACGAGGTGGTGCGCCGCCAGCCGACGAGGGCAAGCGTACCGACCAGACCGAGAAAGGCGATCACATCCAGGGCAGCAGGCATTCCAGAGGGCAAAGGTTGAAGTTGGTTGGGAACTTGTGGACAGCGGCCCGTCTTACTGCCGCGATCGAAGGTTCCTCGCACTCCAGCAAGACGCCGGGTCCATGATTGGTTTCCTCTCCCGCAATCTTCGGCCGTTTCTCCTTGGAGCGGCGCTGGTCACCAGCACCGGGACAGCCCGCGCACAGGTTCACCCCGACTCGGCGGCGCGTGATTCGCTGGCCCGCGCCCGGGCGCTGTTGGACTCGGTGCGGGTCACCGCGGATCGGCCGCGCGCGCTGCTCGACCGGCGGGCGTCGGGGCTTGGCGGTGCGATCGAGGCGCGGGAGCTCACGACGCTGCCCACGGACGCGCGTGATCCCATCAGCCTCCTGTACAACATTCCGGGTATCACGCCGGCTACCGGGTTCTTCGGAGACGCCCCGCGCCTGTCGTTCAACGGCGGCAATGCGCTGTATTCGCAGTATCTGCTCGATGGACTCGACAACAACGAAGGGTTTCTTGGCGGGCCTCGCGTGGATATCCCGCTGGGGGCCATCGCGCGCATGGACGCGCTCGTGAACGGCTACACGGCCGAATTCGGCCGCACTCCAGATGGTGTGGTCAACGTGACTTCGCTGCCCGGCAGCGACGCGCGCGGCGGCGACGTATTCCTGTACCAGCGTCCCGGCCGCCCGCTCGACGCGCGGCTGCCCGTGACTTTCGGGACGGTGCCGCAGGCGCTCGATCGCCGACAGGAAGGGTTCGAGCGCATGCAGGCCGGCGGCTCCTACCGGTCGGCGTCGCGCAACGTGCGTACGCTCGCGGCGTCTGCACTCGAATACACCGACGAGCAGGAAGACCGGATCGGATCGACGGCGCAGGCGCAGTTCCTCGGCACCGAGCGGCGGCAGACGGTGAAGGGCTATCTGCGGCTCGATCACGGATGGTCGCCGTCCCAAACCACCACGCTGCGCCTCGCAGGCAGCGGCGTCGATCGCGCCGGCAATGGCAGCGGCGTCGTGACCCCGGAGGCCGATATCCGCACGCGGCGTATCGGTACCTTGAGCGCCGTGACGCATCGTAGCGCGCGCACCGATGGGCGCGGGTCGAATACCGTTTCGTTGCAGTACGGCACCTATCACTGGTACTTCCCGCCGGTGCGCAGTGACTTTTCGCAGCCGCAGGTCACCATCGTGTCACCGGATCGCGCGGTCCAGGCGGTGGTAGGCTCGAGCAACTTCGTATTCGACGAACGCGAGAAGCAGTTCCAGGTACGCGACGTCTTCGAGCGTGAACTCTCGTCGTCGCACAGAGTCCGCGCCGGCGCCGACGTGATTCACGCACGATTCGCCTTGGCCGCGGCGAGTACCAATCCCAACGGGGCCTACACGGTGGTGAACGACGGAAGCATCAGCGCACCGGCCGGGCGCCCGCTTTCCATTCGCGATGTGCCGGCGAATGCCCACGTGCTGTCGTACACGATCGATGCGCGCCCCCAGCAGGTGAACCTGACGCAGACAATGTACGGTGCCTTCGTCGAGGATGTGTGGACGCCATCGAGCGCCCTCAGCGTAACGGCCGGGCTGCGCTGGGACTACGACGATCTCACGTCGCGCGGCGAAAGTACACCCGACCTTGACAACATTCAGCCGCGACTGGCCGCGAGGTGGCAGCGCAGTGCGCGTGATGTCGTACGGGCCAGTGTTGGCCGCTATGCGGGGCGATTCCCCTATGCGATCTATTCCGACGCGATTCAACTGGGCGCCGCCGGCAACGCCTTGCTCACATACGAGGGGACATCGGCACCGGCGTTCCGCGGTGGCAAGCTGCCGTCGCAGATCGGGGCGTCGGAGATTCAGTCGGTACCGCGGGAGGTCTTTCGCACTTTTGCGTTGGGGCTCGAGCAGCCCATGAGCTGGCAGTCGACGCTGGGCTATCAGCGCGTGTTCGGCACCCGCTGGTCGGCGAGCGCTGACGTGGTGTGGAGTGAAACCCGCAACCTGCCATGGCTCGCCGATCTCAACCCGATCGGAGCGCGACTCACGCCGGGCGACACCGTGCCGCTCACTTGCGCCAGCGCCTTCGACTGCCCTGGGGACACCGATCGCCTCACCGCACCAGCGTCCACCGGCTTTCGTCGGGTGAGCACAGCGCAGTCCGGCGGTTCCGCCCGCTATCAGGCACTCTACGTGGCGGTCCGGCGTGCGTTGTCCGAGCGCTGGACGATCGACGGCAACTGGGTGTGGTCGCGCGCGCAAAACAACACCGAGGACATCAACTTCTCGGCGACGCAGGCCAACTGCTTTTCGACGGATCGTGTGGATGCGGTCACCGGCACCGCATGTACGAGCGACGAGTGGGCTGATGCAAACAACGACCGGCGCCATCGCGTCACGATACGGACTTCGCTGACGCCCCTGCGCAGCATTACTTTCGGCGTGATTGCCGACGCACAGACAGGCGTGCCGGTGAACCGCCTCGCGGGGGCGGTCGGAATTGACGGGAGCATTGCACGCTATGACCTGCTGGGCAGTGGCCCCATTCGCGGTAATGGCTTCATTGGAAACGGCGATCGCTTTCCCGGTGTCGCCCGCAACGCCGAGCGGTTACCGGGCAGCGTGACGCTCGGGCTGAGCGCCATCGCGCGGCCGCTGCGCGCGCGCGCGCCCGGACTCGAAGTGCGGCTCGACATATTCAACGCCCTCAACTCGCTCGTGTGGGGCGGCTACGCAAACGGGACGGGCGGTGGCGGTAGCCGTACACAGTTCGGACGCCCCGGCGACGCGATCGAACTGTTCGCGGCCGCGCCGCCGCGCCAATTTCAGCTGTCGCTGCGCTATGTCTTCGGCAGCAGTACCGCCAGGCCCACTCCTTGACCTCCGTGCATGATCGACGAGCCCTTTCGGCGATGGCTGGCGCGATACGCCGCCGCGCCGGTGCCTCTTCTGCATCGCCTCGGCGTGACGCCGAACGCGCTCTCGTGGAGTGGACTGCTGCTGGCGTTCACGGCCACGGCATTGGTGGCCGGCGGTGCGCTCGTGCCGGGGGTGCTCGTGTGGCTCTTGAGCCGTCTCGCCGACGGATACGATGGCATGTTGGCGCGCTATGCCAAAAGGTCCTCCCTGTTCGGCGGCTATCTCGATCTCACCTTCGACATGCTCGCGTATGCGGCTATGGCGTGTGCGTTTGCCTATGCCATGCCCGGCGACCGCATGCTCTGGCTGCTGGTACTTGCGGGCTACGTTGTGGCCATCACGACGACCTTGGCGCTTTCGTCGCTTGCCGAGCGGGCCGACCGGCAGCTGGGGGGCAACCGTTCGATTCAGTTCACTCCCGGTCTCGCCGAGGCCGGCGAAACCACCATCGTGTACGCGGCGGTGGCCGTGATGCCGTCATACAGTCGCGGCATTCTGCTCGTGTGGGTGGTCCTCCTCATTGCCACGATGTGGCAGCGAACACTGCTCGCGCACCGTATTTTGCGACCATGACCGACGAAACCGGTACCCACCCGAAATTTGACGAGGAGGCCATGCGCTGGCTTCCGGATGTGATGCGTTTTGCCCTCTCACTTACACGTGATCGGAGCGAGGCCGAGGATCTCGTGCAGGATACCTATCTGACCGCGCAGCGGTCGTGGCAGCAGTTTCAGGCCGGTACCGATGCAAAGGCCTGGCTGTTCACGATCGCCCGACATCGCTTCTACCGGCTCGATCAGCGTGCGGACCGACAGGTGGCAACGGACAGCCCTGAGCTCGAGTCGCTCGCGGCGGCCGCTTACACCATGCAGCACGGGATGACCTTGACTGACGAGTTCGAGCGTCGAGACATGCGAGAGGCGGTACGGCGCAGTATGTACGCCTTGCCCGCCGTGTATCGAGAGGTGGCCGTTCTGGTGGATTGGCACGATCAGACTTACGAGTCGGTTGCTCAGATTCTTGGCGTGCCGATCGGGACAGTGCGCTCCCGGCTCTTTCGCGCTCGCCGCATGCTTCAGGAGGAACTGACCGCGTACGCGGAAGACCTCGGTATCGCTCGTCGTTCGACACCACTCGGAGCGCCGCAAGTATGAATTCTTCAGTGAGCAACAGTGAAGGCGCCGACAGCATGATGGATGGCATGCTCGACTGCGAAAGCGTCATGCGCCGGCTGTGGGATTACCTGGACCAGCAGCTGACGCCGGATACCATGCAGGCTATCCACATGCATCTGGATCACTGCCAGCGGTGCCGGCCGCAGGCCGAGTTCCGACGCGCGTTCGAGCGCGCCGTGGCTGGTGCGCGCGTGGAGGCCGGAGACACGGATGCGCTGCGTGAGCGTATTCGTCTGGCGCTGCGGGATGCCGACGCCATCCAAGGGTAGGCGGCAGGGTGTCTTTCGCGGATGCGGTGCTCGTCGTCCGGCTTCCTCTTGCACTGGTGGTGCTCGTCTTGCTGGCGATGTGGGAGACGGTGCACCCCTTTCTGCCCCTGTTCAACGGCGCGCGGGCCACTCGTGAACGCGTACGCCACGGCGCCCGCAACATCACGTTGGGGGTGCTGAACGGTCTGGTCGTGCGCTTTGGCTTTCTTGGGGCGTGGACGGCCGTCGCTGCGTGGAGCGAGGCGCACGCGTTCGGGGTGCGAGCGTGGATGGGCGGTCCCTCGTGGCTGCAGTGGGTGCTGATCCTTCTCCTGCTCGACGCATGGACGTACGCCTGGCATCGGCTCAACCACACCATACCGTCGCTTTGGCATTTTCATCGTCTGCATCACTCCGATACGCAGATGGATGTGACGACTGCCAATCGTTTTCATCTGGGCGAGATCGTGCTGTCATCGATGGTGCGCATCCCGTTGCTCGGCCTGACCGGCGCCAGCGTGCTGCAGCTCGCGGCCTATGAGACCGTGCTCTTTGCGGTGGTCCAATTTCACCACGCAAATATCGAGGTGCCGGAGTCCATCGATCGGGTGCTCCGCGGGTTTATCGTCACCCCTCACCTGCACAAGGTGCATCACTCTGTCGTGTTCGCCGAGCAGAATGCCAACTTCAGCTCGGTGCTGACGTGGTGGGATCGCGCCGCGCGCACACTCCGGCTCTCGCCAGATCTGAAGAAGTTGGTGTTCGGTGTAGATGACTCACGCGCGGGGGAGTGACCGGCACGGAGCGGACGGGAACCATCGACGCGACTCGCGTCTCACTGGTGCGTCACCGCCCACTTACTCTCCACTTCAGCCGTTCTTATGCCGCCGCACGACACAGTTCCCGCCGACTGGCCCTCTGACGTTGCCTTGTTCCCTTACGATGACGCCAATGCTCAGCTCGTGCGCACGGTCGCGCCGAAGGGGTGGCCGCCTCCCGTTCCCAAGGATCGCTATGATCTGGTGGTGATCGGCGCGGGCACGGCAGGACTGGTGAGTGCCGCGATTGCGGCGGGGCTGGGGGCGCGGGTGGCGTTGATCGAGCGTCACCTGTTCGGCGGCGATTGCCTGAACTTCGGGTGCGTGCCCTCCAAGGCGATCATTCGCGCGGCACGTGCCTGGACTGAAGCCCGGCGAGCCACGTCACAATTCGGCGGGCCCCCGGTCACAGGTGAGGGTGATTTTGGAGCGGTCATGGCGAGACTGCGGCGATTGCGTGCCGACATCAGTCATGTCGACGGTGTCGAGCGATTTCGGGCGCTCGGGATCGACGTGTTTCTTGGCGAAGCGGCCTTCAACGGACAGGATACCGTGCGTGTCGGAGACGCGACACTGCGCTTCCGGCGGGCCATCATCGCGACCGGCGCTCGAGCCGCGAGACCGCCCATTCCGGGCCTCGCGGATACTCCGTACGACACCAATGAGTCCATTTTTTCCGCGACCGAACGGCCCAACCGCCTGGTGGTGATTGGCGGAGGACCCATCGGAGCCGAGCTGGCACAGTCGTTTGCCCGGTTCGGCAGTCGGGTGACGGTCGTGCACGCCGATGTCCAGGTGCTTCCGCGCGAGGATGCTGACGCCGCCGCGATCGTTGCCACCTCCCTCGAGGCCGAAGGCGTACACCTGATCAACGAGGCGCGCATCGAGCGGGTTTCGCACGATGGATCGCAATTCACGGTGGATGTGATGGGCAAAGGGGCCGAGTTGCGGCTCGATGCCGACAGCCTACTCGTCGCGACCGGACGGACACCGAATGTGGAGGGTCTGAACCTCGAAGCCGCAGAGGTGCTGTACACTCGGCAGGGCGTGACGGTCGACGATCGGCTTCGTACCACGAATCCCCGCGTGTATGCCATCGGTGATGTGTCGTCGCGACTCCAGTTCACGCACATGGCCGATGCGCAGGCACGGCTCGTCGTGGCGAACGCGTTGTTCTTCGGAATCGGCGGCGGTCGCGTGAGCGCGTTGGTGGTGCCGCGGGTCACGTATACCGACCCCGAGGTGGCGCACGTGGGATTGACTGTAGAGGAGGCCGCCGCCGCCGGTCAGACGATCGACACCATCCGAGTGGATCTTGACGACAACGATCGAGCGCGCCTGGACGGCGACGCTCACGGCTTCCTCAAGGTACACCTCGCCACCGGTAGCGACCGGATCCTCGGGGCAACGCTGGTTGCGTCACATGCGGGCGAGATGATCGGCGAGATGTCGGTCGCCATCACCCAAGGGGTAGGTCTGGGTGCCCTCGGCAAGACGATCCATCCCTACCCTACGCAGTCCGAAATATTCCGGCGCGCTGCCGACGCGTGGCGCAAGCGAGCGTTCACCTCACGCGCCCGGACGCTCTTTGCAGCGTGGTTCTGGCTTTTCCGATAACGCCCGTTTGGTCGGCGCCTCCTGCCACTAGGTACGGCCGATGACTTTGCGATCGCCCCGAAGCCATCGGACAAGGTCGTATGCATCGAACGCAAGGCAGATTACCACAACGACAAACAGGCCGGTAATCGACAGCGAGTCTCGCCAGGTATCTCGCGACACCGCCAGCCAATACAGCATTGGCGGGTATGCGACCAAGTGCCCGATGCCGGTGACACGCGTCAGGCCGCCTGCCTGGAACACAAACGCAAGCAGCAAGGGACCACTGGCCAGATAGGACACCACGGTGACCCGAGCAAGTGGAGCGGGCGCTGCAAGGGTTGCGAGGAATGCGAGATTCAACGCGGTAAGCCATAGTTTCACCCACGTCGGAAGCGCCATCCATGAGCGCCTGATGGATCGCCAGTAATCCGCATCGGTGACCGACGCCGTTCGCGCCCCAACTCGAACAACTGCGCAAGGCCGAGACCGGATACAATGACGGAAACCGAGGCCGCCGCCAGCATGCCTGTGGTTGTGTCTACCCAGAGGCCAGCACCAAGAATCGCGGCCGTAGCTGACCACCAGGCGAGGTCGCCGATGGAGAACCACAGGATCTCTGCTGCTCGCAGTACTGGCCGAGTCGATGCCAGCGCGAGGTGCAGGCCGTTCCCCACTAGTCCGAGACCTATGCCGAACACGACGAGCGGCGACATGGACCCTAGGAACGCCGCAACCTGGTGGCTGCCTCCGACAAACAAACTGCCGAAAACCAGGCAGGAGGCCGCGTTGAGACGCAGCAGGGCTCTCAGGGTGATCATGGAACGTCTCTCTTGTAAACTGTGTTGACAACCGAACCCACAGGGAACGTATCTTGTCAACTAAGTTTACGAAAGGGCCGATGCGCACGGATCCTCAAGCGCCCATGATTGCCTTGCTGCAAACCGGCACCGAGTGGTTCGTCCGTGGCGCCTTGGAAAGGCTTGCGGCAATCGGTTTCGGCACGATTTCTGCCCCACAGGTGCTCCTTTTTGCTCACCTCGAATGCGGCAGCACACATGCGTCGGGTCTCGCGTCGCGCATGGGCATCTCGCGGCAGGCCGTGTATAGAACATTGAAGGAGTTACAGTCCTCGGGATTTTTGACTCTGGATGATGACCCCAACGCGCGAAATCAGAAAATTATCCGCATGACAGAGCGCGGGGAGACGCTGGCTACCGCGGGGCGCTCGATACTGCGTGACATGGAGGCGCAACTTGAGGGGCGTATTGGGGCTGCGGCCCTGCGCGCCTTGCGAGATGCGACGGAGCGAGGCTGGGGAGCGCCGTAGTCTCAACAGCCCTCGGGCTCACGGCGATGCAGTTATTGAGCGCGGCGTTGGACGGCCATCAGGGTCCGAAAATCAGCCCGTGCAAAACTTCGCGTCTGGTCGCTGTCAAGTAGAATGCCAACTGCTTGGATTTTTTGCGGCGTCCAATCGAAGAGCCGGATGGCGTCTTGGCCAGGCCGCAAGGCGTCAAGACTCCACGCCCTGGATGCGCCACGGGGAATACGGATGTCACACAGTGCCTTTTGTGGTTTGGCGACCGGGTCATCACGACCCAAGCGTCCGAACGAATACATGATCATGCGAGGCCGACTCAACCACGCGCGTTGTGATTCGAAGATGACGAACAACCGTAGCGCAGAGTCGCTCAGCTCAGGCACGGTGAGGTCGCTTTCAGTAGGGACTTGAGCAAGTCTGCTCGAGAGAATCAAGATGGCGTTGCTTGAGATCGGGGCATCCCGACGGTCAAACGCAAACCATCCAGCCGTGCCTGTACCAGACACTACCCACACCCGGTCGTCTTGACCATCTTCGATCGCTGAGGATGGGAGCTTCTGGCCACGAACCGCCCGCTGCCGCCAGTCTGGTGGGAGCCCAGTCCCGGGTGGCTGATCTGCGAGGCGAATAAGGTCGCGCGCCTCCAGTTCGGCCAACGGAACGCTCTGCGCGCCGGCGCTCGGGCACGAAAGGCTGAGCCCACACATCAAGAGCGTCACCAACTCCTTCCGCACCTTCCCCTCCTTTTCACGAGCCATGGTGGACGGTGTACGCGAAGTCGAACTTGGCAGCGCAGGCGTTGGTGTCCCGATCGGCAGCCACAACCGAAAAGAAGTCTTCCATGTGCTCGATTGGTTCCAGCTGAATCGAAGCCGAAGGCAAGACCGCAGCATGAGCGGATTCGTGCCCGCTCTCGGGCCGCTACGTCACCCATGGGCTGGGTGTATCGCAGTAGATTGCAGCAGGTGTTCGTTTCCTCCAGCCTGTGCTCAGCCTGTGCCCAAGTCCCGCCTGCCGTTGTCCGTGGTGTTCGCTCCGCTGCTTCTGCTGACTGCTGCCTTTTCGCAAGCGCGGGCGCAAGGTGCGCAACCGCCCATGCCCAAGGCCTTGCCTGTCCCGACCACCTTTGAAGGGCTGTTTGGTGAGCGGGATCTGCGTGCGCGCGGTGCGCTGCAGTACATGCAGTGCCACCAGGAGACTGTGCAGGCCGCGCGCAGTGGGGCATTGGGTGAGATGTCGCCCTCCTGGAGCGTGGCCTGCGTGCCGCAGGGCAACGAGTGGCGCGGCGCGCTGGTGGAGTTCACGCAACAGCCGTCGGGCAGCGCGAACGTGAAGGTGCAGCGGCAGTGGGCCCTGCGCGGCGCCGGCGTGGCGGTGCGCGAGCGCATCGACACCCAGGCCGTGGCCGCAGTGGCGCGCGCGATGGCGCGTGGGCTCTCGGCGCCGCGTCCGGGACGTGGAGTGGCCAGTCTCATGCCGGTGGCGCTGCTGTATGAGGGCTACAGTGAGGTGTGGTTCCTGCCGGTGCTGGGCGCCTCGAGTCGTCCGGTGGTGGGTGGGGATTCGCTCATCCAGATGAAGGCCGACGGCAGCGCCGAGTTGGGACATGCCAGTCGCACGCCGCCCGTGCGCTCCCTCACGGCGCCGGTGGCCGGCGCGCCGTGGACGATTGACAGCAGCGAGGAGCGTGTGCCGCTCATCAGCGAACTCATTGCAGCGCGCCGCGGTGTGAACGTGGCCAGTGAGGTGCGCGTGCGCACGAAGCAGTTTGAGTCCACGCTGCGGCGCGGCGGACAATGGACGCATCGCGCACTGCCAGGAGCCACGCCAGGAGCCACGCCGGGAGCCACGCCGGGAGCCACACCGTGACGGCCTCTGCGAACGGGCGGCTCAGACTGCGCGGCGCGACGGCGGCCGATGTGCCGGTCATTCGCGAGCTCATCGAAGGGCTCGCCGAGTACGAGAAGCTGCGGCATGAGTGCCAGGCCAGCGATGCGGCGCTGCAGGCCACACTGTTTGGCGAACGGCCATACGCCGAGGTGGTGCTGGCCGAGTGGGACGGTGAGGTGGCCGGGTTTGCGCTGTTCTTTCACAACTACAGCACCTTTCTCGCGCGTCCCGGCATCTACCTCGAAGACCTGTTCGTGCGACCGGCACTGCGTGGGCACGGCATCGGCAAGGCCCTGCTGCAGCATCTCGCGCAGCTGGCGGTGGCGCGCGGCTGCGGGCGTCTCGAGTGGTCGGTGCTGGACTGGAACGTGGATGCCATCGGATTCTACACCGCGCTCGGCGCGCGGCCGCAGGATGAGTGGACCGTCTACCGGGTCACGGGCGAGGCACTCGCCCGACTGGCCGGAGGAGAAGCCTGACCATGTCGCACAAGCCGCCGTTCACGTCCGACCCCTCGCGCCGTGATGACATGAGCCCCGAGGGCTGGACACGACGCCAGGTGCTGGGTCTGCTGGCCGCGGGCATCGGTGGTGGCGCACTGCTGCCGTCGCTGGCCCGTGCCGCCAAGCGGTCGGCGCATTCGACGGCGCATGCGAATGCGTATCCGGGCGCGCGTCTCGATCGCATCGGCTTGCAGCTCTACACGGTGCGTGCCGCGCTCACCAAGGATATCGAGGGCACGATCGCAGCGGTGGCCAAGGCAGGCATCAGCGAAGTGGAGTTCTTCAACCCCTTCGGCAAGGATGGCGCCTGGTGGCGTGAGGTCCTCACGCGCCATGGTCTGACGGCGCCGGCGGCGCATGAAGGCCTGCCGCGCACGGACGACGCCTGGGGCCCGGTGTTCGAACGGGCACAGGCCATCGGGCACAAGCTGGTCATTGTGCCCTCGTCGAGCATGGAGTATCGCGGGTCCCGCGCCAACTGGCAGCGGCTGGCGGCGCGGCTCAACACGGCGGGTGAAAAGGCCAGGGCGGCAGGGCTCGAGTTTGGCTATCACAACCACGACTACGAGTTTGCCGCCGTGGATGGCACGACGGGCTACGACGTGCTCACCAGCGAAACCGATGCGTCGCTGGTCAAGCTGGAGCTCGATCTCTACTGGGCGGTGAAAGCCGGCCAGGACCCCATGGCGCTCATGAATCGGTTCGCCGGACGTGTGGTGGCCGTGCACGTGAAGGACGCCGGCCCGCCGCCGGAACGCGTGATGCTTGACGTGGGGAAGGGCACCATCGACTTCAAGTCGCTCATTGCCACAGGGCGACGTCAGGGGCTCAGGCACTGGTTCATCGAACACGACAACCCGACCGATCCCATCGCGTCCATCACGGCCAGCGCGGCGGCGCTCAAGGCTCTGTGAGCGCGCCTGTGAGCGCGCGGTCGGCGTGGGCGCTGAGCGCCGTTCTGGCCCTGGCGTGCTCAGGGCTGAGTGCTCGGCATGTGGAGGCGCAGCGCGCGCCGGTGGGTCCGTCGACGCGCAGCTATGTGCGCTTCGATACGGCCGTGCTCGCGCTCACCAACGTGCGCGTCATTGACGGCACGGGCGCGGCGCCACGCGAGGCGCATACCATCATCGTGCGTGATGGCCGCATTGCGGCGCTGGGGCCCTCTGCCGGTGTGAGCGTGCCGGCCGGTGCGCAGGTGCTCGACCTCAGCGGCAAGTCGGTCATCCCCGGCCTCGTCATGGTGCACGAGCACCTCTACTACCCGGTGGGAGCGGGTACCTACGCCAATCTCACCGAGAGCTTCTCGCGACTGTATCTGGCGGGCGGTGTGACCAGCATGCGCACCGGCGGCAACATGAACGGGTTGGCGGAAATTCTCGTGGCGCAGGCCATCGCGCGCGGCGAGAAACCGGGACCGTTCATCGATGCCACCGCGCCCTACCTCGAAGGCCCCGGCATGGGCTTCAATCAGGTCGTGCCGCTGCGTGATACCACACACGCCAAACAGCTGGTGGCGTACTGGGCCGATCAGGGCGCCACGTCGTTCAAGGCCTACATGAACATCTCGCGAGACGCGCTGCGCGTGTCGGCGCGTGAGGCGCACGCCCGCGGGCTCAAGATCACGGGGCACTTGTGCAGCGTGACCTACCGCGAGGCGGCCGACGCGGGCATCGATGATCTCGAGCATGGTTTTTTTGCCATGAACGACTTCGTGCCCGGCAAGACGCCCGACCGCTGCATGGCCCGCGGCGGCGCGGCCACACAGTCCATGGCTTCGCTCGACCCCTCAAGCAGTGACGTGCAGGCGCTGTTCCGGCATCTCGTTGAGAAGCGTGTGGCGGTGACCAGCACCCTGGCCATCTTCGAGACCTTCACGCCGGGCCGGCCCATGCCGCGCGGACTCGATGTGCTGCTGCCCACGCTGCGCGAAGACTACGAACGACGCTACGCGGCCACACAGCGCAATACCCAGTCGCCCTATGCGCGGGCCTTCCCCAAGGGCATGGCCTTCGAGCGCGCCTTTGTGCAGGCGGGTGGCACGCTCATCGTCGGCACCGACCCCACCGGCGGCGGAGGTCTCGTACCGGGCTTCTCCAATCAGCGTGCGCTGGAACTGCTCGTGGAAGCGGGCTTCACCCCGCTTGAGGCGCTGCGCATCGGCACGCTGAATGGCGCCACCTATCTGGGTCGCGGCGCGCTCACCGGTTCTCTCGAGGTGGGCAAGCTGGCCGACCTCGTGGTCCTCGATGGCAATCCGGCGGCCGACATTGCGGCCGTGCGCAACGTGCAGTGGGTCTTCCGCCAGGGCGTGGGCTACGATCCGCAGGCGCTCATCGAGTCGGTGCGTGGCAAGGCCGGGCTGTGGTAGAGCGGTGATCTGGTCATGCCTGGTGTGACGGTGGGGTTCACCACTCGGGCTGCGCTGGCTCTGCTGCTGACTGCGGGCCTCGCTGCCGCCGCGCCGCTCGAGGCGCAGCGTCGCTTTACCGGCACGCATGTCTGCACGGCTGCACAGCGCGAGGCCGGCTGCCTGATCGTGCTGGGCTCCGGCATGCCGGTGCCCGACCCCGAGCGCGCGGGACCGGCCTATGCCTTCGAGTATCGCGGACAGGTGTTGCTCTTTGATGCCGGCGCCGGTGTCATGCGCCGCGTGGCGGCTGCCGGTCTGCCCATCGATGGCTTTGCCGGCGTGTTTCTCACGCATCTGCACAGCGACCACACGCTGGGCCTGCCCGATGTGCTGCTCACCACTTGGGTGATGGGCCGTCGCACGCCCATGAACGTGCATGGGCCGCAGGGCACCGAACGTCTGGCGCAGGGCATTCTGTCGGCGTGGCAGGAGGACATTGCGGTGCGCACCGATGGGCTCGAGCGCGGACAGCGGGGCGGCGAGCGCGTGAAGGTGCAGCCCATCGATTCCGCCGGTGGCCTGGTCTACGACTCGCTGGGCCTGCGTGTGACGGCCATTCCCGTGCCGCACGGCGAGTGGAAGTCGGCCTTTGGCTATCTCATCGAGACCCCCACACGCCGCGTGCTGCTGTCCGGCGACGCTGCGCCCAGCGCAGCCCTTGAAGCCGCGGCCAGGAACGCGGATGTGCTGGTGCATGAGACCTACCCCGAGGTGCGTCTGGTGCCCGAGAACCGCCCGGGCGGTGAGGAGTGGCCACGCTACATGCGCAGCGTGGTCACCAGCGACCGCGAAGTGGGTGCGCTGGCCGCCGCAGCCGGCGTGAAGCTGGTGGTGCTCAGCCACATCGTGCGCATGGGTGGCACCGACGACGAACTGGTGGCTGGTGTGCGACGCGGTGGCTACCGCGGGCCGCTGCGCATTGCCCGCGATCTCGACGTGTATTGAGAATGCTGCCGACGCCGACCGAGAAGATGCACGGCGTCGCACCACGCAGTAAGTTCGTCGTGTTACACCGGTGTTTCACGCGATCTGCCTCCACGAACAACGCCTTCCGTCATGACCGCTTCCCGCCTCGGCGTCGGATTCATCGGGTCCGGCTTCAACGCCCGCTTTCACATGCAGGGCTTCCGCTACGTTCGCGACGCCGATGTGCTGGGTGTCTGGAGCCCCAATGCCAGGAACGCCGCCGCGGCCGCACGCTACGCGCGTGAACTCGACGTGGGCGCCTGCAAGGCCTACAAGACCATTGGCGACATGGTGGCCGATCCGGCCATCGACGCCATCTGGCTCAACGGCCCCAATCACGCACGCATCGAGAACGTCGAAGAAATCGTCGATGCGGTGCTGACCGGCCGCGGCACGCTCAAGGGCATTGCCTGCGAGAAGCCGCTGGGACGCACGGTGGCCGAGGCCAAGCACATTCTCAAGCTGGTGGAGAAGGCCGGCATCATGCACGGCTATCTCGAGAATCAATATTTCTCGCCGCAGGTGGCGGTGGGACACAACCTCATCTGGAAGCGCGGTGCGGCCACGACGGGCCGTCCATATCTCGCGCGTGCGGCCGAGGAGCACAGCGGTCCGCACGGGCCGTGGTTCTGGAACGGCGTGCAGCAGGGCGGCGGCGTGCTCAATGACATGATGTGTCACTCGGCCCTTGTCGTGCGCCAGCTGCTCACGCCGCCGGGCGAGGCGCTGTCCACGCTCAAGGTCAAGCGTATCACGGGCCACATCGCTTCACTCAAGTGGACGCGCAAGGCCTATGCGGCGCAGCTCAAGAAGGACATGGGCGTGGACTACCTCAAGGCGCCGTCGGAAGACTTTGCCAGCGTGCACATCGAGTTCGAGACGCCCGAGGGGCAGCTCGCCATTGGTGAAGCCACCACGTCGTGGAGTTTTGTGGGCCCGGGCCTGCGCCTGAGCGCCGAGCTGCTGGGTCCTGAGTACTCGATGAAGTGGAACACGCTCGAGTCGGGCCTCGATCTCTTCTTCTCGCGCGCCGTACGTGGCAAGAGCGGCGAGGACATCGTTGAGAAGCAGATGGCCGAGCAGGGCCAGATGCCGGTCGTGGTGAACGAGGCCATTGCCTACGGCTACGAAGCCGAGGACAATCACTTCGTGCGGGCCTTCCTCGGCAAGGAGAAGCCACTGCTCACCTGGCACGATGGACTGGATGTGGTGCGCATTCTCATGCATGCGTACAAGAGCGCCGAGTTGGGCAAGACGCTCGAGTACAAGGAGAACGGCGTGGACAAGTTCGTGCCGCAGGTCGGGCAGGGGACCTGGAAGCCCTGAGGCAAACCCTGACCGGCCCGCGCTGAGCTACGCCGCCGAGAGGACCGCCTGCATTTCCTGCAGGCGGTCCTTTGTCCATTGAGTGCTGCCACTGGGAGCGGACTGCGCGCGCAGCGCGTCCAGGGCCGCGTCCACCTTGGCCTGCGCCGCCTGCCGGTCACCTGCCGCTGCCGCCAGTGCCGCGTCCAGACGGGCCTGATCGTGCGGTGGCAGCACGGCACGCAGGACTTTCTCGTGCGGGGCAATGCGTGCGCGCGCGGCGTCGGCGTTGCGATCAAACCACGCCAGCACGAAGGCTTCTTCTGCCGCAATGAAGGTGGAAAGGTTGAGCGGAAGTCCGCCGCCGAGTGCCACGGCCCGATCGAGCTGCGCGCGCGCTTCGCTGACACGGCCCTGGCCAAGCAACCAGGTGTAGGCCGTGGTGCGCCCGAGGAACTCCATGATGGAGCCGTCGCTGGGCTCGAGCAGGGCCGCAATCTGTTCGCGAGGCACGTCATCCACCCGCGTGCCCGACTGCAGGCGCACGGTGATGGCCAGCTGCGCGGCATCGCGGCGCGCCTCGGGGCCTTCACGATGCAGTTGCAGGAAGCGCTTGCCGTCCGTGACGAAGTTGCCGTTGCGCATGGGAATCAGCGTCACCACGGCGAGTGCAGCGCTGACGGCGCCGGTCATGAGCACGAGCGCGCTCCACGAGGCGGGCGCCGTGAATGTGAGCAGCATGCCGCACACGAGGGCCAGCAGCACACTCGCCAGCGGGCCGCCCAGCACCATCCACTTGGTGCGCTGCACCAGAGCATGCTCACCCTGCGGAATGCAGGCCGCAATGCCGCCGGCCAGTTCGAGCGAGGTGTTGAGGCTCAGGCGAACGGGGGCGTGTTCGTCCTTGCGCGCGAGCTTGAACGGCCCCACCACCAGCAGCATGAAGCGGAAGCCCTGCGAGAGGCCGCCCACGATGTGCCCGAGTTCGTGCACGAGGACGGCGCCAAACATGGCGACCAGCGCAATCGCCCAGCGTATGGCCATGCCGGCCGGCGCCAGAGCCAGACGGGCGGCTATCCAGTCGCCCGCAAGGGCCTTGCCCACGACGACGCCGGCAACGCCGAGCAGCGCTCCAGCGAGTGCGCCAACGACAAAGGTGCGACCGGTGGCACCGCGGCCCGTGCGCACGGGCGCGTTGACAGGCGGCGGGGGGAGCAGGGGAGCGTGGTGATCAGTGGGAGCGGCGTGCATGGCAGCCGAGAGAGTTACTGCGGGTCGAGCCGGCGATAGTTCACGTCGAGGGCATCGAGCCGCGCGAGATGCGGCACGAGACGGGCACGAAAGTGTGCATAGTCGCGGAGCGGCCGTGGGGTCCACAGCACCTCGGCCAGTGCCACGAGGCGCGGATAGGCCATGTATTCGGCGTGGCGCGTGCTCGGGATGTACTCCGTCCAGAGCTGGGCCTGGGCGCCCAGTACATGGCGCGCCTCGGCGTCCGTGAGTGCGGCCGGCACCGGCTCGAAGGCATACACCGAGTCAATGGGTGTGAAGCCGCCGATGGCATGCGGTTCGCGCGCCCGGTCACGCGACTGGTAGTGATCGAAGTAGGTGTGACTGCCCGGGGCCATCACCACATCGTGACCGGCTTTGGCCGCCGTGATGCCGCCCGCCATGCCCCGCCAGCTCATGACCGTGGCGTTGGGCGCGAGTCCCCCTTCGAGAATCTCATCCCAGCCGATCATGCGACGGCCCTGCGCCGTGAGGAAGCTGTCCATCTGCCTGATGAACCAGCTCTGCATCTCGTGCTCGTCCTTGAGTCCCAGCGATCGGATGCGGGCCTGGATGTCGGGATTGGCCTTCCACTGTTCCTTTGTGGCCTCGTCGCCGCCGATGTGAATCCAGGGGGAGGGAAACAGCGTGAGCACTTCACGCAGCACGTTCTGCATGAACTGCACGCTGGCGTCTGTGGGGTTGAGAATGAACGGACTGACGCCCCAGATCTGCATCACGCCGGGCGCCGAGTCCGGGCGGCTGGACAATTCGGGGTAGGCGTGCACGGCGGCCTGCACATGCCCCGGCATCTCGATCTCGGGCACCACGGTGATCATGCGCTCGGCGGCGTAGGCCACCACCTCGCGGATGTCCTCCTGCGTGTAGAACCCGCAGTGCGGCCTGCCGTCGAACACACGTTTGGCCGGGTCCGACTGATACGGCGGTACCATGGTCTGCTCACGGCAGGCCCCCATGGCCGTGAGGCGCGGATACTGTGCAATCTCGATGCGCCAGCCCTGGTCGTCGGTGAGATGCCAGTGAAAGCGATTGAGCTTGTGGCGGGCCATCAGGTCGATGTACTTCCTGACGAACTCGCGCGAGCTGAAATGACGCGCCACGTCGAGGGGTGCGCCGCGCCAGGCAAATCGCGGCGCGTCCTCGATTCGCACCGCCGGCAGCGACCAGGTCGTGCCGGGCAAAGGGGCGTCGCGATAAATGGCCGCCGGCAGCAGCTGCTTGACTGTCTCGAGCGCGTAGAAGGCGCCGGCGGAGTCGCTGGCCTGAATGAGCACGCGCGTGGGCGTGACATCGAGGCGATATCCCTCGCGTGGCAGGCCGGGCAGCTGCTGCAGATGAATGCCGCCCGATGCGGCCGCGCGGCGCGGCGCGATGGTGAGCAGATGGCCCGTGGGGTCGGCAATGTCGCGCACGAAGCGTGATGCCACCTGCCTGAACGCCGGCGAGACATGCAGCACCGTGCCCGCCCGCAGCACAAAGCGGCCGGCTCGCGGCTCGAGCGTGGTGGGCCGCGGGATGATGGCGTAGGCCGAAGGGTCGGGTGCCTGGGCGCCGGCCGGCGCCGCAAAGTGCAGCAGCGCAAGGATGACCATAAGCATCGGGGCCAGCACCCCGGTCAACCGTCTCGTGAGCATGCGCGAGCACATCATGTCGGGATTCACAGGTCAGAGAGCGCGCGCGGCCAGCGCCGCCACGACGTCACGCACAAACACCGGGTTGGTGCCCCGCACATGCACCTCGGTCACGCCACTGGCCTCCACCAGCGGCACCACGCTGTCCCCGCGAACGCTGCCGCCGGCAAGGATGACAGGTGACGCCCCGGCCTGCGCCCGCAACTGCCGCAGTGCCGCGGCGCCCTCGAGCGCCGTCCTGGCATGGCCCGAGGTGAGGATGAGATCCACCCCGGCCTGCTGCAGCGTGCGCAGCGCCGCGGCGGCGTCGGGTGTGCGGTCGAAGGCGCGATGGAAGGCCACACGCAGGGGATACGCGGCGCGCACAAGCCGCTCCAGCGCCTCCCGATGCACACGACCATCCTCCTGCAGCGGACCCACCACGACGCCGTTCATGCCCAGCGTCCGCGCCTGCTCGATGTCCTCGCACATCACATCGAGGTCGTCGCTGGTGTAGACGAAGCCGCTGGTGTGCGGCCGGATCATGACATGAATGGGCAGGGAGACTGCCACGCGGCAGCGGGCCATGAGCCCGTGCGACGGCGTGCTGCCGCCGTCGCCCGGGCCACAGAGTTCAATGCGGTGCGCGCCCGCCGCCTGCGCTTCACGCGCCGTCTCCAGCGAGTCGCAGCAGGCCTCGACCAGCACGTCGGTCACATCGGGATGCACGACGCCGTTCACGTCACCGTTCGCGCCACCATTCACGTCACCATTCACGACGTGGCACGTGTGGGGGCGGGGCGGAAGAGGAAGAAGAACACCGCAAACACCGCGAGGGCGAAGATCGCCGCCGTCTGCCACACCTGCAGCCAGTCGTGCGTGACCGTGCCGTCAGCCAGCTTGCCTGCGTACTTGTTGACCGTGGCGCCCGACACCGAGGCGCCCACGAAGTAGCCGAAGCCGTTGGTGACGAGGTTGAGGAAGCCCTGGGCGGCCGCGCGTACCTTGGGGCCGGCACGTTCGTCGGTGTAGATCTGCCCGGCCACGAAGAAGAAGTCGTAGCACACGCCGTGCAGGATGATGCCGAGGTACACGAGCGACATGACCGGCGCGCCGTTGCCCGTACCATACCCGAAGGCGAAGTAACGCAGGGCCCAGGCCAGCATGCCCACCAGCATGATCCACTTGATGCCAAGGCGACGCAGCGCGAAGGGCAGCAGCAGCATGAAGCCGATCTCGCTCATCTGCCCGAAGGTCTGGATGAAGGCGGGATCGGGTGCGCCGATCTCGTTGAGATAGGGGTTGGCGAAGGCGTAGTAGAACTGCAGCGGAATGCAGAGCAGGAACGACCCCAGCACGAAGATCTTGAAGTCGTTGTGCTTGAGCAGCTGCAGTGCATCGAGTCCCAGCGCATCACGCACACTGAATGGCGCGCCGGCCGCCTTGGGCGGTGTGGCGGGCAGCATCAGCGAGAAGAGCCCCAGCGCCACGGAACCGCCGGCGGCCAGCAGCATGGGCACATTGCTCTTGTCGGCCTGCAGCACCTTGCCCACCACCACGCCCGCCACGATCCAGCCGATGGTGCCCAGTACGCGGATGAGCGGGAAATCGCGGGCGGAATCGGTGATGTGATGAAACGAGATGGAGTTGGTCAGCGACAGCGTGGGCATGTAGCAGAACGCGTAGGCCAGCAGGAAGAGGTAGAACCCACCCCACTCCGTCTGCTGGGCCATGGCGAACATGAACACGCCGCCGAGCAGGTGCAGCGCCGCCAGCAACTTTTCCGATGCAAAGAAGCGATCGGCCACGATGCCGATGAAGAACGGCGAGACGATGGCTGCCAGCGCCGTGGCGCCGTAGGCTGCGCCAATGTTGGTGTCGGAGAAGCCGCGGGTCTGGCCGAGGTAGGTGCCCATGGTCACGAACCACGCGCCCCATACGAAGTACTGCAGGAACATCATCACCGACAGACGGACACGCGTGCTCATTTACGGCAGCTCCCGGATGCGCACGTTGCGGAACAGCACACGATCCCCGTGGTCCTGCAGCGCGATGTGTCCGCTGCTCGCGCGTCCGTACTGGGCCGCGTTGGCGAACTTGCTGTTGCGCCGGCGCTCTTCCCAGTCGGCGGAGCCCAGCTCGTATTCCACGACCTTCACGCCGTTGAGCCAGTGCTCCACGTGGTTGCCGCGCACGAGCAGTCGCGCGCTGTTCCACTGACCGGCGGGCTTCACCACGCCGCGTGGCGCGGCGTGCAGGGCGTAGTTGGCGCCCGCCGAGGTGAGCGGATTCTTGCCGTCGGCATGTACGGCATCGTCGAGAATCTGCATTTCGGGGCCGGTGATGTAGCTGCGTTCCCCGCTGTGATCGATGCGGTAGATGACACCACTGTTGCCGCCCGGTCCCACCTGCCACTCGAGTTCGAGCTCGAAATTGGTGTAAGTGCGGTTGGTGGTGAGATCACCCCCACGACCGCTGCGCACGAGTTCGCCGTTGCTGAGGGTCCAGCCCACCACCGGTGCGCCCTGCGTGCTGTAGTTGTGCCAGCCGGAGAGCGTGCTGTCGGCCAGCAGGTCGACCCAGGGGGCCGAGGGCGCGCTGGCGGCGGCGCCCTGGCCTCGCATGCCGGCTACGGCGCCTCGAATGGCGTCGGCCGAGCGGCCATCGGCAGGCGGGCGTGGTTTGGAGCTGCAGCCCGCGAGGGGAGCGAGCAGCATTGCCGTTACAGCGACGGCACGGATGGACAAGCCGGGGCGGCAGGGCCGCGCGACGGCCGGGAAGCGGGACATGTCGTTCTCGCTACGGGGAGGGGAAGGAGAGGCAAGGCAATGCT
The DNA here is from genome assembly GCA_016741895.1 of Gemmatimonadaceae bacterium. Lineage (GTDB taxonomy): Bacteria > Gemmatimonadota > Gemmatimonadetes > Gemmatimonadales > Gemmatimonadaceae > Gemmatimonas. The sequence continues at coordinate 6,932 of JACVCT010000002.1, read as the reverse complement.
ATGTCCGGTGCTGGCACGACGGAAGACACGGCTGCAGGTTCAGGGTGCGGCACTCACCCCCCACGGGACCCCAACTGGAGGATCGCACCATGTCTCTGTTATGGACAGCGCTCATCGGACTGCTTGCCGGTGCCCTGGCCAAGGCCATCATGCCGGGCAAGGATCCGGGCGGCATCATCATCACCATGCTGCTGGGCATTGCCGGTGCGATGGTGGGCACCTTTCTGGGTCGCAGTCTGGGCTGGTACAGCGCTGGCGAGAGCGCAGGGCTGATCTCCGCAGTGGTGGGCGCTGTCATCCTGCTGCTGGCCTATCGCATGCTGCGCGGCAAGGCCACCAGCTGACAACACGGGGCCGGTATCTCGGTGGCGTGCGGTTTTCGATAGATTTCGAGGATGACCGACGCCACCGAGCTGCAGCGCTTCCCCATCGGTCGCCACGAGCGGCGGCCCATCGATGTCCCCAATACCTCGTCCGAACGCGCGGGCTACATCCAGCGTCTAGCCAATCAGGCCGCCGCGCTGGCGGCCGCCGTGGATGGTCTGGAGGACGAGGACTGGCAGCAGCCGTACCGGCCCGGCGGATGGACCGCGCAGCAGCTCGTGCACCACGTGGCCGACAGTCACAGCAACGCCCTCATCCGGCTCAAGGTGGCCATCACGGAAGACCGGCCCACCATCAAGCCCTACAATCAGGACGCCTGGGTGACGCTGGCCGACTGCGCGTTGTCGCCGCACATCTCGCTGATGCTCTTCATGGCCGTGCAGACGCGGCTCGTGGCCGTGCTTCAATCGCTTGATGATGCCGCCTTTGCCCGGCGCTTCGTGCATCCCGAAAACGGCGAGATGAGTGTCGATCAGCTGCTCGCGCTGTACGCCTGGCACGGCGATCACCACATCGCGCAGCTCGAGGCGTTCAAGACCTCACGTGTTCAGGGCGCCGCCTGATCAGGGCGAGCCCTCATACACGCGGCCCCCATCGCCCACGGCGGCCACTCCCGCGTTGGGCAGTCCGAAGAGCGCATACACGATGTGACGCCAGGGCGTGGTGATCTGACGCCACCCGGCACCATCGTAGCGCAGCACCGTGCCCGAGTCGCCGGCCACATACACTTCCGTGGTGCTGCGGCCCCAGACCGCGCGCAGGTCGCGGCGGGTTGGCGGCGAGAGTGCGCGCCAGGTGCTGCCGTCGAAGAGCATGGCGGTGCCGGTGTCGCCCACCGCCAGCACGCTGTTGGCACTGCTGCCCCAGACGGCCCGCAGGCGGCTGCCCGTGGGCACGGCCATGGGCGTCCATCGTCCGCCGTCGAAACGCAGGACGGTGCCGGAGTCACCCACGGCAAACACATTGGCCGGATCGCTGCCCCAGACGGCGCGCAGGAAACGCAGCGTACCGCTGGCCTGCGGCGTCCAGGCCGGTCCGCTCGAACGCAGAATGGTGCCGCGTTCACCGACCAGCACGTGCTGCCCGCCGCCGCTCCAGGCCGCCCGCAGCACCACCTGTGTGGGCCGCTCATCGCGCCGCCACGCACTGCCGTTGTATCGCAGGATGGTGCCGGTGTCGCCCACGGCCACGATGTCCGCCGCCGAGTTGCCGCTGATGGCATAGAGATCGTTGCCCGAGGGCACGGCCTCCAGTGCCCAGCCCGTGCCTGTGGCATTGCGACGGAAGACCGTGCCGCCCAGCCCCACCGCAAAGCTCGGTCCTGACGGCGCACTCCACACGCCCAGCAGCGGCGGATCCATGTTATCGACGGTGACCTGCGCTGCGGCGCCGCGGCCACGCAGCGACACGATGGTGCCGTACCAGCCGGCCACACGCACCGTGCCGTCGCCACGAATGGTCATCGTGCGCAGGTTCTGTCCGTTGCCCAGCGACAACTCGCGCCAGCTGCTGCCGTCGAAGTGCCAGGTGGTGCCGTTGTTGCCGGCCGCGTACACATCGTCGAAGGCGCGGCCGCGAATGGCAAACAGGTTGGCGCGCGACGGCGTGTTCATGCGCGTCCACTGCACGCCGTCGAAGCGCACGATCGTGCCATCGATGCCCACCGCCATGACATTGCCGGCGCTGGTGCCCCATACGTCGAAGTAGGGCGTGTTGTCCGGCGAGGCGAGACGCTGCCACAGGGCGCCATTCCAGCGCAGCAGGGCGCCGTTGTTGCCCACGGCAAAGATGGTGGTGCTGTTCGCGCCCCAGAGTCCCCACAGTTCGTCGGTCACGCCCGTGGGCAGCTGCGTGAAGCGACTGCCGTCCCAGCGCAGCACCGTGCCGCGGTCGCCGCTCACGTACACTTCGTCGGCGCTCAGTCCCCACACCTCGAGCAGAGTGCTGGTGACGCCGGCGTTCACACGGGTGAAACGCTGCCCGTCGCCGCGCAGCACCAAGCCATTGGTGCCCACGAGCCAGATGTCTGTGGGCGAGGCGCCCCACACGCCCACGAGTGTCTCCTCGGTCTCGAGGTTCACCCGTTCCCACGGGCCGTCCTGCCGCGAGCGCAGCAGGCCACCGTTCTGTCCCACGGCGTAGGTGCTGCCGGCGCCGTCGTCCCAGATGCCGAGGAAGGTCACGTCACTCACCGTGCTGCGCGTGGCGCGCCACTGCGTGATGCCCGGTGACGTGCTCGACACGGTGACCGGCACCAGCACCGACAGCGGGCCGCCGATGCCATCGGCATTTGCGGTGATGCGCGCCGATCCGGGGGCCACGGCGAGGACCTCGCCACTGGCGCTCACCGAGGCCACCGCCGGGGCGTCGCTGCGCCAGGTGATGGCGGGTGAGGTGATGCGCGTGCCGCTGCTGTCGCGCGCGTCGACGCTGAGTGTGGCGCGGCCGCCGGCCTCGAGGGCCAGGGCGGCCGGCGACACCGTCAGTGAGGCGATGCGCACCGCGGGTGGCGGCGTGCCCGGCTCGCTGGGCTTGTCACGGCAGCCCAGCGCCACGACGAGAAGCAGACTGGCGGCCCAGAGGCCGCGGCTCCTCCGAATACTCGGCAACAGACTCTGAGAAATTCCCCTCATGCCGCAGCCTAGCCAACGCGGCCGGGCTGGCGCAACGGCCTCATCCCGGCCTTATAACGGCCTCACACCGGTCTCAGGGCTTGGTGATGTTCCGGAAGCGGGGGGTGTAGTCGGGGAAGTCCAGGTTTGGATTGGGGTTGGCCAGGCGGTTCTGCCCGATTCCGGCCAGTAGATCGCGGTGATCGAGCGTGACGCGCAGGTCCTGTCCCGCTTCGAGGTTCTCACGCGCGAGACCGGGCCAGCCGTTGATGAGCACCCGGCCGCCGTTGATCTTGCGCCCCATCGCAAAGGCTACGTTGCCGCGGCCGTGATCGGTGCCGCGATCCCCGTTCTCGCGCGCGTTGCGCCCGAACTCGGAGATGATGACCACGGTGACGCCGTAGGACGTCGTGCCCTGAATGACATCGGCGTGGAAGGCGGCCAGGGACTGCGACAGGTCCAGCATCTTGTTGTGCATGAAGCCGCCGTCGAGGCCGGGCAGCGGACCCTGGGTGGCGTGCGTGTCCCAGCCACCGTTGAAGGCGTGAATGGCTTCCACCCCCACATCGGCCTTGATGAGCGCGGCCGTGGAGCGCAGGGCATTGCCGAACGACGAGGTGGGATACACCGCGCCATTGGCCGGCCGATAGCCGGAGAAGTTGATCTGCTGCAGCAGCGCGATGGTGTTGGTGGAATCGAGCGCGTTGGCTGCCACCGGATCGGGCGCCGTCTGATGATTTTGCGACAGCCACTGCGTGCGCGCGTTGGCTGTGGTGCCGCTGCCGCCAATGGTGAAGTTGGCCGGGTTGGGTATGGGCAGCGTGCGCGGTGCGCCTTCGAGCGTGCGGGGCAGACCCGAGGTGAGGCCCAGCGCGCGCAGCGGCGCATCACTGCGCAGTGGTGTGCTGGTGGCCAGGTGCCGACCCAGCCAGCCGCCCGCGATGTTGGGATCGCGCGGCTTGCCCACCTCCATGTAACGCTGCGCATCGAAGTGCGAACGCGAGGTGTCCACCGAGCCCGTGGCGTGTGCCACCAGCAGATCACCCGTGGAGTACGCCGGCATGAGCGGTGCCATGCCGGGCGAGAAGGCAAAGAAGTCGTCGAGTGCCACGCCCTTGGGGCCAGTTCCTGCGGCGTCGGGACGCGGAATGGCAATGGTGGGTCGGCCAGTGTAGTAGGCCGGATCGCCGAAGGGCGCCACCAGCGACATGCCGTCGGTGCCGCCGCTCAGGAAGATCGACACGATGATGTCGCGCGAGCCGTTGGACGACTGCGCCAGCACCACCTGCGGCAGCCAGGCCGGCAGCAGCGCGGCCACGCCCACGCCGGTGGCGATCTGCAGGAAGTCACGACGCGCGAGCGCGTGATACTCGTCGCAGCCTGCGACGTGTTCGTCGCGCATGTCCTGATTCAGGTCTCGGCTCATGGCCGGCTCGCGCAAAGGGTGATCATGCTGATGAAGCGGGGCCTGCTCATCCGGCGGGAAATGGTCAGTACCACTGATACTCCTGCGCCGACATGGCCAGCGAGAGCGTTTCGCGAATGCGCGTGTCGTTGTACGTACCGCCGCGCAGATAGCCCAGCAGCGCCGTGCGCAGACTCACCGGCATCTCGCCGCTGAAGAAGCGCGCGTCGATCTGGCCGATCACACCCTCGGGTGTGTCGGGCACACGAAAGAGCGCCGGATTGACGCGCATGACCGTCGTCGAGTTGAGTGACGACAGATACTGCGCATACGACCAGCGGGTGATGACGAGACCGCTCCACCACGCCACCGTGTCGGGATACCCGTCGGGCTGCGCCCAGCGGAACAGCGGCATGCCCATGCGATCGGCCTGCTGCCGCACGGCGCGGATGTTGGGCACCGTGCTCAGATCGCTGCCCAGCGCGCGAATGGAGGAAATGGCCAGGTGGAACGGCCGCTTGTACTTGGCCGGCGCCGCCATGAGGTTCTTGCTCGACAGAATCGTGCGCACCATGGTGGGAATGTCCCCGTTGGTGCGCGTGAACGCCGCGGCCGTGGCCTCGACCACCGCCGGTGACGGCTCGTGAGCCAGCAGCCAGCGCGCCATGCGATAGCTCACGTAGCGCGCGGTGCTCGGATGCGCGAGCAGCATGTCGATGGCCGTATCGCCCTCGGCCTTCATCTGCGCGTCAGAGGCCGTGGTGGCCATGGCGGGGAAGGCGCGTCCGAGGAAGGTCTTGGCGTTGCGGTCGTGATACGAGCGAATGAAGCGGAACGTGCCGTTGGCATCCATGCTCCAGCCCGTGAGAATGCGCGACAACTCGGCCACGTCGTTCTGGGAATACCCGCCGTCCGCGCCCATGGTGTGCAGCTCCATGATCTCGCGGGCGTAGTTCTGATTGGGCGTGGGCGTGCGGCTCGTGTTCTGGTCGAGATAGCGCAGCATGGCGCCGCTGTGTGCCGTGGCGCGGAGCAGCGTGCCGAAGTTCCCCAGCGCATGCGGCCGGATCACTTCCCGGTCATCCACCAGCTTGAGGAAGCCGACGGTGTCGATGGAGATGTTGAAGTGGTCGGTCCAGAACTCCACCATGCGCTCGCGCAGCTGCGCCTTGGCGAAGGCCGCCCGATACCAGGACGCGTCCGCCACCTCGTTCATGACCTGATTCTGGTCCTGCGTGCGCAGGGTGGCCGCCGGCATCTGTGTCATGGGCAGCCGGGCCGCGATGGTGGCCTCGAGCGCCGAATCGTCGATGGAGGCCGCGCGCAGCTGGTAATCGAGATACCCGTTGTAACCGAGGCGACGGGCGAGGGCGACTTCATTGGGCTCGAGCCCCATGGTCACCCGGCGCACCAGGCGGAGCAGCGGATCGGTCCACTGCCGGGACGCATCCTGCACCCCGCTGCTGGTGGGCGGAATGGGTGAGGGACGCGAGCCGCCGCGAGGCGGCTGCGCGATGAGTGTCGCGCTGGGCGAGGCCACCGCGGCGGTGGCCAATGCCCCGGCCCCCAGCTTGAAGAAATCGCGACGGCTGGCGGGGCGCGGCGTCACGTGGGAGTCCCGGTCACGCGTGGACATGCTGGGCGGCTGGCGCTGAGGACAAAATGGCTCGGGCTGAACGTGATCTATCGTTCAACTGGCAGGCGCGCCTGTCAATTCACCGCAGGCGCTTCGTGACGTTCTGTGCCCGGTTTGAGCGTGATGCAGGGCACCTGAGCTTGGCCGATCGGTGACCTTGCCCACTGACCTCAATGGACGATCAAGTCAGCCCGGCGTTAACGCTGTAGATGGCCTGCAGCAGCGCCAGGGCCACCAGACCCACGAGACCGCCGAAGCCGAGAATGAGGACCGGCTCCACCAGGGCCACCAGTCGGGTGACCTGCTGCTCGCTGTCCTGCTGCGCCGCCAGGGCGGCGCGCTCACTCAGTTCGGCGAGTGCGCCGCTGGCTTCCCCGGCTTCCAGCAAACGGAGTGCCAGAGGGGGCAGGCTGCGGCGCAGCGCCTCGGCCACCCGCCCACCGTCGCGCACCATGGGCTCGGCGGCTCCCAACTCGGCGCGCAGGGCGGCGTTGCGCACGGTGCCCCGGGCCAGCCGCATGGCCTGCAGCAGCGGAACGCCGGCGCGCAGTCCCACGGCAAAGGTGTCGAGATAGCGTGCCGCGTCCCGCGTACGCAGATAACCGCCCAGCACGGGCAGACGCAGCCAACGGGCGGCATCACGCTCGATCTGCTCCGCGTTGCGTGGACGCGCAAACCACCACAACCCGAGCCCCGCGGCGGCCAGCAGTACCAGCCAGCCGCCACGCACGAAGGCCGTGCTGGCAGCGAGCAGCAGGCGGGTGCTGAACGGCAGTTGCCCACCGGCATCGGCCACCAGCGCCGCAAACTGCGGCACCACCACCGCCAGAATGACCGAGGTGGCGACGAGCGAGGCCAGGCCCAGCACGGCCGGATACACCCGCGCGCTGCGCAA
>JACVCT010000132.1 GCA_016741895.1 Gemmatimonadaceae bacterium | reverse complement strand
GGTACCCGAACAGCGGGTTGCGCGAAAACGGCGGCAGCACTTCGGACACCAGACCGAAGGCTGGCAGAATGAGGATGTACACCTCGGGGTGGCCGAAGAACCAGAAGAGATGCTGCCAGAGCAGCGGATCGGCACCCTTGGCGACCGTGTAGAAGTTCGTGCCGAAGAAGCGGTCGAACTGCAGGAACACGAGCGCGATGGTGATGACGGGGAAGGCCAGCACCACGAGGAACTGCACCACGAACGACATCCAGGTGAAGATCGGCATGCGCATGAGCGACATGCCGGGCGCCCGCATGTTGATGATCGTGGTGATGAAGTTGAAGCCGGCGGCCAGCGACGAGATGCCCAGGATCTGGAGGCCAAGAACCCAGAAATCCATGTTGATCTGCGGCGAGTACGCCTTCGTGCTCAGCGGCGCATAGCCGAACCAGCCGCCATCCGGCGCCACCGAGAAGAAGATGGGCACCGTGATGTAGATGCCGCCCAGCAGGTAGATCCAGTACGAGAAGGCGTTCAGACGGGGGAAGGCCACGTCACGCGCGCCGATCTGCAGCGGGATCAGGAAGTTGAAGAACGCCGCCGAAAGAGGCATGACGGCGAGGAAGATCATCGTCGTGCCGTGCATCGTGAACAGCTGGTTGTACATCTCGGCCGAGACGACATTGGCGTTCGGCACGGCCAGCTGGGCACGGATGACGGCGGCTTCGAGTCCACCGACCACGAAGAAGAACAGGCCGGTGATGAGATAGAGCGCCCCGATGCGCTTGTGGTCCACCGTGGTGAGCCAGGACCACAGCCCGGTATCAGCGGGTGCGGCCTTGGCCTGGGTGTACGGGGGCGCGGCAGCGATGGTTGCCATCGTGTCGTTGGGTCAGTCGGTCGGAGACGGGATTACTTGAGAGCCTGCAGGTACGCGACGATGTCCGCAATGTCGGCGTCGGTGAGACCACCGACGTTGATGACCATCTTGCGCACTGGATCGGTGAGCCCCTTGCCCATGGTGGGCATGAGACTGCCGGGCTTCATGTGGCCCGCGCTCTTGATCCAGTAGGCCAGATGCTTGGCATCGTTGGGATACAGGCCGGCGCCAATGGTGTAGCGCGACCCGACATGCGTGAGATTCGGCCCGATGTTGGCCATGTTGTACGGCGTGCCGCCGATGGCGTGACAGCCAACGCAGCTGGACTTGCTGTACTTGTCCCGTCCCCGCTCGGCATCACCCTGCGCCAGCAGCGACTCGTCGAACGAGATCGTGGTGGGCAGCTTGGCCGTGGGGATGATGTGCTTGAATTCGCCCTCGACCTTCTCCTTGGGGAAGGTCCAGACCGGCACGGCCGGCTGCGCGTCGACCACAGGGGCCGGTGCGGCAGGCTGTGCGCCCGTGTTGGAGGCCAGCACCACCGGCGTGCCACCTGCCGGCGCAGCACCCGCAGCAGCCGTGCCCGTGGGCAGTGCCGGCGCCGGCGCTGCGGCAGGGAAGATGGCGTTCTGCTTCTGATGCGCGGCCCACTGCTCGAACTCCTGCGGCGTCACCGTGAACACGCGGAAACGCATGTTGGCGTGGGACGGACCACAGAATTCCGCGCAGAAGCCGTTCCACGCCGAAGACGGCAGATCGGCGTTGGGCGTGAACCAGAGGTAGTTGGTGCGGTTCGAGATCAGATCGCGCTTGCCACCCAGCTGGGGAATCCAGAAGGAGTGCAACACGTCGATCGTCTTGAGCTGGAAGCTGACCGTGCGGCCGTTGGGCAGGTACAGCTCGTTGGCCGTGGTGATGCCCAGCTGCGGGTACTTGAACTCCCACCACCACTGATGGCCAATGACCTCGACCTGCAGCGCGTCGGGCGCCGCCTTGGCCTGGGTCTTGAAGATCGTGCGGACCGTGGGAATGGCGATGAAAATCAGGATGACGGCAGGGATGGCCGTCCACGTGATTTCCAGGGCCGTGTTGCCGTGTACCTGTTTCGGCTTGCCGGCTCCCGCGCGCTGGCGGAAGCGGAAGATCGTGTACACGAGCGCCGCTTCAACACCGATGAAGACAATGGTGCCCCAGAAGAGCAGCTTGTCCCACAACGCGTCGATATCCGCGTTGAAGTCGGTGGTGTGATTGAACGTCGAATTCGGATACTCGCCGCCACACGCAGCGAGTCCGAGGGCCAGAGCGCCCAGCAGCGCGGCGGAAGCCAGTCTCCGCGGGCGGAACGTGCCAACCATGCCGGTTCCTGAGGGAGTGTTTGGAGGCGGCCATCCTGGAAGGCATCGGTTCTCGCGATGACCCGACCGGGTTGGCAGCTGAGGGTAGGACTACGAAAGCGAAGCTAAACGGACGCTTCCAGACCCCGCAAGGAATTCCGGGCAAAAACGTCGGGGGTGACCTGACTTTTGCATGACAAAGTAACTGTCATGTGCGGTTTTGCCGGTTTTTACCTAGGAAAACGCAGGATATGGCTCATTGCCAAGGCATGCCAACCACGCTGGCGCAGGCGGCCGTTTCCGCTCCCGGACCCTGGTCGTCTACGCTGCGTGAGACTCCTGCCTTCTCCCCAGATTGCAACACGCCAGCTGGTCGCGGTGACCACCCTGCTGGCCCTGTTCGCCTGCACCCGCGGCCCGGCAGCCGGTACCGGACTCGCCATTGGCGTCGGAGCCATTCCCGGCAGTCCCGGTTACGAACAGGTCGTGCGCGGCGTGGAAATGGCCGTGGCCCGACTCAATGAGACCGGCGGCGCCGGCGGTGCGCGTTTCACGGTACGACTGCCCGACTCCGCCGCCACCTCCGCCGTGCGCGTGGCCCAGCAACTGCGCGACGACCCCAGTGTCATCGCCGTGGTCGGCCATCCGGAGAGCGGGAACACGGTGGAGGTCATGCCCATCTACGCCGACGCCGAGCACGCGGGCGTCAATGGGGTGGTGGCCGTGTCCCCCACCGCCTCGTCGCCGCGCCTGACCGGCATCAGTCCCTGGTTCTTCCGCGTCGCGCCCAGCGACGCCGAAGTCGCGCGTGACGCCGCCCGCTGGGTGCTCGACTCACTGGGCGCGCGCCGCGCGGCCATCGTGTATCGCAATGACTCCTATGGCCGCGACTGGTCAGCCACCTTCGCCCGCACCTTCTCCGAAGGGTTTGGCGACGTGATCATGCGCGACCCGTACCTGAGCGGTGTGGTGGAGTGGGAAGCCTATGCGGCGCTGATTGCCAAACTCGAGCCCGACGTGGTGCTCTTCCCGGGTGATGGCGAGGACGCGCTGGCGCTCATTCGTGCGCTCAAGGCGCGCAAGGTCACCGCACCCTTTGTCGGCGGTGACGGCACGGAAACCATGAGCAGCGACGCCGATGCGGTGGGCGCGCGCTACGTGGCCTTCTTTCGCGCCGAGCGCGCGACGAGCAAGGAAGCCATGGAGTTCCTGCCCAAGTATCGCGCCAAGTATCAGCAGGATCCCGACATGTTTGCCGCGCTCTCGTACGACGCCGCGCTGGTGATTGGCCGTACGGTGGCGGCCGGCGCGCGCACGCGCGGGTCGCTGCGTCAGGCTCTCGAAAAGATCGGCAACGGCGCGCCGTCGGTGGACGGAGTGGCCGGACGCATCGCCTTCGACACCAAACACGACATCAAGGGTCGCTCGGTGGTCATCACGCAGGTCCGTGCGGGAGACTCCACGCCGTGAAGCGTCTTCGCCTGCTGTCCACCATTCGCGCGCGCCTCATTGCCGGCTTTGGCACCTCGCTCACGCTGCTGCTCGTGGCGGGATTGCTGGGCTGGTACGGTCTTTCCAGCACCAATCGCGATGCCGAACGCACGGTGAGTGAGCTGGCGAGTCGCTCCGAGTTCGTCGAGCGCGCCACCAACACGGTCATGCGCGAACTCGTGGCCGGTCTGCGCTATCTCAACACCGGCCGCAGCGAAGACGAGCAGGCCTATCGCGACCTCGTCGCCGATGCCGAGCGCCTGCGCGAAGAGGCCCTCGAGCAGGGCATGCTGAACGCCGAGGAGCGGCGGCATCTCGAGGAGATCGGTCGCCTGCAAAGTGCGCTTGAGGTCCGCATTGCCGTGACCCGCGCCTGGCAGGCCACCGATCAGGGAGCCGAGGCAGACCGCGTGCTGGGCGCCACACAGCAGGACATCGAGAGCATCGAGAAGGCGCTGCAGCAGCTGCGCGTGTCCGCGCGCAACGGCGCCTCGGGCTCCATGGACCGCATGCGCGAGAAGCTCACGCGCGCCGAGGCCAGTCTGGCCATGGTGGTGGCGGTGGCGTTTGGTGTGGCGGCCTTCTTCGGGCTCTCCACCTCGCGGGCCGTCACGCATCCGCTGGAGGCGCTGCGCAACCAGATGATGGCCATCGGAGCGGGTGACCTGCGGGAACCGCCCGACACGACGTACAGCAGCAACTCGGGATCAGCGCAGGGCAGCGCCGTGGCGCGTGAGTACGCGGAGCTCATCGATGCCATGCGGCAGGCCCGTGAGCGGCTGCGCCTGCTGTTGTCGCGTGTGCGCGAAGAAGCTGATCAGGTCACGCTGGCGTCGAGCGAGTTGTCGGCATCGGCGCAGGCCGCCGCCGCGTCCACGCAGCATGTCACCACCGCCGTCATGGATATCTCCCACGGTGCGGTCATGCAGCTCTCGGCGCTCAATCATGCCAGCGAATCGGTGAAGACGCTGGCCGAGGCCGGTGCGACCATCGGGGAAGCGGCAGAAGAGACCGATCGTGTGGGCCGGGAAATTCGCGGCACCACCAACTCGGCGCGCGATCAGGTGCAGGTGGCCGTGGATACGTTGCTCGGCGCCCGCGAAGTGGTGACCGCGTCGCGGCAGGAGATGATGTCACTGCGCGATGCGACGAGCGTGATTGACGACTTCGTGAGTGTGATCTCGGAGATCGCCTCGCAGACCAACCTGCTGGCGCTCAACGCGGCGATCGAGGCGGCACGTGCCGGCCAGGCCGGGCGCGGGTTTGCGGTGGTGGCGCAGGAGGTGCGCGTGCTGGCCGAGCAGAGCGCGGCGGCCGCCAATCAGGTCACGGACAACGTGAAGCGCATTCGGAGCCGGATTGCCAGTGCGTCGACGGCCGTGGAGAGCGGCGCGACACGTCTGCGGGATGTGGAGACGGTGGCCGAGGCGGTCGGGTCGGCGCTCGCGCGCATCGAGCACGCGGTGTCGCAGGTGGAAACGGCCACGGCGCGCGTTACGCAGGCCGTGGAGAGCAACCGGGAGTCGTTGCAGACGGTGCAGAAGGCGCTGACGACGGCGCGCGACACGGCGGAGAGTCATGCCGCGTCGGCGGAGGAGGTCGCGGCGAGCACGGAGGAGACCTCGGCGTCGGCGGAGGAAGTGAGCGCGACGGCGGAGGTGCTGCAGACGGCGTCGGTGCGGGTGAGGGGGATGATTGGGGAGTTCAGGACCTCGTAACTGCGGTCGGGGTCGGGGTTCGCCATCCGCTGCTGTGGGCTGTGCGCTGTGGGCTGTGGGTGAGAGTGGTTTGTCGGCCAGATCGCGCGATCCATGAGGTCTGCGCGATAATGGCCCCCGGGCTCCGGTGCATCGGAGAACGCGATGCCGCCACATGAACCACTGTCACCCACAGCCCACTGCGCACGGCTCAGAGCTGTGGATCGCGAAACGAGAATTGCGACGTGAGAAACGGGACATGCGAAATGAGAGTCGAGCTCCCCACGCTCACACCTCCCTCACCCCAATCCCTCTCTCCCCCAGCATCCCGAAATACCGCTCCGCCGGCACACACTCATCCGGCGTATGCACGCCCGGTGCAATGTCACCGCCGGCCTGCAATTGCCCCGTGATGGACAGCGTGTAGCCGGTCGTCCGCATCATGGCGGATATGCCATGCGCGGCGTCGTAGCGATCGATGACCTGCCAGGCGCGCGTGCCGTGCTTGCCGTCCTTCGTGCCAGTCACTTCCACGCGCAGCGCAACCAGGTCCGGCTTGCCCTTGCGCAGGTGATCGCCGGCCACCTTCACGAACACATCGCGCGGCACGACCTGCTGGCCCTTCACGTCCACGGCTGTCGTGTCCAGCAGGCCGAGATCACGAATGGCTTCCATGATGTGCGCGTGCCCGGGGTAGCGCAGCGTCTTGTACTCCATGGTGGGAATCCGGCCCGCGTGCCGGTACACCATCGTGCTCAGCCCACCGGCGGTGTGGAAGGCCTCCAGATCGCCAATGTCACCGCCAAAGTGCACCGTCTCACGCTCTGACAAGGCGCGCACCTGGGCGGGCCGGCCGTCACGTACGACCAGCGACGGCGTGGTGTAATAATCCACCATGCCCTCGATGGAATACGCGATCTGGTAGCCCAGCGGTGGCTCGGGTTCCTGCGGGAGTCCGCCCACGAACAGCTTGACCCGATCCACCGTGTCGAACTGGTCGATGCCGTGCTGGGCGATGACGTTGACCATGCCCGGTGCGAGCCCTGTGTCGGGGATCACACTCACCCCCTTGGCGCGGGCCGCGGCATCGAGCTGCTTCTGTTGCTGCACGATTTCCGTGTTGCCACCGAGATCGGTGAAGTGCACGCCCATCTCCACGGCAAGCCGGGCGAGGTTGGCGTTGTAGTAGTACGGGATGGCACTGAGCACGGCGTCGCAGCGTGCGAACACGGCGCGCACGGCGTCGTCGCTGCGCACGTCGAGCGCCAGCTGCTCCAGGCGCGGTCCGGCGTGCGCCGCAAGAAACGGGGGCAACGGACCGACGCGCACGTCGGCCAGCAGCACCTTGGTGACGGTACGGACATTGAGCAGATCGAACGCGCACGCGGTACCTTGCAGTCCCGCGCCGAGGACGAGCAAACGCATCAGCTGACTCCGATGAGTGGAGGCACGTGTGGAGATACTGGGAGTGGATGAGAAGCTAACAGGTGGTGACGCGTCGTGGCGGGATCGCCTGATCGAGGAGCCCGAGGCCATTGCCTCGGTGCTGAAGCAGGCGAAGCGGGTGGCCGTCATCGGCATCAAGCCGGAGATCGCCGGTGGCCCGGCGTACTACGTGCCGCAGTACCTGCAGACCCACGGCTACGAGATCATCCCGGTCCCGGTGTACTTCCCCGACATCACCGAAATTCTCGGTGAGCCGGTGCATCGCGCACTCGACACCATCGACGGTCCCATTGACCTCGTGGTGCTGTTCCGTCGCTCCCCCGACGTGGCGCAGCACGTGGAGGAGATTCTGGCCACGCGCCCGCGGGCCGTGTGGATGCAGCTCGGCATCGCCAATGAGGAAGCCGCCGAGGCATTGGCCCGGGCCGGCATTCTGGTGGTGCAGGACCGCTGCACCAAGGTGGAGCATCAGCAGCTGCGCTGACCGGAGCGCTAACTACATCCGCACGCAGTTGCGGCCGTCGGCCTTGGCACGATACAGCGCGGCGTCGGCGCGGGAGAACAGGTCCTCCACACTTTCAATGCGCGCCGCCGGGAAGACGGCCACGCCCACCGAAGCCGTGAGGCGCAGCGGCGTGCCCAGCGACTCGCTGGCAAAGCCGTGGCCTTCCACCGCCGCCCGGATGCGCTCCGCAAACGACTCGGCGCCCTCGTCGTCGGTTTCCGGCAGCAGCACGAGGAATTCCTCGCCGCCGTAGCGTGCCACAATGTCGCTGGTGCGGATGGTGTCATGCAGCAGCTGCGCCACGTCCCGCAGCACATCGTCACCCACCAGATGGCCGTAGGTGTCGTTGACCTGCTTGAAGTGATCGAGGTCGATCATGAGCAGGGCCATGGTGCTGTCGTAGCGCAGCGCGCGCTCCATTTCGGCGTTGATGCGCTCGGTGAGCGCACGCCGGTTGAGCAGCTGCGTGAGCGGGTCGGTCTGCGCGAGCTGCTCGAGACGCGCGTTGTCGGCCATGGTGCTCTCGACCATCTGGGCCCGCTGAATGACGGCCACGGCCGCCGTGACCACCGCCTGCGCAAACTCGAGATCGGCCGGCGAGAAGCGCTCCTGATCGCGGCGACGGCGCACGAGAAACACGCCATACTGTCCGCGGTCGATGGAGAAGGGCAGCGCAATGACCGACTTGATGGGCACCTCGATGCCCTCGATGCCCCAGACATGACGCACGCCATCGTAGAGCGGATGCGTGTCGAGATCCTCGACCAGCACCGGCTGCCCGCTTTCGAGGGCGGCCTTGAGCTCGGGATAGCGATCGAGCTGCACCGTGAGATGCTGGATGCCCGGATTCTCGTAGGCCGCCACCACCACGGCCTGCGGATCGCCCGGACGCGCCAGCACCACACTGCAGTGCGAGACACCGAGCGCACGGGCGGCACGCCGCACGAGGATCTGGAAGAGCTCGGACACCGAGAGGTCACCGGTGACCTCGTGCAGAATGTCCACCAGCTTGCGGCGGCTGTCCGCGTCCTGCTGCGCGCGCACCAGCGCTTCTTCGGTGCGCAGCAGGGCCATGCGCGTGGAGCGCAGCAGGGCGCCCATGCGAAGCTGGGCCTGCACGCGGGCCAGCAGTTCCTTGGGCCGATACGGCTTGCGAATGAAATCGGCCGCCCCGAGCCCCAGCGAGCGCACCGACGCCTCTTCGGGCGGCTGCGCCGACAGCATGAGCACCGGCAGGGCCCGCCAGCGCTCTTTGCCCTTGATGCGCTCGAGAAGCTGACAGCCGTCGGCGTCGGGCATGAGAATGTCCAGCAGCAGCAGATCGGGCGACTTTTTCTCGAGCTGTTCGAGACAGGCGGCGCCGCCGTTGGCGGGCACGACGTCGTATCCGTTCTCCTGGAGCAACCAGGTCACGGATTCGAGTACTGCCTCGTCATCGTCAGCCACCAGGATGCGCGACGTCGCCATCCCCTCTCCGCCAGAGCCCGGGGGGCGGGCGGAATGCCCTCCCCCACTGCCATCCTGCTACAACCCGTGGTGCCGTGGGCGGCGATTACTCGCCGCCGTTCTCCGCGCCGTTCTCGGCGCCAGCCTCGCCGCCATTGGCGTCCTCGGCCCCGCCCTCGCCGTCATCCTTGTCATCGGGAATGACGCGGGCCACGGCCGACACCACATCCTGATCATCCAGCGACACGAGCTTGACACCCTGCGCCGCCCGGCCGGTGACGCGAATCTCGCTCACCTTGCTGCGGATGGCGATGCCCTGCCGGGTCATGAGCATGAGCTCGTCCTCGGGCACGACTTCCATGAGCGCCACCACGTCACCGGTCTTGGGCGTGCGGTTGAGCGTGAGAATGCCCTTGCCGCCGCGCTTCTGCACCCGGTACTCGCTCACCTCGCTGCACTTGCCGAGCCCGCGCTCGGTGACCACGAGCAGCGTGGCCTCACGCTTGATGACGACCATGCCCACCACCTCGTCAGCCGGGCGCAGTTCGATGACCTTGACGCCCGTGGTGTCGCGGCCCATCTCGCGCACATCGCTTTCGTGGAAGCGCACCGACAGACCGTGCTTGGTGGCCAGCACCACATCGTTGTTGCCGCTGGTCACCTGCACGTCCATCAGGGCATCGCCTTCCTCGATCTTGATGGCCTTGATGCCGTTGCTGCGCGGATTCGAGTACTGCGACAGCGCCGTCTTCTTGACCGTGCCGTTGCGCGTGCTGAAGAGCAGGAACTCCGTGTCGCTGAACTCACGCACCGGCACGATGGTGCGGATACGCGTGTCCGGCGAGACGTTGATGAGGTTGACGATGGGCTTGCCACGCGTGGCCCGGCCCAGCTGCGGCAGCTCGTGCACCTTGAGCCAGAAGCAGCGCCCGTCATCGGTGAAGATGAGCAGGTAGGTGTGCGTGCTGGCCACATACAGCCGCTCGATGAAATCATCCTCGCGCAGGTCGGCGCCGCTCTTGCCGCGCCCGCCGCGTCCCTGCCGCTTGTAGAGCGACACGGCCGTGCGCTTGATGTAGCCCTTGTGGGAGATGGTGACGACCATCTCCTCCTCGGCGATGAGATCCTCGATGGAGAACTCGCCCTCGTCGCTGACGATCTCCGTACGGCGTTCGTCGCCGAAGGTGTCCGACAGCTTGAGCAGCTCGCCCTTGAGGATCTCCATGCGGCGCGGCTTGGACTCGAGAATGGCGCGCAGCTCGATGATCTCCGCGCGCACTTCGCGCAGCTCCTCCTCGAGCTTGTCGCGCTCGAGACCGGTGAGCTTGGCGAGGCGCATGTTGAGAATGGCCTCGGCCTGCCGCTCGGAGAGTCCGAAGCGCGACTGCAGCTGCGCGCTGGCCGTGGGCGTGTCCTCGGCGGCACGAATGAGCTTGATGACCTCGTCGATGTTGTCGACGGCGATCTTGAGGCCCTCGAGGATGTGCTCGCGCTCCAGCGCCTTGTCGAGCTGGAACTGCGTGCGCCGCACGATGACTTCATGTCGGTGCGCGATGTAGTGCTCGAGGCACTGCTTGAGCGTGAGCACCTTGGGCACGAGCTGCCGCGTGTTCGGATCGGGCACCAGCGCCAGCATGATCACACCGAAGGTGCTCTGCATGGCGGTGTGCTTGTACAGCTGGTTGAGCACCACGCGCGGAATGGCGTCGCGCTTGAGCTCCACCACCACCCGGATGCCGTCGCGGTCGGATTCGTCGCGCAGCGCGCTGATGCCCGTGAGCTTCTGCTCGCGCACCAGCTCGGCGATGTCGGCCACGAGCTTGGCCTTGTTGACCTGGTACGGCACCTCGGTGACGACGATCTGCGACTTGCCGCTCGACTCCCGCTCCTCGATGACGGCGCGCGCGCGCATGACGATGCGACCGCGGCCCGTGTCCTGGTAGTCGGCAATGCCGGCGCGGCCGTAGATGTAGCCGCCGGTCGGGAAGTCCGGCCCCTTCACGAACTTGCGCAGGGCCGGCCCGTCCAGCTCCGGGTTGTCGATGAGCGCCACGACGGCGCTCACGACTTCCTTGAGGTTGTGCGGCGGGATGTTGGTGGCCATGCCCACGGCAATGCCGGCCGAGCCGTTCACCAGCAGGTTCGGGAACCCGCTGGGCAGCACGCGCGGCTCTTCGAGGCGGTCGTCGAAGTTGGGCGCAAAATCGACCGTGTTCTGGTCGATGTCATTGAGCATCTCGACGGCCATGCGCGTGAGGCGCGCCTCGGTGTAGCGATACGCGGCCGCGCCGTCGCCGTCCATGGAGCCGAAGTTGCCCTGACCGTCCACCAGCGGATAGCGCAGCGAGAAGTCCTGCACCATGCGCACGAGCGCATCGTACACGCT